>URAG01000039.1 GCA_900545755.1 uncultured Cloacibacillus sp. | reverse complement strand
AAGTCATGACTTCCCGAGGAGACTTCCATTCGAGAGGCCTCATCGGGAAGTTGTTGTATCTGCGGTTATGGAGTGCCAGCTGTACAGCAAAATCTTTCAATGAATAGAATTTATGCGACGCGTAGAAGTATTCGTTGTCTTTCCTGTGCGACCTTTCCACCTTTCCGTTATGACGCGGCGTGTACGGCTTTTATCAGCTTATGCCTTATCCCATAGCGCGCTAAATGTCTTTCAAAGAGCGTAGTCTTGCCTTTGTCAGAGGTAAAACGGTTGGTGAATTCCGAACCACTGCCCGTCTGGACACATTCCACACGGAATTTGAAGAATCTCAGCATATGCGTCAGGAACACCGTCGAGCTGTACGTGCTGTGCTCTTCAAACGCTTCGACATAGCGGAAACGGCTGTACTCGTCTATCGCAGTATATTGATAGAACTGTTTCCCCTCCGCTTCTCCAACATGGCATGCCTTCGGCACGAACTTAACGTCCACCTGTACACGCTGTCCTGGGTACTGCATCTGCTCATAGGGCTTGGGAACGTATTTAGGGTTAGGCAGAGGAATGCGTACAGCTCCGATACGCTTCATCGCCCTATAGAGGGCTAAAATTCTTCTAGTGTAGCCCCTCTCTCTCAGTTTAACCCAAAATACGACAAGCCCTGTGTTCTTGTTATGCTTCAGCATATTCCGTATAAGCAAGAGCTCTTCTGGAGAATGTTCGTTTGGATGATGGTGAGGACGCCTCGACTTGTCGCAAAGGGACTCGAGAGAACCGTCGTAACGCTTCATCCACCTGTAGACATACTGCCTGTTCGTAGCATACCGTGCAGCTGCTTTGGTGACGCCGTACTTTATCGCATACTTGATAAGAGATTGCCTGTAACGTTCCTTTTGTGATATCTTGGTCATGCGGGGAACCGTCCTCCTGTTAGTGGATTTGTGGTGAAATTACTTTACAGCATGGACAGACTTCCCGCTTTTGTTTTGTGTTTTCTTGCGTGTTTACATTAACTCATATCTTACATATATCGCATCTTATATACATCCACCCTCCGCCCTCTGTCACATTTGTATGGTAAACCTACATTTGCACATATGAAATTCAAATATGGCAATAGACATTTCTGGTGCAGAGGATATTACGTAGACACGGCAGGGCGCAACCAGAAGAAAATAGCGGAGTATATCAGGAACCAGCTGAAAGAGGACTATCAAGCAGACCAGCTGAGTTTGTTTGAGCCGGTAGACCCGTTTACGGGTAAGCCGGTGAATGCAGGCAAAAATATTCCCGGTAAGCTCCTTTAGGAGCCGCCCGGGAAATATGATATAGGATTGAGTAACTGCTTGTTCACTGTCACGCACATTTTTAGAACACTAATGAGGTGTCTATGGTTCTTCAAATTTGTCATCATATAGTTAAAATTATTCTAGTGTAGTTATTTTATCACAGGTCGCAGCACTGTCAGCGGCGTTTTGTGCAGGCCGTTTACTTTTATAGCGATTACGTCGAAAGGGACGGGGCATTTGTTTTCGTTGGGGAAGACGAAAGTCAGCCGCTTTGAAGTCTCTCTGTCGCCGTATTCGTTGAGCGCGAGAAATGCCTTCGCCATTGCGTTTTCTTTCTGGTATTCCACGCCGTCGCCTTTAACCGCGTGAAATTCCGCTTTCTGCGGGCTGCGTGAGTTCCAATTCGTTTCCGCTCGCGCAAGTACTGAAAAACCCTCGGCCTCCGGCGTTATCATGACGGAGACGACGTTATGTCCCGGCATCTTCATGTGGTCTATTATAAATTCCGTCGCGCCGTTCTCACGTACATGCTCGGCGAGCGCTTGATCGTCGAGCGCGTCGCATGCGGCGAAGGCTGCGCTGACGGCGAGCGCTTCGCACTGCGCGAGCTCGCGCCTTTCATACTCTCCTTTTGTCGCTATGCGCCAGCAGATAAAAACCAGCGACGCGAGAACTCCGGCATATATCAAATATTTTACGAGGATACTCAATGCGTTCGACGTGTTCTCTTTCATGACCGTATTATACAGTATTTCTGCGCGCCGTATGGTAGAATGTCATGCGGTGATGCGCTATGGACGGGATGAATAATAAAGAAACCGGCAATGCTGTGCGTATAGACGTTGAAAAACCGGATGGGGCGGACATCGTCCGCGATGAGGTATGGCTTATCTGCGCGGTTGTTAAGTGGGTCGTCCTCGCCATTGTGACGGGGTTTGCCGTCGGCTTGGTCTCTGGAGGCTTCCTCCTCGCGCTTAGTTGGAGCATGAATACGGCAGCGGCGCTAGGGCGGCTGCGCTATCTTTTGCTTTTCCCCGGTCTTTTCGTCAGCTATTTCCTTGTACGTCTGCTTGCGCCTCAGTCTGCGGGGCACGGTACTGAGGCGGTCATCGACGCGATCCACAACAAACGCCGCACTTTGATAGATGTGAAAGCCGTGCCGGTCAAGATAGCTGCAACCATCGTAACGATTTCATCCGGCGGCTCGGTCGGTATCGAGGGGCCTTGCGCCCAGATAGGCTCGGGCGTATCCAACGTTATCGGCAAAATTTTCAATCTTGACGAATCTGATTTGAAAAAGGTCATAATCTGCGGCATCGCAGCCGGCTTCTGCGCCGTATTCAGCACGCCAGTGACGGGCGCGATTTTCGCCGTCGAGGTGCTTTTCGTTGGACAGATATTCTACGACGTTCTATTCCCGTCGCTCATCAGCGGTATCGTCGGCTACTTCACGGCGGCGGCTATGGGCGCTGGCCACGGGGTGAACATCGCCGTCGCCGTACCTGAGCTTGGGCCGTTGGCTCTCGCCGCGTCGCTGCTTGGCGGTATATTCTTCGGAGTCATCGCGATCGCGAATATTGAGGGAATCCACCTCGCGCAGAAAGCGTTCGCGCGCTTCGGCGTGACGGGGTGGAAACGTCCCGTTGCGGGCGCGGTCCTGCTGCTCGCGATAGGGTTGCTCTTCGGCGGGGAATTCCTTGGGCTCGGAAGCGACGCTATCTGGGCGATGGTGGCTGGAAAGGAGAGCCTTCCGCTCGGCTTTATCGTAAAAATCGCCGCGATGGGTATAACGCTCGCAGCAGGTGGATGCGGCGGAGAGATAACGCCTACTTTCTTCATCGGTGCGTCGTCTGGGCTGCTTTTCTCAATGATAACTGGGCAAGACCCGTCGTTCTGCGCTGCGCTCGGCGTCTGCGCGGTCTTAGCCGCTTCGACGAACACGCCAATTTCCGGAACTCTTTTTGCGATGGAGCTGTTCGGCGCGCAGATAGCTGCCTTCGCTGGCGTCGCCTGCGCCGTATCGTATCTCGTAGTCGGCCACAGGAGCCTATATCCGACTCAGGTGCTGCTATCGCCGAAATCTCGCGCCTTCTCTATACGCAGGACGGAGGGCGGCGAGCAGCTTGTGCGGCGCTTCGACAGCATATCGCTGCACCGCATCGTGAAATTCTATCTCGAACACTTCATAAGCAGAATAATTGAAAGGAGGCGCTGAAAACCATGCGGAAGGTTATAAATATGATACTCACTGCGCTCTCCGCAGCGATAGTGATGGTGTGGGTGTGGAAATTTTTCGGCCCTGGCAGCGAGGAAACGCGCCGCGCGGGGAGCGCCGCGCTCGGCGGCATAGGCGCCAGCTACGGCGGGCTTCTTTGGATATCAATATCTGTCGCTTGCCTCGGCTACCTTCTGTGGCGCTTTATGAGCTTGCTTTTCTGGCACAAATATTTCCGCGAAGACCCGCCAGACGGAGATGAATAAAAAAGCCCGCCTCTAAGAGGCGAGCTCGTGATACTCGGCGACTTCAATAGCCTTGTCGGCTACGACGGCCTCGACCTTGTCGCGCTCGCCGCACGGGTAGCTGCACGCGAGGCCGCAGCTCGCCGAAATCTGGCGGGGCACTGGGATGATCTTCACGTCCAGCCCCGAAGCTCGGCATGCCTTCTCAAAGAATAGCGCCATGTGCGTAGTGTCGAAAGTTGCGAGACATTCCATACTGCATCCCTCCGCGGAATTACTTCCATCCACATATTTTTACCACAACTTTCCCTTATTATAAAGAAGCGGAGGCGTGCTGTTGTTCGACTCTACAAAGCCGGTTGCCGCCAATTTTTGAAGCCCTTGCAAAAACGTGGACGTAATCACGAAAACAGGGTAAAATACACAAGTCAGTCAAAAGGGATAGAGATTTTATCCTTGCACTCAAGAGGAGGAAAATTGATGACGTTCAAGAAAATTCTTACAGTAATGACGGTTGCCTTATCGGCGCTCGTCCTCGCAGGGGCGGCCTTCGCCGCCGACACGGTCGGGACCATCGACACGCAGAAGGTCATGTTCCAGCATCCGAAGTTCCAGCAGGTGCAGCGCCAGGTGCGCGACGTGACCGACAAACTCCAGAAGGATGCGCAGGCCGCTATCGATAAGGAGAGCGACAATAAGAAAAAGGCCGAAATCTATCAGGCGAAACGCCAGGAACTCGCCCAAGAAGAGAGAAAGCTCATGGAACCGCTCTTCAAGGAAATCAACATCGCGATGAGGACCGTCGCCAACCAGAAGAAGCTCACGGTAGTCATGGATAAGGGCGTCGTATTCTACGGCGGCACCGACATCACCGACGCGGTTATCGCGGAGCTCAAAAAGACGAGCAAGTAGACGCGCGGTCTTAAATAAGCATAACGCACGGCGGCTCATAGAGGGCCGCCGTTTTTCATGTCGTGATGCTATACTATGTGCGGTCACTAAAATACAACGGAGGTGCAGTGATGGCTGAGAATCTCAATATAAGCGCGGTACAGATAGACATACCCGAGGATGCCAACGTCATAGTCGGGCAGAGCCACTTCATCAAGACCGTCGAAGATATCTACGAGGCGATGGCGACTGCCGCGCCCTGCATAGAATTCGGAGTCGCATTCTGCGAGGCGTCCGGCGACTGCCTGATACGCCACGACGGAAACAACGCTGAGATGGAGAAGTGCGCTATAGAAAATACGCAGAAGATGAACGCCGGCCACACGTTCATCATAGTAATGCGCAAGGGCTACCCCATCAACGTCCTTAACAGGATAAAGGACGTACAGGAAGTCTGCCGCATATTTGCCGCGACCGCGAACCCGCTCCAGGTACTCGTCGCCGAAAGCGCGCAGGGCCGCGGAGTCATCGGGGTAATCGACGGATTCCCCACCAAAGGCGTGGAGGACGAGAATGGCGCGGAATGGCGTGTTTCGCTGCTGCGCGATATAATCGGGTATAAGAGATAGTCCGTTCTAAAATTTAATAAGAAAAACAAAGCCCCCGCACGGCGGACAATATTGCGCCGCGCGGGGGCTTTTGTATGTATTGACTGCTGAATCTACTCACTGCATCCGTGCCGGTGCTCTAAGTATTTTTTGCCGAAGACCGCGCCGAATGCCGCAAAGGCCGCAGACACAGCCAGCCCGGCGAAGAGCGGGTCGCCTGGGAAGCGGGCGAAAGCCCATGCCAGCATCGCGGCGAGGCCGCCGCAGCAGGAACCCAGCGCCCAAACGGGCGGAAGCAGGCCTGGTTTCAGCACGGCCAGGACGAATGGGATGAAGCTGCCAGCGCCGCGAAGCCCCATGCTGAGAAAGCTCCATTCGAGTATCATCGAGCCCGTCGTCGCCGTACCTATGAGCGCCGCCGCTACGGTCATGACCGCGACGAGCGCCGTCTCGGATATCGATGAGGCGGCTTTCGCCAAGAGCGCGGCCGGGCCTTTGTTTTCCTGGCGCGCCGCATAATTTGCCAGGCGCTCGCGCGGTATCATGTTTTTCGCGATGTTGGTCGCAATGCCGAGCATAAGGCCTGCGGCACACCCGACGACCGTTATGACGACGCCGCCCCAGAGCAGGCCGCCTATGAGGGGCGGGAAGGAGTCCATGATGAACCATGATAGCACCTGGTCGGGCTGTATCTCTATACCGCGTGCTCGTACGGATAGGCCGACGGCAGCGCCGAGCAGCCCCATCGGCGGCATGAGCAGCGCCGAGGCGAATGCGCCGCGCCGCGCAGCGTGTAGATCCTTCGCCGCCGCAAAAGACTGGATGTATATTTGAGTCGTGAATACGCCGACTATCATCGAAGCAAGGTATCCGAACTCCGGCACAAAGCCGCGACCGAATGGGTTGAACCACGGCTGGAATGTCAAGTTCTGCCGCATCACGGTAAATCCGCCCCAACCGAGCGCAGCGGCGGCGCATGCTACGAGAGTGACGAAGAGCAGCGCTATCTTCGCCTCGCCGAGTTTTGCGAAGCTTTTCATACCGCCGAAGGCGACGAAACCCCATATCGAGAGCGCCGCGACAAGCGCAGCCGCCGGCACGGAAAGCGGAAGGACGCCGCGCAGCAGCGCGATGCAGGATAGGAACTGCGCGCATATAGAGATGAAGGTGCCGAGCGACGACGCCGACGTCGCCGCGAACGCTATGCCGCGTCCGTACACCCCGCCGCCGTAGCTTCTGCTCAGATAGTCTGCTATCGTCGTGATGCGCGATCTGCGCAGCGGAACGGCGAAGCGTATGCCGAGAAGCAGGCAGCCTATGCCGCCGCCGAGTGCGAACCACCAGGCCGTCATACCGTAGCTGTAGGCCATCTGCACTGTGCCTACTGTAGAAGCGCCGCCGACGAGCGATCCGAGCAATATTCCGGTGACGCCTGCCGTTCCCGCTTTTCTGCCGCCGAGGCTGTAGTCTTTTTTCGGGCCGCGGCTTCCAAGGACGAGCCCGGCAGCGAAGAAGAGCGCAAGCAGCGCGCAGGCGGAGATATAGAACAAAGACATACGATACCACTTCCCGATGTAAATTCTCCAATATATTACACCCGCTTCTGGCATACTCACATCCTTCGCTCTTGTTTTTCTTATCTCTCTTTGTTATTCTTTACACAATAAGTTGGATATTGAAGCCGGCATATACGACAAGCATTCAGGAGGCAGAATCAAGATGACTTTGCAGGAGCTGGCATCGCTTCTCGATGCCCAAAACGTCTCTACGTCGGATGACCTTGATAATATTATTGTAAACAACGCCTATGCGTGCGACCTTATGAGCGACGTGCTCGCGTTCTGCACGCCGGGGTCGTTGCTGCTCACCGGACTGACTAACGTCCAGATCGTGCGCACAGCGCAGATGCTCGACATTCCAGCCATCGTCTTTGTGCGCGGCAAGAGGCCGCTTGATGAGACGATTCAGCTCGCGAGGGAAAACGGCATTCCGATACTTCTGACGCGGTACAGCATGTTCGAGTCGTGCGGGATACTTTTCGCGAAGGGCATGAAGCCGAGCCAAGACATACAGGAGATCTAGGGCTATGGGGGCCCCTGTCTGTCTGGAATACAAGATTGAGGGCAACGATTTTATGGTCGCTGGCGCGGCCTCGAACAATATAAAAAATACCCTCAAGATGCTCGGCATAGACTCCGGAATATGCCGCAGAGTGGCCATCATTACATACGAGGCGGAGATCAACCTTGTCATCCACGCGGGCGGAGGAATGCTGAAGGCTGAAATTTTCGAAGACCATGTGGTGCTCATAGCGGAGGACCACGGCCCCGGCATCGCAGATATCGACAAGGCGATGACGGAGGGCTACACGACGGCGAGCGACCAGGCGCGCGAAATGGGGTTCGGCGCCGGCATGGGGCTACCGAACATAAAGCGCAACAGCGACGTTTTCAATATAGAATCTGAGGTCGGCGTCGGAACGACATTGACCTGCACAGTATACTTCAATAAAAATTAGACGCGCGAGGAGGAATCGCCATGCTCCACAGCGTTAAGATTTCAAGGACGGCCTGCCAGGGGTGCGTCAACTGTATCCGCGTCTGCCCGACCGAGGCCATCCGCATCGTCGACGGAGAGATAAGCATTCTTGAAGAGCTCTGCATCGACTGTGGGGAGTGCCTGCGTTCCTGCCACAGGCAGGCGCTCGGCATCGAGGAGGACGACTGGAACGCTATCAAGGAGAATCAAAGCCTTCCTACCGTGCCGGATCCGGTTTTCTTTTCACAGTTCAGCCACTATAACGACCCGTCCGTACTCGAAGCCGTGCTTGCTTCGATGAACGTTAATCCTCTCATGGACGAGGTGGAGGAGGCCTTCGACCTGTCCGCGGCAGCCACGGCTCAGCTGATTGCGCGCACTGCGCCGGCGTCGCTGCCCCTGATATCTTGCTACTGTCCCGCGGCGCTGCGCCTCATCCAAGCGCGCTTCCCGGAGCTGCTTTCGCGCGTCGTGCCGGTATTCTCGCCGCTCGAACTCGCCGCGGATTTGTGGAAGATGCGCACGAGCAGCAGCGCGCCGGTTACGCTCCTTGCGCCGTGCTCCGCGAAGATAACGATGGTGCGGGAACCGCAGGGGCGCGAGCGCTCACCGCTCGACGCCGCAGTTACTGTGCGGCGCGTAGCGCGCAGCATAATGGCGGGCAACGTTTCCGCCGCGCACGACCACCCGAGAAAGATTCGCAGCAACCGCTGGATACAGTGGGCGCGCCGCGGCGGCGAGTCGAAGCACATACAGGCTTTTTCGGAGAAGCGTCTTAACCTTATAGCCGTCTCCGGCATGAGGAACACGCTCGACGTGCTTCAGGAGTTGGAGCTTGGGCGGCTGCGCAACGTCGATTTCGTCGAGTGCCGCACCTGCGACACGGGATGCGTCGGCGGCGTCGGTACCGCCGACTCGCGCTTCCTCGCGAGCCTGCGCCTCAACAACATACAGACAGATTGGAACGTAACGACGCAGAACCAGCGCCGCGTAGAAGAGCTTTGCGCGATGGACTTCTGGACGATAACGAAGGATTATACGCCGAGGCCGCGGCTGCCGCTCTCGAACAACGTAGCTGAGGCTATGGCGAAACTTCAGCAGATGAAGGAAATATACTCCGGGCTGCCGCACATAGACTGCGGGTCGTGCGGGCGCCCTTCGTGCCAGGCGATGGCAGAGGAAATAGTCAGAGGACACGGCTCCGTGACGGACTGCATCTTCAAGCTGCGCGAGGGTATAGCTTCGCTCGCGAACAAGATAGTCGTCCTATCAGAGTCGCAGCCCCAAACCCTTAAAAGGAGGAGCGGAACGAAATGACCGTAAGCGAGATATGCGAAGCGCTCGGCGGAGATGTACAGTGCGCGGGCGACAAAGGGCGTGAAATAACCGGCGCGACCGCTGGAGACCTCCTCAGCTTCATAATGGGGACGGCCCCCGAGGGAGCCGCTTGGGTGACGGTGCAGGCGCACCTCAACGTCGCAGCGGTCGCCGTGCTCAAGGATCTGCCTATGATCATAATAGCATCGGGCAGAAAAGCTCCCGACGACCTAATAGAGCGCTGCAACACCGAAAACATCGCGATAGTCTCGGTGCAGGATACGCTTTACGCGACGTGCGTGAAACTCGCTGGACTAGGGCTGAAGGGATAGCGGCGCGTTGCTGAAGCCCTTCTGGGTCGACCTCCACATACACACGCTGCTTTCGCCATGCGGCGAGCTCGAGATGGGCGCGCCGGAGATCATAGAAAAAGCTCGCGAGGCTGGCCTTGATATAATCGGCATAGCCGACCACAACACATGCGAAAACTACCCCGGGATCTCGTGCGCCGCGCAGAACGGCGGGCGCCCGGGCGTCCCCGTCGTGCTCCCCTGTATTGAGGCTCAGAGCGCGGAGGATATTCACACGCTGTGCGTCTTCCCGGAATATCAGCTTGCCCTTGAATTTAAGGAATGGCTTTGGAAGCGCATCCGACCGATTAAAAACGACGTAGAGCACTTCGGCTACCAGATAGTCGTCGACGCGGAGAACGGAATCGTAAAAGAAGAGGAAGTCCTGCTGATACAGGGCGCGGGCTACGAGGTCGACCAGATAGTGGAAAAGGCGCGTTCTCTCGGCGGCCTGGCGATACTTGCACACGTCGACCGTCCCGCATTTTCCTATACTGCGGCGCTCGGCCCGATGCCGGAGGACTATCCGGCGGACGGTTTCGAGCTCTCGCGCCGTCTCAACTCCGACGAGGCGCAGAAATGGCGGGAACAGTATCCCGGACGCGCCTTTATACGCTCCTCCGACTCGCACACGCTCGACACCATGTCGCGCGCGAACTGCACGAAAATGATGCTCGAAGCTCCGACCTTCGACGAGATACGCATGGCGCTGCGCGGCGAGGGCGGACGGCGCGTATCATGGCCTTGGGGCTAGGGTATAAGTTCTAAACATGGCGAAAAAAGAGACAAGTCTTTATAAATGCTCAGAATGCGGCTACCAGAGCCAGACCTTCATGGGGAGATGCCCGAAGTGCGGCTCGTGGGGAACGCTCGAACAGGAGACGCAGCACATCGCTTCGCGCGGGCCGTTGAGCGAACCAGTCAAGGCGGCAATCCCGATATCCGGCCTCGAAGTAGAGGAACAGGAAAGAATCCCGTCTGGAATAGATGAGCTCGACCGCGTCCTCGGCGGCGGCTGGGTACGCGGTGGCGTGACCCTGCTCGGCGGCGAGCCGGGCGTCGGAAAATCTACGCTGTTGCTGCAAGTCTGCGCCGAAATGGCGAAACGCGGCGAGCGCGTGATTTATATATCCGGTGAAGAGTCTTCGGGACAGCTCGCGCTACGCGGACGCCGCCTCGGCCTCATGACGCCGGGGCTCGACCTGCTCTGCGAGAGCGACCTTCAGTCATCGCTCGCCGCGGCGGAGAAATACGGCTACGGCTTCATGGTCATCGACAGCGTGCAGGCCTTCCGCGCCGATAGCGAAAGCGGCTGGGCCGGCTCGCCGAACCAGGTGAAAGGCGTCGCGGCGATGGCCGTCGACACCGCCAAACGCTGCTCGATACCGGCCGTCCTCGTCGGACATATCACGAAACAGGGGCAGATAGCCGGGCCGAAGCTGCTCGAACACCTCGTGGACGTAGTGCTGCTGTTCTCCGGAGAGCAGAACTCTCCGAACCGCCTGCTGCGCGCCGAGAAAAACCGCTACGGAAGCACAGAAGAGCTTGGAATCTTCGAAATGTCCGACAAGGGGCTCGCCGCCGTCAACGACCCGAGCCGCCTCTACTGGAACGGCACCGACTTAGGAAGCTCCGGCGTATCGATAGCGATGACGCTCGAAGGCTCGCGCGCGCTCGCTGCGGAAATCCAGGCGCTTGCCTGCCCGACGCCGTTCCCGTACCCGAAGCGCACGGCGCGCGGCGTAGACGTGAACCGGCTGCAATTACTGCTCGCCGTGCTCGAACGCCGCTGCGGCATCGCCACACGCGCGAGCGACGTGTACCTCAATGTCGCGGGCGGCCTTACGCTAAAAGACCCATCCGCCGACCTCGGCATCTGCGCCTCGCTCGCCTCCGCCGCCGCGGACATCGAACTCCCCGCCGACGTCTGCTTTATAGGAGAAGTCGGCTTAGCCGGAGAAGTCCGCCCCTGCGCGCGTACTCCGCTGCGCATAAAAGAAGCGGCCCGCCTCGGCTTCACCAAAGCGGTAATCAGCCGCCGTACCCCGAAAGAAACCTACCCGATAGAAACGCTGCAAATCTCTTCGCTTCGCGAAATAGTGGATTTGTTTTTGAAGAAATAAGTTATGTTTATGTGGTGGTTTGTCAATCATCCGCTTATCTGACATGGCATGTCTTCTGCATGCATTCAACGTCCACCTGTACGTGCTGTCATAGGTATTGCATTTGCTTGCCGCTTGTAAGTAAATTGTAAGTAAATCTTTGGATGTATTTCTTCTTGAGGGCAGAAGCCTACGTGAGGAGGACCCGGTACGCTTCGTCATGAGCGCCGGATCTGGCTAGGACGCTCCGCCGGATGGTACGGACGCCCTGACCTGTTGTTTAGATATTGAATAGTCCAATTGTAACGTAACGCCTCATCCACCTGTAAAAATACTGCCTTTCGTGCAGTACCGCACGGCGGCCTTAATGACGCCGTACTTCATGTAGCTCATGAAAAGAGGAGAACATATCAAAGGTAAAAATATAAAAACAGGGCTTTCATTAATGCCGAAAACCCTGTTCCAAACTGGTCGGGGCGAGAAGATTCGAACTTCCGACCTCTTGGTCCCGAACCAAGCGCGCTAACCAGACTGCGCTACGCCCCGGAAACTTTATAAAAGCCTCTCATCTCTGAGAGGCTGTATTTACTGGTGGCGCTAACTGGACTTGAACCAGTGACCTGTCGGGTATGAACCGAATGCTCTAGCCAACTGAGCTACAGCGCCATAATTTGGTTGCGGGGATAGGATTTGAACCTATGACCTTCGGGTTATGAGCCCGACGAGCTTCCGAACTGCTCCACCCCGCGATACCAGGTGGTTGGTGCCGAGAGCGGGATTCGAACCCGCACGAGCTTGCGCCCGCAGGATTTTAAGTCCCGTGCGTCTACCATTCCGCCACCCCGGCCAACGGAGAGTATTATAGCAATTTTTGATTTCTAGTCAATAGGCTAAGAAAATATTATTAGTCGCGTTTGTAATCTCGCGCCTCTATTTTTGTTATAATAGTTTGCGGCGCGCCCGCAGGGTATTTTTTGCGGCGCTCCGGTGTAGTTTTTCGCGCGAAAGGTGAGCGTATGAATTTATTGTATTTATTCAAGGCAATGCCTCTGCCTGTGATGGCTCTCTCTCTGCCGCTTGCTGGCGTTGCTTTTATGACGGCAGCTATGCTTTACAGCCGTTTTCTTGCAGGGCCGCTCGGACGAAGGCCGGGGATCCCTAAGATATGGTACAAGCTGCCGTTCCTGGTCATCCTGCTTGCCGAGCTCGTGCTCTCTTACCGCGTGTGGGCGGGCGTTGAATTGTCCCCGTCGCCGTTTTATTTTCTTTCTGGCGGCGGCTGGAGTACGGCGGTATCCGGCGATGATTTAGAGAAAGTGCAGGCCATGCTGAAGGTCGACGCCTTCGGAGCGGTCTCTGCGATGCTTATGAGCTTCGTCGCGCTTGTTGCCGGGCTGCGCGCTCTGTCCGACAAGCGTAATCTTATAACGCCGCGCAAGGCGGCGTTCTTCCTGCTGACATGCGCCGGTATTCAGGGAATGTTTTACACGAGCGGGCTTGCTGCGCTCTTCGTATTCATGATGATGACGCAGGCTGGCGTAACGGGACTTTATAGCAATTTCACGGTCGGTGAAAAACGGCCCGGCGGCAGACATGTATGCTATTATGCCTCTCGCGTGCTGCTGCTCGTAATGTTCCTAGCGGGCGCGGTGATGCTGAAAAAAGAGTACGGCACGGACAACATCACTACGTTGGCCTCGCTGATAAAGAGCACGCCTTCGTCGCTCGCGGCCTTCCTGCTGATGACGGTGCCGCTGCTCTATATATTTTTTAAGCCGTCGCCTCATCTTTCTGACGCCTCTAAGATGTGCTTCTTCGGCATTAGGACGCAGGCTTCGCTTTTTGCTGCCTTTCGCGTGATTTTCTCGATTTACGGCCCACTCGACGGTTTGCAGAAGATTCCTGTGCTGCTTGTCATGCTCGGCTTTGCGTCGATGATAATGGCCGTTGTATTCCAGAGCGGCGGAAAATCTCCGGTGCATTTTATGGATTCGACGATGATGTATATAAAAGGGATGGTCATCGTCACGATGGGTATTGCTGTCAGTGGCACTTTCGGTGCGGAACGCGCAGCGCTTTACGGAGTGAGCGCGCTTGAGTCTATGATTGGGCTATGGCTTATCTTCCTGCCCGTTGCGGCGGCGCTTTCAGTAGTTACTGTATATCTGAAACAGGAATACGAAGGCTGCGAGCTGTGGCAGGAGGGAGGAATGGCGGAGCGCGCGCCGCTCTCTCTGCTGACGCTCTTCATCGTTGTCGCGGCGCTCGCGGGGCTACCGCCCTTTATTGGCTACAGCTCTAAACAGCTTCTTTTCCGCTCTGCGAATTTTCTTAGCCCGTTTGTAGTCGTCGTACTCTTCCTTTTCACCATACTTATGTTGATGGTGGGCTTGCGTTTTCTCGCGTCACTCGCGCTCAACCGCAGGCCGCGGAAAAACGAATTTCATTTCACCGGCGAGTCTACAGTGGCGTTTCCGCTGATCCTGCTTTTAGCGCTCTTCGCCGCTTCGTCGGCGGCCCCGGGCTACGTCTTTGAAAAGATGGTTTCTCCGGCTGTCGCGGCTCTGATAAACAGGACCGCGCTGCCTGGGGCAACAGCTCCGGATGCCGGTGCGTATGTCGCAGCGTCGCGCATATCGACGGGGTTTTTTACGTGGGACGTTTATAAATGGCTGCTGGTGTTTTTCGTAGCTGCCGCTGCGGGAGGCGCCGTCGTAGCTCTCTGCGCCCGCCGCACGGGAAGCGGAACGGCGCCTGCGCGCGACGCCAAAGAGCCGGCCTTTCCTATGTTCCCATTGGAGCGTTCCCTCGCGGAGTTCGCCGCAGTCGGCTTCCGTCCGTGGCGGAGCATGGCTGGGGGCGGCCTCTGCGGCATCGCTGCGCTTGTCGTGCTGTTCGCCGTGGCTTTGTTTGTAAGGTGATCTGACATGAATTCGATGATTTTTGTTTCGCTTTTCCAGTACTTCAACGCGCTGTTGCTCATCGCCTTCGTCGTCGCGCTGGCTGTCGTTTCTGAGAAGATGTATTTCAAGGTGTTAGCTGCGTTCAGAAGGAAGTCTGGCGCTTCAGAGCGCACTGACGTTAGCTTGGCCGGCTGGTTCAGAGCGCCTGTGGTCCTGCCGGGCAACGCACGGGCGGGGATGGCGCTCTTTTGTCCTGCGTTCGCGCTCGCGGCGCTGCTGACAATCTTCGCCTGCCTGCCTATATGCACCTACATCCCAGTCATAGACAACGGCGCCGACATAGTGCAGCTTGTGCAGTTTATGCTGCTTTCCGAGGTTTTTGTACTTGTCTCTCTCTATGCGGCGGGGACTGAAGAGGCTCTGAAGATAGCGCGCGTCGAAATGCGCGGCATGATACGCTTTCTTATCCCGTTCATGGCGGCTTGTGCTTCTGTAGCGGCCTATCTCATAAAGAACGGGCTCGACACGGACCCGTTCAGTTTTAATTCGTTCTCGCTCTTTGGGCAGATGCGTTCGATGTCGTGGTGGGGCGTCGCAGGCGTGGCGCTGTTTCTGATATCGGTGCTGAGTCAGGCACCGCAGCGCGGCACTTATTCTGGGACTTTGCTCCTGTCCGTTAGCGAACTGCCTGACTACAGCGGCGCGCCGCGCGGCATTCTGCAAATTTGGTCCGTCCTCCGGTCGTTCATAATCGTCGCCGTCGTTACATATATCGTCTTCCCTAGTGAATTTATGTCGACCTTCGGCGACCAGGCGGCTATTGCGTGGAGCGGGCAGGCGGTCAACTTCCTCATCTTCTGGCTTTCTGTAGCCGCCATGCGTTTAATTGCCGTTCCGCTGTGCCGTGCTCTTTTCGCCGCCATTGAAAAACCGCTGCCGAAATACGCGCGCGGCGGCGTGGTCTACGTTCTGACCGTTGCAGCCGTGCTTATGCTGTGGTACGAGGGCATCCTGCTTTCGCTTGAAGCGGCGGCGTTCTAAGGCGCGGAGATTTTTCCTATAACGGGAGGCGTGATTTTGGAAAAGGTCATGATAATCTCGACAGGCGGTACGATCGTCTCCGTCGATAAAGGGTGCGGCGCCGTTCCCGACGCCGAGGCAGCGAAGAGCGTCGTCGCTCCGGCGCTCGATTATCTGCGCGGACGCGGCGCCGAGTGCGAAGCCGTCGATGCATTCGGCGCGTCCGGAGTCGACAGTTCCGACATGTCGCCGCGGGAGTGGCTCGCCCTTTCGGACATCGTAGCGCGTGGACGGGAAAATAGCGTAAAGAAGTTCCTTGTCGTCCACGGCACGGACACGATGGCTTTCAGCGCCGCGTGGCTTTCACTGACGGTTTCCGGCGCGGCGGTCGTCCTGACGGGCAGCCAGCGCACGCCGGGCGAAGAGGGCTTCGACGGCGCGGACAATCTGCTCGGCGCTGCGAAGCTGCTGCTCGATACGGATGACGGCGTCTTCATATATTTCGCTGGAGAGAAATTCCCCGGCGCTTACGTCCATAAGGAAGATGCAAGCGCGCTCAGCGCGTACGTGCGCACTGGAAGCGGCCCGTCGCCGGTGTTTGCGCTTCCTGCCAAAACAGCCGATTGGCGCGAAGCGGCGCGGCGGCTCGCCGTCGTCTATCTGCACCCGGCATATTCCGGCGGTTTCCCGCGAAATGCAAAAATCCTCGTACTCTGCGGCTACGGCTCTTGCAATATGGCGCAGAGGCTGCACGGCGAGCTCGAATCCGCCTACGAGGAATTGGAGCGTCCTGTCGTAATCGCGGCAAGTTCATGCGCGTGTGGCGAGAAAAATCCATCGCGCTACGGCTGCGTTGGGATGGCGGCGCTCGCCGAAAAAAAATTCACGGTTTTCGGTCAAGGAAGCTATTCCCTTGAATTCCTAATTACATTATCATATCTAGCGTTATTAAGCTGCGCGGACGCGCCGGAAGATGTGCTTGGGCGCTGCCTTGAAAAATTTTAATATAAATGGGTGGAGGCTGGATTTATGGCTTCGGAGAACAAAAATCAGAATTTTATTGAAGAAATCATCACTGCGGATTTGGAAAGCGGGCGCGTCAATGAAGTAGTCACTCGTTTTCCGCCGGAACCGAACGGCTACCTGCACATCGGTCATGCGAAGTCGATATGCCTTAACTTTGGAACGGCGCAGGAATTCGGCGGGCGCTGCAACCTGCGCTTTGACGACACGAACCCAGCGAAGGAAGATACCGAGTACGTCGAGTCGATAATGGCGGACGTGAAGTGGCTCGGCTTCGAATGGGCGAAGCTCTGCTACGCCTCGGACTATTTTGAACAGTTCCACAAATGGGCGATAGACCTTATCAAGGCGGGAAAGGCTTACGTCGACGACCAGAGCGCGGAGGAAATACGCGTGAACCGCGGTACGCTGACGAAGCCAGGCGTCGATTCGCCATACAGAAACCGCAGCGTTGAGGAGAACCTCGACCTGTTCGCGCGCATGACGGCGGGCGAGTTCGACGAGGGCAGCCACGTCCTCCGCGCGAAGATAGACATGGCTAGCAGCAACCTCAACATGCGCGACCCTGTCATCTACAGAATTTTGAAACGCGCACATCATCGCACCGGCGCAAAATGGTGCGTCTACCCGATGTACGACTTCGCGCACGGCTATGAGGACGCGATAGAGGGCGTCACGCATTCGATATGCACGCTTGAGTTCCAGGATCACCGCCCGCTCTACGATTGGTTCATCGCGAACGTAGACGTGCCGCACGTGCCGCACCAGTACGAATTTGCGCGCCTCAACCTCACATACACCGTCATGAGCAAGCGCAAGCTGCTCGAGCTTGTGACGCTCCGCATAGTCAGCGGCTGGGACGACCCGCGCATGCCCACCGTATGCGGATTCCGCCGCCGCGGATACACCGCTTCGTCAATCCGCCGTTTCTGCCGCGAGATAGGCGTGGCGAAGGCCGACAGCCTCGTCGAGATAGAGCTTATGCAGCACTGCCTGCGCGAGGAACTCAACAAGACGGCGCTGCGCGGCATGGCGGTGCTCGACCCCGTGAAGCTCGTCATCGAGAACTGGCCAGAGGGCTTCGTCGACGAACTAGACGCAGAGAACAACCCCGAGGACGCCTCCGCGGGCAGCCGCAAGGTGAGGATAGGCCGGGAAATATTCATCGAGCGCGGCGACTTTATGGAAGAGCCTGTCAAGGGCTTCTTCCGCCTCTCGCCGGGCAAAGAAGTGCGCCTCAAGTACGCCTACCTCGTGACCTGCACAGGCGTCACGAAGGACGACGACGGCAACATAATCGAGATACGCTGCAAAGCGGACATGGAGAGCCGCGGCGGCGACGCGCCCGACGGACGCAAAGTCAAGGGCACGCTGCACTGGGTATGGGCAGGCGACGCAGTCCCCGCGACGGTCAACCTCTACGGCAACCTCTTCACGCTGCGCAACATGAACGACATGGAGGAGGGCAAGGACTACAAGGACTACCTCAACCCCGACTCGCTGCGCGTCGCGGAGCGCGCGCTCGTCGAGCCGTCGCTCGCTAAGGCGGCGCCGCTGGATAAGTTCCAGTTCCTGCGCCACGGCTATTTCTGCGCCGACACTACGACGACTCCGGAAAAGCCGGTATTCAACCTCACCGTCTCGCTGAAGGACTCGTGGGGCAAGGAGCAGAAGAAGCAGGGATAATCTCCCTTTACGAATAAAGGCGCGGCGCGTCCGAAAAATTTCTGGCGTGCCGCGCTTTTTCATATTTCCCGTTAAATTATCGGTAGCCGCGCAGATTCAGCCTTTCGGAGAGAAGTTCGAGCGCCTTCATGCCCGCGAGCGAATTCCCCTTCGCGTCGAGCGCGGGCGAGAAAACGCCTATCCCCATGCGCCCCGGCACGACGGCGAGGATTCCGCCCGAAACGCCGCTCTTGCCGGGGACTCCGACGCGCACTGCGAACTCTCCCGAGCCGTTGTACAGGCCGCATGCGCTCATGAGGCCGGCGACTGTGTAGACCGTTTCGCGTTTCAGCAGCCGCCGTCCCGAAACGGGCGAAATGCCGCCCGAGGCGAACATCGCGCCTATCTGCGCGAGGCCGCCGCTTGTGCAGCGGATGCTGCAAAGCTTGAAGTAGAAGTCGAGAATGGATTCCACGTCGCCGTGCAGCAGCCCGACGCTCTTCATAAAATAGGCGAGCGCACGGTTGCGGTCGGCGCTGCGTTTTTCAGAGGCGCAGACCTTTTCGTCGAAGCCGTCTGCACGCCCGGTAATCTCTGTGAAAAATCCGAGCAGCCGCTCCGTCGAGTTCTCTCGGTAGGCCGTATGGATAAGCGAGCAGACTGAGATGGCTCCGGCGTTCATAAAAGGGTTCGACGGCTTCGACGAGGTCATCTCTATGCGCATCAGCGAGTTGAACGAATCGGCGCTCGGCTCCATGCCGACGTGGCGGAATACGTTCGCCGCGCCGAAGTGCTCGACGGCGAAGGAGAGCGCGAGCGTCTTCGAAATAGACTGCATGGTGAAGAACCGATCCGTGTCGCCCGTCTCCACCGCTTCGCCGTCTACCGGAGCGCAGCTCAGCGCGAAGAGCTCAGGAGGCGTCAGCGCGAGCTCCGGTATATAGTCCGCCGGTTTGCCGTCCGCCGACATCACGCGCGCTACGTCCATTATCTCGTCGAGAAGTTCCTTATTCAGAGCGCAGTCTTCCATTTTACGCCATCCTCCTCCGCCGCGCGGCGGGCGATTTTTTTGCTTTTGCAAACGCGCTGTTTATGCTTATATTTTAGCAGAGAAGCCGCTGCGCGCCAAAAATCCCACGCGTTCCCAAAAAGCGGCGCGCTTTATGGTAAAATATACTAAGCTGGAGTAAAAGGCGGCGCTCGGCGCCGCTTTATTTTTGGAATGTTCCGCGTATCAGAGTCCCGGAGGTAATTTGATGGACCACAACTCAAAGCAGAGCAATTTATTTGAAATAAACAAAGTCATAACTCTGCCGCTCGAAGAGGAGATAAAGCAGAGCTATCTCAACTATGCGATGAGCGTCATTGTAGGCCGCGCGCTGCCCGACGCGCGCGACGGCCTGAAGCCGGTGCAGCGCCGCATACTCTACGCGATGATGGAGCTCGGCGTGCGCCACAACCAGCCGTTCAAGAAGTCGGCGCGTATCGTCGGCGAGACGATGGGTAAGTACCACCCGCACGGCGACGCGGCGATATACGACACTATGGCGCGTCTATCGCAGGATTTCAGCATGCGCTACACCCTCGTCGACGGTCAGGGTAACTTCGGTTCGATCGACGGAGACCCGCCGGCGGCCATGCGTTACACCGAGGCGAGGCTCCACGCGCTCGGCGAAGAAATGCTCGCGGACATCAACGAGGATACTATAGACTGGGGGCCGAACTTTGACGAGTCCCTTCAGGAGCCGCTCGTCCTCCCGTCGCGCATTCCGAACCTTCTCGTCAACGGCAGCACCGGAATAGCGGTCGGCATGGCGACGAACATGCCGCCGCACAACCTCGGCGAGGCCATCGACGTCTGCTGCGCCGTGCTCGACGATCCGGACGTGGAACTTGGCGAGCTAATGACGCTGATGCCTGGCCCCGACTTCCCGACAGGCGGCATAATCCTCGGGCGCGAC
>URAG01000038.1 GCA_900545755.1 uncultured Cloacibacillus sp. | reverse complement strand
GCCTACGCCGTCGCGGTCAAGCTGCGCAAATGGGTTCTGCTCGAATACGCCCATTTCGACGTACTGGCCGAGGAACTTGCCTTCCGCGTCGTCGCGCGAATAGCCGAAGGTGGTCTGCGTGAGGTCGTTGGTGCCGCAGCTGAAGAACTGCGCGTACTCGGCGAGCTGGTCGGCGACCATAGCTGCGCGCGGTAGCTCGATCATGGTTCCGACCATGTATTCAAGCTCTACGCCGTGCTCGGCGAGCTTCTGCTTCGCAACTTCGTCTACGAGGTCGCGCATGGCCTTCATCTCAAACTTGGTTCCGACAAGCGGGATCATGATATCCGGGATGACCTTTACGCCCTTCTTCGTGAGCTTGCACGCCGCGTCGAATATCGCGCGAACCTGCATCTCGTAGATTTCGGGGTAGATCATGCCGAGACGGCAGCCGCGGAAGCCGAGCATCGGGTTCTGCTCGTGCAGCTCGCGGGCGCGGGCGATAGTGGCCTGGATTTTCTGAGCCTCGGCGCTGTTCGGGTCGAGGGACTCGAGGGCCTTCGTGAGCTCCGGTATCTTCGGAAGGAACTCATGGAGCGGCGGGTCAAGGAGACGGATCGTGACAGGCAGCCCTTCCATGGCCTCGAAGATGCCGTAGAAGTCGGATTCCTGCATGACCTGGAGCTTGTCGAGCTGAGCGATTCTCTCTTCCTTCGTGGAGGAGACGACCATCTCCTGCATTACGGGCAGACGGTCGGCGTCCATGAACATGTGCTCGGTGCGGCAGAGGCCGATGCCCTTCGCTCCGAAGGCGCGGGCGCGGCGGGCGTCTTCCGGCGTGTCGGCGTTGGCCCAGACCTGGAGCTTGGCGATCTTGTCGGCATCGTCGAGGAGCTCACGGAAGTTGTCGTCGAACTGCGGATCGATGAGTTCCATCTTACCAACTATGACGTCTCCGTTGCTTCCGTCGAGGGTGAGGTATTCGTCTTTCTTGACCGTCACGTCGCCTACGGTGAAGGTTTCGGCGGCGAGGTCGATCTTTACTGTCTCGGCTCCGGAGACGCAGGGTTTGCCGAGTCCGCGGGCGACGACGGCCGCGTGGCTCGTCATTCCGCCGTGGCTCGTGAGGACGCCCTGGGCCGCGAAGAGTCCGTGAATGTCGTCCGGGGTCGTCTCGGGACGAACGAGAATGATTTTCTCGCCCTTTCCGCCGCGTTCGGCCGCTTCGTCGGCGTCGAATACTACTTTACCGACGGCTGCGCCCGGCGATGCGGGAAGTCCCTTGACGAGAACGTTGCGCTTGGCTTTCGGGTCAAGCTGCGGGTGGAGCAGCTGCTCAACCTGCTCAGGAGCTACGCGCGAAACTGCTGTCTCCGCGTCGATGAGGCCTTCGTGGAGCATATCCATAGCGATTCTAACGGCAGCGGCGGCAGTGCGCTTTCCGTTTCTCGTCTGGAGTATGTAGAGTTTGCCCTTCTCTACCGTGAACTCTATGTCCTGAGCGTCGCGATAGTGGTTCTCAAGGAGCTTCGCTATATCGCAGAACTGCTTGTAGACCTCCGGCATGGTCTCGCCAAGCGAAGCGATGGGCATAGGAGTGCGGATACCAGCGACGACGTCTTCGCCCTGCGCGTTGATGAGGTATTCACCGAAGAGCTTGTTTTCGCCAGTCGAGGGGCTTCTCGTGAAGCAGACGCCTGTACCGCAGTCGTCGCCGAGGTTTCCGAAGACCATCGTGACGACGTTGACCGCCGTGCCGTAGTCCTCGGGGATGTTGTTGATCTTGCGGTAGGTGATGGCGCGCGGCGTGTTCCAGCTGCGGAAAACTGCGTCGATGGCGAGGCGGAGCTGCTTCCACGGGTCGGTCGGGAAGGTGAAGCCGGCTTCTTCGACTATCTTCTTGTAGTCTTCAACGAGCTTCTTGAGCTCTTCTGCCGGGATCTTGTAGTCTTCCTTGACGCCAGCTGCGTCTCTCGCCTGCTCGAGGCGCTTCTCAAATTTGTCGAGATCCACTCCGAGCACGACATCCGAGAACATCTGGATGAAGCGGCGGTAGCTGTCGTAAGCGAATCTCTCGTTGCCGGACGATTTCGCGAGGGCCTTCACAGTGTCGTCGTTGAGGCCGAGGTTCAGTATGGTGTCCATCATACCAGGCATCGAAACGGGAGCTCCCGAACGCACGGAGACGAGGAGCGGATTCTCAGAAGAACCGAAGTTCTTTCCGGTAAGCTTCTCGACGCGCGCCACGGCGGCTTCCACATCGCTCCAAATGCTGGCTATGAAGTCGTTCTCTTTCCAATACTGATGGCAAGCCTCAGTGGTAATTATGAAGCCCGGCGGCACCGGAAGCCCGATCTTCCACATCTGCGCAAGGTTTGCGCCTTTGCCGCCCAGGAGCAGACGCATATCCGCGCTGCCTTCGCTGAAATCGTAGATGTACTTAGTTGACGACATCAAGTTACCTCCCAATGTATCGTTTGATTTAACGGCTCCGGCCGTTATACACAACAGTATAATTTATATCACAGATTGCGTTATTTCAAGAGGCTGAAATCGCCTATCTGCATAAAAAATTTCTGACACTCGCTGAGCAGCGCTATACGGTTTTCGCGTATATCCGCGTCCTTGTCCATGACGAGGACGTCGTTGAAGAACTGTGCGATGACCGGCGCGAGTTCGGCCATGGTTGCGGCGAGGGCCTCCCAGTCACACTTCTCGACAGCGTTGTGCGCCCTGCCCGTGAGCTTTTGAAGCTCATCGTAGAGCCTGCGTTCTGCATCGGATACGAACTTCGACGGGTCTACTTTGCCGGGTTCGCCTTCGGCTTTAGCGAGCAGGTTCTTTACGCGGACTGCGGCAGTTACTAATTCCGCGAACCATGGCTCGCCGGCGGCCTTCGTGAGGACTTCGGCTAGACGGTAGAGCTGGAGCGGGCGCGACGGGGACGTCTGCACGGCAAGCGCGACGGCTTCGTGGCTGAAACCCTTTTCACGGAGCTGCACCTGCTGGCGCTGCGCTATGAAGGCCTTGAGCTTATCAAGGCGCTCCTGCGGCATGTCGAGAAGTCCGGCGGCCATGCCGAGCGCTTCGTCGATATTTATATCGAGCGAGAGCCCCCAAACAAGCTCATTTATCGTTCTCGCTGCCCGACGCAACCCGTAGGGGTCTTGCGACGATGTCGGTTCCATGCCTATCTTGTAGATGGCGGCAAGCGTGTCGAGGCGTTCGCCGATTCCAAGCAGCGCTCCGCCGATCTGCGAGGGAAGCTCGTCTCCGGCGTAGCGCGGCAGATACTGTTCGTATATCGCGAGAGCAACTTCCTCAGGCTCGCCTGCCTTGCGCGCGTATTCACGCCCCATGATTCCCTGCACGTCGGAGAATTCGTAGACCATGCTCGTGACTAGGTCGGCCTTGGCAAGGTCGCAGGCGCGCGCAAGCTTCGCCATGTCGACGTCGGCCTTGAGCGTTTCCGCAAGCCATAGCGTAAGCTTCTTTATTCTCTGCACCTTATCGTAGACGGTGCCGAGCTTTTCCTGGTATGTTACGTTCTTGAGTTCCTCAGCGTGGGCATCAAGTGACTTCTTCTGATCTTCTTTCCAGAAGAAAGCCGCGTCGTAGAGGCGCGCCCGCAGGACGCGTTCGTTGCCTTCACGCACGACGCTCATGTCCTTAGCGCGGTTGTTGCTGACGCCGATGAAATTCGGCATGAGTTTGCCGTCGGCGCCATGGACCGGGAAGTAGCGCTGATTCTTCGCCATCGACAGAATGAGCACCTCAGCTGGAATGTCGAGGAATTCCTTCTCAAAGCTTCCGTAGAAAGGTATAGGGTACTCGTTGAGATGTACGTTCTCCTCAAGCAGCTCAGGGTCGACGGTTACCTTCGCTCCAAGCTCCTTCTCTATATCAGCGACTCCGGCGAGGATCATGGCCTTGCGTTCCTCAGGGTCGGTTATGACGAAGTTTTCGCGCATCGCAGCGTCATACGACGCCGCATCTTTAATTTCTACGGATTCCTTGCCCATGAAGCGGTGTCCGCGCGAGGCCGTGCCGCTCTTGACACCGCCGAAGACTACTTCAAGCGGTTTGTCGCCGTAGAGCGCGACGAGCCAGCGGACGGGACGCGCAAAACGGACGGCCTTCTCCGCCCAGTACATACTCTTCTGGAAGGAAAGGCGGTGCATGATCTTCTCAAGAAGCTGCGGGAGCACTTCGATTGAGGGCTGTCCCTCAGTGCGCTTCTCCGCTACTACGTACTCTGCATTTCCAATTTTTTCAACTTTAAGCTCATACACCTCTACGCCGCGGCTGCGCGCGAAGCCCTGCGCCGCCTTCGTCGGATTGCCGTCCGCGTCGAATGCCTGAGCCTTGAGCGGCCCTTTTGAGACTTCGACGGCGTCGTCCTGACGCCCGGCGACATCCTTGATTTTGAGCACAAGACGGCGAGGCGTGCATTCCGACTTTATCTCTCCGTGGGCGATGTGCGCGCCGTCAAGTTCCTCGGCTGCGTACTGCGCCAGGTCGGCAAGCGCCTTGGGCATAAACCTCGCGGGGATTTCTTCGGTTCCTATCTCAAACAGAAGGTCGGACATTACCGTGCGCCTCCTTTTATAAATTTATCGAATTTATGCATCAGCGGATAGCCCATTTCTTCGCGTTGTTTAAGATAGGCGTGGCAGCAGGCGCTCGCTAGGGCGCGGACGCGGCTGATGTAGCTCGTGCGCTCCGTGACGCTGATCGCGTTGCGCGCGTCGAGCAGATTGAACGAATGCGAGCACTTTAACACATAGTCATAGGCGGGGAGCACAAGCCCTGCCTCAAGCACTCTTTTTGACTCGGCTTCGTATTTGTTGAAAAGCTCGAAGAGCATGTCCGTATCGGCGACTTCGAAGTTATAAGTCGAGTGTTCGACTTCGCCCTTGTGGTGAACATCTCCGTAGGTGACGTTGTCGACCCACTGAAGGTCATAGACGTTGTTGACCTTCTGTACGAACATCGTGATTCTCTCAAGCCCGTAGGTCAGCTCTGCGGGAACGACATCCATATCGACGGCTCCCATCTGCTGGAAATAGGTAAACTGCGTTATCTCCATCCCGTCGAGCCAGACCTCCCAGCCGAGCCCCCAGGCTCCGGTGGTCGGGTTCTCCCAGTCGTCTTCGACGAAGCGGATGTCATGTTCGGAGGGGTCGATGCCGAGGCATTTGAGGCTCTCGATGTAGAGCTCTTGAATGTTGTCGGGAGCCGGCTGGATGATAACCTGATACTGGTAATAATGCTGAAGGCGGTTCGGGTTCTCACCGTAGCGCCCGTCGGTCGGTCTTCTCGACGGTTCGACGTAAGCGACACGCCACGGCTCCGGACCGAGGACTCTCAGAGTCGTGGCCGGATTCATGGTACCGGCGCCTACCTCCAAATCGTAAGGCTGCTGTATTACGCAGCCCTGAGAAGCCCAAAAATGTTCCAGGCGCATAATTAGATCCTGAAAGTTCACCTTCTCTTACCTCCCTTATGGCAGACAAATTAATTACCGACTCATTTTACAGCAAATTTCTAAAATATGACGACAATTTTTTTATATTCGCCGCAAATATTTCTTCCGCGGGGCGTTTGGCGGCCCATTCTACGAAATTAGCGTGCGGCAGTGTCGCAGCGGCGCGGAGTATGAGCAGCTCGCGATCTGAAAGCGGTGCGCCGTCTGCCTGCGCCGCGCAGCGTCCGCATAATATTCCTTCGCCGGTGAAGAGGGCACCGCCGGCAAGCCTTTCACCGCAGCCGGCGCAGTATTCAAGCGACGGCGCCGTACCCATCGCGGCGAGGGTCCGCCACATGTAGCGGAATTCGACCGCGGCTGGCAGAGCTCCATCGCGAAGCTGAATCATCGCGCTCCACAGAGTGCGCAGTAGGCCGTCGTTCTCGCAGGCGTGCGGCGTTTCGTCAGCAGTCAGCCTGTAGATACGCGCAGCGCAGGCGAGCGCCGCAGGCGAGCTGCGCAGCGAAAGAAAATCCTCTTTTATGTCGACGGACTGAAGATAGAGGCGCGCCGGGCTCTGATAGAGTGAGAAAGAGCCCCAGACCATCGGCTCAGCACCGCCGCCGAAGCGGTTTTTGCCGCCGTCAGATGGCGCTCCCGCCCAGCACGGTCCGAAGCCGCGCAGGAATAGCAGAAGGGACCGCCCCCCTTTGGAAGCTTCCTTCCTCAGGAGCACGGTCCCGATCGCCTGATAATATCCCTGTCGAAGCCGTTCGCCTATCACGCGCCGTACCCAAGGCGCCGCAGTTCCTCCGGCGATTTGCGCCACCCGGGGCGCACCTTAACCCATAGCTGGAGGAACACCTTATAGCCGAACTTCTCTTCAAGCTCGGCGCGCGCCTCGCTGCCTATCAGCTTGAGCATCGCGCCGTTTTTCCCTATTATTATCCCCTTCTGTCCTGGACGGTCGACGATTACTGTCGCGCGTATCGTGCAGACCTTAAGCTCCGGGTACTCGTCTGGGCTTTTGAATTCGTCGATGACTACGGCGACTCCGTGCGGCACCTCCTCGTCCGTGTGACGGAAAATCTTCTCGCGTATTACCTCAGAGGCAAGGAAGCGCTCCGTCGAGTCCATGAGCATGTCCTCTGGGTAAATCGCAGGCTGCTCGGGAAGAACCACGCTTATAGCCGACGCCAGATCGTCGAGGCCGCGCTTCTCCGCCGCAGAGACGGGGATGACGGCGCCCGGCGTTATGTGCTTTGCGTAGACCTCCGCGCTTTTCGCGTAATCCGCCGCGTTCGTCAGCTTGTCGGTCTTGTTCACCGCGAGGACTATAGGCAGCCTGACTCCGGCGAGCGCCTCTAAAATCACGCGGTCTTTCTCGCTCACGGCCCTGTCCTGCGCTTCGACGACGTAGCATATAGCGTCAACCTGCATAAGGGCCTCTTCGGCCTCCTTCATCATGAAGTCGCCGAGCGCGTGCTTCGGCGTATGGATGCCGGGCGTGTCCACGAATATAATCTGTTCCTTGTCCGTGGTGTATATACATCGGACGGCGTTGCGCGTCGTCTGCGGCTTCGGCGAGACGGCCGCGACCTTCTCGCCGAGCAGCGCGTTTATTATCGACGACTTGCCGACGTTTGGCCGCCCTAGAAGCGCGACAAACCCGCTTTTGTAATGTTCAGAGCTCATTTCGGTTCACCGTCTTTCAGCGAAAATCCTGAGGGAAGCAGTTCGTCGAGCGCGATCACGCGGACGCCGTGCGCGTCCTTGACAATCACGGGCATAGCGCCGTTGAACTCCGCGAGGAACTGCCGGCAGGCTCCGCATGGCGGGCAGAACACTCCGTCAGGCCCTGCGACTGCGGCTGCGGCCGGGCGCGTCAGTCCCATCGCCACCGCCGTACTCATAGCGTTGCGCTCCGCGCACAGCGACAGGCTGTAACTTGCGTTCTCAACGTTGCAGCCTGAGACGACGCTTCCGTCGTCGAACAACAGCGCCGCGCCGACTGCAAAACCAGAGTAAGGCGCATAGGCTCTGCGCCGCGCCTTCTCAGCCTCAGCCATCAGCATCTTTGCGGTCTCAGACGAAAGGACAGTTCCCTCTTTTTTCTCGCTCATATTATTCTCTTATTCTCCGAAAAATTTCTTGACCATGCGTTCCTGCCGCGCCCACATATCAAGGCGTTCCTCCTCCTCGGCGTGATCGAATCCGATGAGGTGCAGGAAGCCGTGGCATATGACGAGAACAGTTTCGCTCTCAACGCTTTTGCCGTTCTCGGCGGCGTTTTTCGCGACTGCCTCAGGGCATACGATTATGTCGCCGAGCGGAAGACTGTCCCAGTCCGTAGGAGGCTCGAATACGCCTTCGTCGTTCTCCCACATCGCGAATGAAAGCACGTCGGTCGGCCCCTCCGTATCACGATACTCTTTGTTGATTTCAGCCATATGGTCCTCCCCGGCGAAGGTCAGCGATATCTCGCACTCCTGCGCAGCTTCGGGCAGAGGCTTCTCCGCTTCGATGTAGTCGGATATGACCTTCTCAATGCGTTCGGCCATTCCGGCGTTCCATACGTTTTCAGCCTCGCCGCGCAAATCACCGCAGTGTATCGTCGTTTTCATTCTTCTCTTCCTCCTTCGCCGTTTCGGTGCCCACGGCGTTGCCGCGCTTACGCCGCGCTTCTTTTATTATTTCATTGATGTCCTTAACTTCGCGCGAATGATAGGTCGAACGGAATACGTTTAGGAAAGCTTCTTCAATGTTCGCTATCTCACGCAGCGTGAAGTCTGCGTCGTCCATCTGCCCCGCGTCTATCTTGCTCTGTATGACCTGCTTGATAAAGGCCGACAGTTCTCCGTCGCTCTCAAAAGGCTTATTGCGCGCCTTGATAGCGGCTTCTACGGAGTCGGCGAGCATGACGAGCGCCGTCTCGCGCGTCTGCGGCCGCGGGCCGGGATAGCGGAAGTCCTCTTCCTTCACGTCCTCGCCGAGAGCTTTCGCCTTCTCGTAGAAATATTTTTGTATCGTCGTGCCGTGGTGTTCGCGTATGAATGGGCGCAAAGCCTTAGGCAGGTTGGTCTGCGCGGCAATGTCGAGGCCGTCCTACACGTGCGAGAAGAGCACCTTAGCGGAAAGCTCAGGCAGCAGCCTGTCGTGAATGTTCTTGCCGGGGCGCTGGTTCTCGACGAAATACTGCGGGTTCTTGAGCTTGCCGATGTCGTGGTAATAAGCTCCCGCCTTTACGTAAAGGCCGTTCATGTGCAGTTTATCCGCCGCGGCTTCAGCAAGGGTGCCGACCATCAGAACGTGGTTGTAAGTGCCCGGGGCCTCCATCTGGAGACGCTTGATGAGCGGCTGAGACGGATGGCTCAGCTCAAGCAGCCGCAGCGGAGAAATTACGTCGAAAATGTTCTCCCATAGCGGAAGTAGAGCGACGACGATGGTAGCCCACACTGCGCTGAAGAGCACCGTTCCAAACGCTATGTTGCGGTCGAAATAGAGGTCGAGTCCCCAATAGACGCAGACCGAGACGGCGCCGAGCGCAATCCCGAGAAGGAATAGGTTTCGCCATATCGTTATGCGGTGGTTAGGAGGGTTCAGAAACATTATGCGCCCGACACCGCCCGCGAAAGCTGAGAGGATACAGCCGAGACAGACTATACCTGGGTTCGTCCCGTAGCCTATTATGACGCTTATGAGGCCGCCACCGAATATCACGTGGAACGACAGGGACACCGGCATCGTGAGGCAAAGCCAGCCTGTGAGGCCTAGCACGGCCATCGAGTAGCCTCCGAGGCGAGCGAATACGACCTCGAGCGTCCATACGACTGAGATCACGACAGCGATATATATCCACTCGCGCATCGACAGCTTCTCCTTGAGCCCAGTGGATATCCATACGGGCCAGAAGCTCCATACAACTATCGCGCCGAGCACGAATATCAGGTGGCGCCACGGAAAGTCCGCGTCGGGGTAGCCCTGCGAGGCGAGCAGGCGCGCCGTCGACGGCGTCACGACCTCGCCCTTCTGCACAAGTACAGAGCCTGGGCGTATCTCCTTGATAACCGCGGGTATCTGCGCAGCCACGTCGTCCTTAAGCTTCATCAGCATTTCGCTGTCTGACTGCAGCGACGGGTTCATGATTACGTCAAGCATCTGGAAAGCGACGTTGCGTTCCGACTGCGTGAGCGCGGTTTCCTTGAGGTATTTCCATATAAGTGAAGTCTGCTGTTCGCGGTCTGCCGACTCATTGAGCACCTTAGGCCCTATTGAGACGACGGCTTCGCTTATAGCCTTCTGAGACGCGGCGCTCTGCTTGTTGTAGATACCAAGCAGCGGCGCGTTGAACAGCTCGGTCAGCCGTCCGTCATTCAGCAGCTCGATGCGGCGCGACACTTCTGCGGCTACCTTCTCGTCCTGCACCATTACGGCGATTATTCGAGAAGTGGCGCGCTGTCGCAGCTCAAGCGTAGCCGCTTTGTCCTCGTAGCGCGCCGATGTAAGCGCAAAGTAGGTTTTCTGCGCCGGAAGCCCTATCTGATAATTTTCCTTGCGTTCGAACAGATACCAGTTGAAGCCGACAAGCAGTGCGGCGACGCAAAGAAGTATGGCGCGGAATATAATGTACTGGCGGTTCTCTGGCCTGTAGGCGAAACGGCTGAGAACGTCTCTAAAGCTGTCCAGCAGCAGACTGTTTTTCTTCTCTTCTCCGTCTGTCATAGTCTTCGTACGCCCTCACTATTTTCTGCACTATCTCGTGACGCACGACGTCTCCGTCGTCGAGGTTGATAAATGCTACCCCTGGGATGTCTTTCAGGATATCGCGCACTACCTTCAGTCCAGACTCCTTCGAGCCGGGCAGGTCCACCTGAGTTATGTCGCCCGTGACTACGGCCTTCGAGCCGAAGCCGAGGCGCGTCAGGAACATCTTCATCTGCTCCGGCGTCGTGTTCTGCGCTTCGTCCAGGATTATGAAGCTGTCGTTAAGCGTGCGCCCGCGCATGTAGGCGAGCGGCGCGAGCTCGATGACGCCCTTCTCGAAGTAGCGGTCGAATTTCTCCGCAGGGAGAAGCTCGTAAAAGGCGTCGTAAAGCGGACGCAGGTACGGTGCAACTTTTTCGTTCATGTCGCCAGGAAGGTAGCCGAGCCTCTCGCCCGCCTCGACGACGGGGCGCACGAGGATGATGCGGCTTACCTTTGCGGATTTGAGATATGCGACGGCCTGCGCGGCAGCGAGGTATGTCTTGCCCGTGCCCGCAGGGCCTATGCCGAAGGTTATGTCGTTCTCGCGTATCGCGCGCACGTAGTCTTTCTGGCCGTTTGTATAGGGACGTATCGCCTTGCCCCTATTGCTTATACAGACGACGTCGTTATAAAGAGAGCGTAGGTTGACCGTTTCACCGCGCTCTATGCTGTGCAGTCCGTAGCGGATTTCGGCGCTGTTGAATTTATGCCCGGACAGCGAGAGCTCCGCGTACTGGACCAACAGATTTTCGATTTTTTCGACCAGCCGCTCGTCGTCTCCCTTGATGGAAAGAGAACTGCCCCTCGCGTAGACCTTCACTGGAAAGATCTGTTCAACGAGGCGCAGTATTTCTTCATGCTCGGCGAGCAACCGGACGACGGAGGCGTCCGTTGAGGAAAGAAGCGTCTCCGGTTCCCGGCTCGTTTCTTTCATTATAGACGCGGAGCCTACGCCCTTTCTACCGCCTTGACCTCGGGCACCTCGGCGATGACCGCCTGTTCGACGGTCATGCGCAGCGTCTCAAGAGCGAACGGACAGGTGCCGCATGCGCCCTGCATGGCTACGTAAAGAGTTCCTGTCGGCTCGTCGTATTTCACGAACGAGCAGTCGCCGCCATGCATCTGAAGCGCTGGGGAAACTTTGTTGACGAGTACGTCTTTGATTTTTTCTTCTGTGGTCATTGCTATTCCTCCAATGGTTTTATTGATTTTTCGCTTTCTGCCAGAATTCCTCGAGTTCGTCGAGAGTGAAGTCTTTCCACGGACGGCCCGATTCTTCTACTGATTTTTCAACTTTTCTGAAACGCGCCGCAAATTTTTCGCAGGCGCGGTGCAGCGCTATTTCCGGGTCTGTGCCTAGGTGGCGCGAGAGGTCCACCGAGGCGAAAAGCAGGTCGCCGAGCTCTTCTTCGATTTTAGCCTTGTCTCGCGACGCAGCCGCTTCCCTGAGCTCCGCTACTTCCTCCTCGACCTTGGCCATCACGGGCGAACAATCGCCCTTGGGCCAGTCGAAGCCGGGCTTCGCAGCGCGCTCCTGTATGCGGTAGGCGCGCAGCAGCGCGGGCATTCCGCGCGGGATTCCAGCCATGTATGACGAATCCTCTTCCTTGCCCTTGCGCTCAGCCGATTTTATCTGCTCCCAGTTCTTAAGCACGTCGTCTGAATTATTGACGTGCACCTCCCCGAAGACGTGCGGGTGGCGGCGTATCAGCTTGTTCGTAAGGCCGTCGAGCACATCGCAGACGGTGAAGTCGCCGCGTTCCTCCGCCATGCAGGAGACGAAGACGACTTGAAGCATGAGATCGCCGCACTCCTCGCACATGTTCGGTACGTTGCCGTCCTCTATCGCCTGTATCAGCTCGTAGCCTTCCTCGACTATGTAACGCCGCAGCGACATATAAGTCTGCTCCCTGTCCCACGGGCAGCCGTCGGGCTCACGGAGCTTCTTCATGACGTTTACCAGTTTTACAAATTTTTCCGCTATAGCGGTTTCGTTCTGCGTCACGCTCATTCCCCCAATTCGGCTATATTTTATCATTTATTATGCGGCTGCGTCCTTACGGCAGAGCATTTGCGCCAATTCGCGCATGCCCGCAAAGCCGCCGGGCCCGATGAGGCCGTCGGCGCGCTTGTGCCAGCGCTGCGGAAGAGAGAGCTTTTCCCAGCTTTCATCCGGCGTGCAGAACACGATCAACTCGTAGCGCCCCGCAAGTACCTTCGTAATTCCGAATCTGTAGGCCGCGTTCCGGACGGCCGCTGCGTCGAAGAGGAATTCCACCTCTGGCGGCAGCTTGCCAAAACGGTCGGCGCTCTCATCACGCAGCGCATGCACCTCGCCGGCCGACTCGGCCTTGAGCATTCTGCGGTAGAGCGTGACGCGTAAATTCTCCTGCGGAAGATAGCTCGCCGGTATCGAGACGGGGAAGCCGACCTCTAGCTCTATCTGCGGCCTATAGGTCCCCTTTATCTTCGCAATCTCCTCCGCGAGCAGATCGCAGTACCGCTGGTATCCAATTTTAGTCGAGTTGCCGTGCTGCGAGATACCGACCAAATCTCCGCCGCCGCGTATCTGTAGGTCGCGCTGCGCGAGCTGGTAGCCGGCGCCGAGCTCGTCGAGTTCCGCTATCGCTTCAAGACGCTCGCTCGACTCGACGGAGATGCGCACGTCGTTTGGGTAAAAGAGGAAGGCGTAGGCCTGTTCCTCGCGCCGTCCGACGCGGCCGCGAAGCTGATACATCTGCGCAAGGCCGAGCTCCTGCGCATCGTCGACGATCAGAGTGTTCGCAGCAGGAATGTCGAGGCCGCTTTCAACTATCGTAGTACATACGAGGATGTCCGTCGCGCCTGCGGCGAACTCGGACATTATCTTTTCGAGCGCCGCCTCCGGCGTCTTGCTGTGCGCTACGGCTATTTTCAGTTTCGGGAACAGGCGCTTGAGCATCACGGCGCGTTCCTCGATGTCGCTTATTCTGTTATGCACGAAGAATATCTGGCCGCCGCGGTTCTTCTCGCGGAGCACGGCGTTCTTCAGCAGCTCCTCTGAGAACGGGCGCACTACTGTAATGACGGGAAGCCTGCGCTGCGGCGGCGTCTGGAGCACCGACATGTCGCGCAGGCCGCTCATTGAGAGCGAGAGCGAGCGCGGTATCGGCGTCGCTGAGAGCATCAGCATATCGACGCCGGGAAAGGCTTTTTTCATGTGATCCTTGTGCATGACTCCAAAGCGGTGTTCCTCGTCGACTATCACTAGGCCGAGATCTTTGAATTTCACGTCGCCGGTGAGCAGCCGGTGCGTCCCGATTATTATGTCGACCTTGCCCTCCGCGAGGTCAGCCAATATCTTTCTCTGCCGCGTGGGCGGGACGAAACGCGAGATGGTTTCTACGCGCACGCCGGTCTCAGCGAAGCGCGCTGAGAAGCTTTCGTAATGCTGGTTCGCAAGCAGCGTCGTCGGCACCATTATCGCAGTCTGCTTGCCCGCGAAGGCGGCCTTGCCAGCAGCGCGTATCGCGACTTCGGTCTTTCCAAAGCCTACGTCTCCTACTACTAGACGATCCATGGGCACAGGCCGCTCCATATCCGCCTCAACCTCGTCTATCGCGCGAAGCTGATCGGCAGTCTCTTTGTAAGGGAAGCTTTCTTCGAGCTCGCGCATAAGCTCGCGGTTCTCGGGAAAGGCGAAGCCCTTGCTGACCTCGCGTTCGGCGTAAATTTTTATCAGCTCGCTGGCAGCCTTCTCGGCCATTTCACGCGCCCTCGCCGCCGATTTTTTCCATAGCGAGCCCTTGAGCCTGTCCGCTGCTGGTTCCTGCCCCGGCAGCGGCGCCCACGGGGCAATCTTGTGGAACTGCATGACGGGGATGAGCAGGCGGCGTTCCTCCGCAAACTGGAGCACAAGATATTCCTGTTCTCCATCAGAGGTCTTCACCCGCTCCGCACCAAGGTAACGCGCAACGCCGTAATCGTCATGGACTACCCACTGCCCCGGCATAAGCCCAGAGCCCCAATCCGCCGGCGCATGATTCTCAATGCGGCGGCGCGCAACGGTGATGCCGGAGAGCTCGAGGTCGGTGATTACGGCGACGCGCGACTCGGAATCTATGAACCCCTCGCTGAGCACGCCGCGGTTTGCCTCAAAGTTGTTTACTGCGGCCCACTGGAGGTTGCGTTCCGTCTCGGAAACAACTTTTATCTTATACCCGTCGTTTATCAGAGAAAGGCAGTAGCTCTCAACCTCGCGCAGTTTGCCGCGGAAGTTTGGAAACTGCGAAACGCTCATGCGCGCGGCGCAGTTTTTCACGTCCGGCAGAATCCTGAGCCTCCGGTACGACGCGAGGCCCGAGCATATTTTTTCCCAGCGTTCCCACGGCACGGCGTCTTTCCTGTCGCGGTCGAGGTTGTTCCAGAGCCACACAGAGTTCTCGGCTGTCATGTCGAGGCCGTGCGGGTCGAAGAAGAGCACGCGCATATCATTCGGATAGTAGTTTTCAAGGACGTTGTCGCCCTTCGCCACCAGACTCTGTATCAAACATTTTTTTATATTTTTGAGGCTCTTCTGCGTGTCCGGCACGTAGTAACGTATATCCTCGACCTCGTCGTCGAAAAACTCGACCCGTATCGGATACATATCCGACGGGCTGAATATGTCGACGATGCTGCCGCGCACGGCGAACTGCCCAGGCGTCCACACAAGTTCGCTCCGTTCGTAACCTTTCTGCGCGAGCCAGTCGGCGAGGCGGTCGCGTCCAGCCTCCTTTCCGACCTCAAGCTCGCGGAAATCCCCACCTGTCGAAAACGGCGACATCAGCGAGGACGGGGTCGCGGCCAGAACGCCGCCGCGATACTTGAAATCTTCAAGCACGTCGCCGCGCGCCATCTTCTGCGCATCGTTCCGCGTCTCGTCCTCCGACATTGGCAGCTCCGGCAACACCTTGACGCGCCCCAGCACTCCGAGCTCATCCGCGTCTGCCGCAAAATCGCGCACCTGACGCGCATCCGGCAGAAGCGCGAGCAGCGGGAAATCTATGCCGCGGCAGACCCATGGGCGCATCGCGCCCTTTGAGGCGAGGTGGACGCCGCTGTTCCGGTACCAGAGCCTGTCGTCAAGAGCGGCGAGCGAGCTGCCCGCGTAGGGAGATTTATTCTCCGGCATTCAGTCTGAAACCGTTGGCCTTCGTCATCGCGGCGTCTATGCCCTCCGTGAGCCAGAGGTTCAGCGCCTCCCACGCGGCGTCTTCGATTTTGCACCACTCGCGGCGCTGCTCCTGCGGTATCTTCGCGAGCACCCAATCTGCAAGGTCCATTTTCACGTCAGGAGAGCCGACGCCGATGCGGAGGCGCGGCACGTCGAGCGTGCCGAGAGCGCCGAGCACGGATTTCAGCCCGTTCTGCCCCCCAGCAGAGCCGCTCTTGCGCATGCGGATGCGTCCAAACGGCAGAGCCACATCGTCGGATATTATCAGGATGTCCGAGGGATCGAGATTTTGATAGCGTGCGGCCTCACCGACCGAAAGCCCGCTCAGGTTCATAAAAGTGTGCGGCTCAAGAAAGCCGACGCGCTCGCCGCAGCATATCGCCGGCCCCCAGTAGGCTCCGCGGAATTTTATCTGCGGCGTGCCGAGTCCGAGCCGCGTAACAAATGAATCAACTATTATCCAGCCGGAGTTGTGTCTGGTCCATACATACTGATAGCCCGGATTGCCCAGGCCTACTATAAGTTTCATGAATAACAGATTCTTTCTATAAAGCCGTAAAGTTTTCCGAATTTGCATAAAAAACTGCGACCCGGCATCCGTCCGCCGAAACAAAAGCGCCGCGCAAAAATCCGAGCAATGGATTTCCGCCGCGCAGGACGGGCATAAGCCGGGCCGCAGAAAACACTCAGGGCTGAAGCGAAGCGGCTACTCTTCCTTCGCGGCCTTTCCCTTCGCCACGACTTCGACCTCAGCGTTCTCTTCCGTCTCAGCAGGAGCCGCCTCTACCTCTTCCTGCGGCTGCTCGACGTGCAGGACGAGAAGGTTGGCGTCGGTAACGGCAGTCACGCCCTCAGGGAGCGCAAGATCCTTAACGAACACTTCGGAGCCGACCTCAAGGGCCTGGGCGTCGAATACGATCTCTTCTGGGATGTCGCTCGGCTGAACCTCGACAAGGATTGCACGTTCGCCGTAGACGAGAACGCCGCCGTCGTCCTTGATGCCCTTGCAGAGCTCTTCGTTGACGACGCGGATAGGAACCTCGACCTTGATCATGTGTCCTTTGAGGACCTGATAGAAGTCGATGTGGATGACGCGGCGCGTAAGCGGATGGCGCTGCACGTCGCGGATAAGGGCGGTCGCGCTGCCGCCGTCGGCAAAGCTGAGCTCGATTAGCGTCGTATCTCTGTGGGCGCTGTTCGCTACAGGCGTTACAGCTCTGGCCGAGATGACTCCGGCAAGGCCGTTCTTATATTCTGGACCGTAAAGGACGACGGGAAGCTGATCCTTAGAGCGGAGCTTGCGGCAGGTGCCCTTGCCAGTTCCCTCTCTCTTCGTGAAATCGAGTTTTACAGTCTGATGCTTGGATGCCATAGATGTTTCCTCCTCAATGGTATTAAAACTTTTATAATATTTCTTCCGTCGCTTAACGGAACAAAATGCTTACTGAGTGCTCAGAGTGTATTCTTCTCAGCGCCTCTGCAAAAAGCGGGGCGATAGGAAGCTGGCGGATCTTATCGATTTTCTTGTGTTCTTTGAGCGGAATCGTATCCGTAAGGACGACTTCCTTTATAACGGAGTCCTTGAGTCTGTCGATGGCAGGACCCGAGAGGACGCCGTGCGTAGCGCAGGCGTATACCTCTTTAGCGCCGCGCTCTTTGAGCGCTTCGGCCGCCTTGACTATCGTGCCCGCAGTGTCGATGATGTCGTCGACGAGTACGCAGGTCTTGCCCTCGATATTTCCTATTATCTCCATGACTTCGCACTGGTTAGCGACTTCGTGCGAGCGGCGCTTGTCGACGATGGCGAGCTCTGCGTTGTTCATCTGCCCGGCAAACTTGCGCGCGCGGACTACGCCGCCGATGTCAGGCGACACGACGGAGACTAGCCCCTGCTCCATCTCCGCCGAAAGCGTCCTGCGGAAGTACGAAGCGAGAAGCGGGATGCCGGTAAGGTGGTCGACTGGGATGTCGAAGAAGCCCTGGATCTGCCCGGCGTGTAGGTCGGCCGAGATAACGCGGTCGGCTCCGGCTTTTTCAAGAAGGTTGGCGACGAGCTTCGCTGTGATAGGCTCGCGCGAGCGCGTTTTTCTGTCCTGACGCGCGTAACCGAAGTAGGGCATGACGAGGTTTACGTGATAGGCTGACGCCCTCTTGAGCGCGTCGACGATTATAAGCAGTTCAAAGAGGTGCTCGTTCGCAGGCTCGCAGGTCGGTTGAACGACATATACGTCCGCCCCGCGCACGCTTTCTTCGATGGAAACGCCGATCTCTCCGTCAGAGAAACGGAAGAGTTTTGACGCCGAAAGCGGCACGCCGAGATTCATGCAGATATTCTCCGCAAACTGCGGGTCGGCGCTGCCAGAAAATATTTTTACCTCTCTCAATCCTGCGGACATATTATTATCCTCCTTAAGAAATTAAGAACAAAGCTCCGCGCACTTCAGCTACGAAACCTTATTATCCGTCAACTTTTTTCTGCGCCTTTCGCTCCAGCCTTCTATATTAGACTGCCTCGCGCGGCCTACGCCGAGAGCGCCGTCCGGGATGCGGTTTGTAATGACTGAGCCGGCGGCCGTCGAGACGTCGTTTCCCACTTCGACTGGCGCGACGAGCATCGTGTCGCTGCCTATGAGGCAGTTGCTGCCTATCTTTGTCTTGTTTTTCTTAACGCCGTCGTAGTTGCATGTTATCGTACCCGCGCCTATATTAGTGTTCTCGCCGATAACGGTATCTCCGATGTACGAGAGGTGCGGCACCTTGGAATCTTTACCGACGACGCTCTTCTTTATCTCTACAAAGCGTCCCATGTGCGCGTTTTCAAGCAGCTCCCCGTGTTCTCGCATAAACGAAAACGGCCCCGCGGAGGCGCGCGGCCCTATCGTCGAATCGTTGAGGCGCACCGAGCCTTTAAGATTCGCTTTCTCGCGAACAACTGAGTTGCGCAGAACGGTAAAGCTCCCTATAAAAGCGCCGTCCTCCACTACAGTATCTCCCCAGAGCTGCACGGAAGGGTGAACCGTAACGTCACGTCCGACCTTTACCTTCGGACCTATCCACACGCTAGACGGGTCCATGCAGTGCATGCCGTTTTCTTTCATAAGCGAGAATACTATTCTGTCGCGCATTATGCGTGCAGCGTTCGCAAGCTGTATCTGGTCGTTTATGCCGAGAAACTGCTCCGAGTCGTCTGCAAGAACGGCATCTACTTTTCCACCGCGCGCCGCGATGAGCGCGAGCGCGTCGGGGAGGTAATATTCTCCCTGCGCGTTTTTGCATGATATCTCGTCGATGACCGAGGCAAGAGCCTGCGTACGGAATATATACATGCCGCTGTTGACCTCATGGACCTCGCGCTCCGTTTCCGTAGCGTCCTTGTGTTCGACCACGCGGACAGTACCTCCGTCGCGTATCACGCGGCCATACCCCGCAGGATCGTCAAGCATGAAGCTTAGAAAGCTGCAGTCGCTGCCGTTTGAAATGTGGTGCTCTGTAAAATATTGGAGAGTTCCTGATGTAATGAGCGGCGCGTCTCCCGCGAGCACGATGACGTTCTCGTAGGCGCTCCACCACCCTTGGGCCAGCTTAGCAGCGTGGCCTGTGCCGCGCTGCTCGCGCTGCCATATTATGAAAGATTCCGGGAAGTTTTCTCTGACCCAGTTCTCGACCACTTCGCCTTCGTAACCGACGACTACGGCGGTGTGATCGAATCCGGCGTCGAGTGAGGCCTTGATGGGATAATAAAGAATCGGCTCCTCCAGCATAAGGTGGAGAACCTTGGGAGTTTTGCTGCGCATCCGCGTGCCTTTGCCCGCCGCCAGCAGGAGAACCCCACATGATTTTTTAGGCTGATCCACAATTCCTGCCCCTTTCAAAAACGCCCCAGATAGTGCGGCTTCAAAAAAATGGCTGGGGTGGATGGACTCGAACCATCGATGGCGGAGTCAAAGTCCGCTGCCTTAGGCCGCTTGGCTACACCCCATTATGTGCAACGGTCATTATAACGTTAAATTGAGTAAATCCGCAAGTCTGAAAATCACTTTTGCCCGCCAGCACGCGGATTTTGCTCAGTTTCGCAGCACCCACTCTAAATTTTAAAAAATGATACATTTTATCGCCTTTAGTTGCCCCAAACCCGTTGCTTTGATTTATAATAAATTAAAATCATTTAAAGTCTTATTGGAGGAGTTTATCGATGTGGACTGTAGATGACGGAATCGCGGTACTTAGGGAGAGAGGCGCAAAAATAACCGCGCAGCGCATAGCCATACTTCAGAAGCTTGAGGGGCGCAGGGATCATCCTTCTGCAGAGACGCTCTACAAGGAGCTTTCATCTGAATACGCAACGATGTCTGTCGCGACGCTTTACAGCACGGCCCAGCTCCTAGCCGACGCTGGGCTCATCAAGATACTAAGCATAGACGACAAGAGAGTATATTTCGACCCGACTACTGAGACGCACGGGCATTTCCTCTGCCGTAAGTGCGGCAAACTCTTTGACATTCCTGTCAACGAGGACGAGATATTCAGATCCGCGTCGACTGTGCGCGACAACATCGCGCAGATTGAGCATACGGAGATTTTCTTCTACGGTCTCTGCTCCGACTGTCTGAAGATATAGCTCCGCAGTATGGGCTCTTTCGCAGCCTTCTGCATCGGGGTCTTCCTGTTGTACTGGCCGTATATGTGGTGTTGGTACAGAAAGGAAGACCCCGAAATTTATGGCATAAGGTGGCGCGCCGGCGGACGCGCTGTAATGGAGACGTTGGCCGTGACCGCAGCCGTGCTTGCGGTGCTTACTGCCGTTGCGCTCGCGTGGCCGTGGGAGGAGCTGCCGAGGCATCGCAGCCTGCGCAGCGTAGCCGAGCTCGCGGCGTCTGGGCTCGCCGCCGCCGAG
>URAG01000037.1 GCA_900545755.1 uncultured Cloacibacillus sp. | reverse complement strand
CGGAGTATATCTCCGTCGTCTTGACGCCCATAGGCGAATCGAGGTAGATGTTCGCCATTTTCAGGTCGGGGAGTTTTTTCTGCAAAAGCTTGAACTCGTAAAGCATCCTCTGCGCGCGGTCTACGACGAAGGTCGGTATCAGCACCTTGCCGCCCGCGCGGACGGCCGCCTCCATCGCCTGCTGGAACTCGGCGCGCGTGTCCTCGAGCGACTTGTGCAGCCTGTCGCCGTAGGTCGACTCGATGAGGACAAAGTCCGCCTCTTCGACGACTGCCGGCGGCTTTTCTATAACGCCGTCTATCGGCCCGAGGTCTCCAGAGAATACCACCTTAACGGGCTTTTCCATGCCTTCTTCGGAAATCCACGTCTCTACGATGGCGCTGCCAAGAATGTGGCCCGCCTCGCGGAAACGCACCACGAGGCCCGGAAGTATCTGGACGGCCTCGTCGTAGGGCAGCGGGCTGCGGTACGCAAGCGTATCATCGACGTCCCGCTCGCTGTAGAGCGGCTCGACCGGCGGCAGCCCCTTGCGCGCGTTCTTGCGCGTGCGCCACTCCGCGTCTTCCTTCATGATGCGCGCCGAGTCGCGGAGCAGAACCTCGACCAGTTCCGACGTCGCATGCGTACAGTATATCTTTCCCTTGAAACCGAGCTTGACAAGCAGCGGAATCCTTCCGCTGTGGTCTATGTGCGCGTGCGTCAACAGCACGGCGTCTATCCCGGTTGGGTCGTAGGGGAAGCCTTCGCCCTCATGGCGCTCTTCGTCCGCCCCCTGGTGCGTTCCGCAGTCTACGAGCACCTTGTAGCCCGCCGTCTCTATCATATAATTGGAGCCGGTTACTTCTCCGGCAGCGCCTAATATCCTGAGCTTCATAAGCAAGCGCCCTAAGGCTTCCACCTTTCGTGTAAGAAATTATAGCAACATTACCTTATTATTCTACCCTCTGCGCGGGTACTTCACAACGTATGACGGTTCCTATTCCGACCGTGGATTTGATCTCTATAGTGCCGCCCGCAAGGCGGATGCGCTCGCTCATGTTCGAGAGGCCGCGGTGGCCGCGCACACGCAGCTCCTTGAAGTCGCCGTGTACCGGCATGGCGAAGCCGTCGCCGTTGTCCTTGACGGTCATCACGATTTTATCGGCCTCGCGAGCGAGCGAGACCTTCACGTCGCTCGCCTTGCCGTGGTGTACGGAGTTGTTTATGGACTCCTGCGCGACGCGGTAGAAGGCGAGACAGAGCTGAGGCTGCACCTCTTCGTCCTCGTCCCATTCGCCGGATATATCGAGCTCGATTTCGACGCCGAGCTGCCCAGACATCCTGTTGCAGAGCTCCGTCAGCGAATGGCGCAGGCCGAGGTCGAGCCACGGAGGCGTCAGGTCGTTGCAGAGCTCGCGCAGCTCCTTGACCCCTATCATAGCCACGTGCTCAGCGCCGGAGAGGCTCGCGACGACAGCAGGATTGTCCTGCAAATCCGTCTTGAGCAGGCGGAGCCGCTGCACGAGCGCCGTCGCGTCCTGAAGCGGGCCGTCGTGGATTTCGCGCGATATCCTTTCGCGCTCGTCCTCCTGCACCTTGACTATGTCCGTTACGTAGTCGCGCTGCAATTTTTCCTTTTCAATCGCCGCCTGCGCGAGAAGCGCGAAGGTAGAGCGCAGCTGGCGCAATTCGGGCACCGCCCCCGGCGCGTCGGGCGCCGGCATGTCGCGCCCGAAGGAAAGCGAGAGTATCTCGCGGTCGAGCCGCCGCAGCGGTAGGATGACCTTGTTGTAAAGCAGGAATATCGCAAGCAGCGTGAAGGCGGCGAGAGCCGCCATGACGAAAGGCCACAGCGATACGAGCAGCACCATCGTGCCGAAAAGCATCTCCCACGAGACCGCGCCTATTACGTAAATACTTTCGTTCGGTATGTCGTAGCGCACGCCAGTGTAATATGAGCCCACTTTGTCGTATATCTTGACCGGAGTGTGCGAGTTGAAGGAGTCCTTCCACTTATGGAGAAACTCTACCTCGCCGGGGGACTCGTATATGAGCGTGCCGTCCTTATGGAAGACGGCGAAGAGACCCGGGATGTCCATCGCGCTTAGGAGCTGGTTCATCGTGGCCAAGTCCCCCTCCGTTATGCTCTTGCCTCCAGCACGGATGTTCCACTTTTTGGAGTCGAGACGCGCCGCTACGCTGTCCACGAGGTTCTCGACATAATTGCCGGAAACTGCGCGCATCGTGCTCTCGAACTGGTTGTAGACCACCCACGCAAGTATCAGCGCAAGAAAGGCCGGGATGAAGATCGCCGTGATGAGCTTATATAGAAGTCCGCGCTTCGTCTTCACTTCAGCCTATAAGTTCCTCTATTGTGACTATTCCGTATTTTATCGCAAGCAGCATGGCTTCGGTCTTGTTCTTTGCGCCGAGTTTGTCGTATATCGAGGCGAGATGAGTCTGCACCGTGCGTTCGCTGATGAAAAGTTTAGCCGCAATCTCCTTGCCGGAGAGGCCGCGCGCCGCAAGCAGAAGCACCTCGCGCTCACGCACGGAGACCGGCTCAGGCATAAAGTTGTCGCCGCCCTCGACGGCGCTCGATACCTCGCTGTCGAGGTAGAAGCCTCCGCGCGCCGCTATGCGTATCGCCTTAGAGAGCGTATCCATAGTCGCGGTCTTGAGCAAGTAGCCGCGCGCGCCCGCGCGCAGCGCCGCCAAGACGTACTGGTTCGCGTCATAAGACGTGAGCATCAGAGCCGCCGTCGGGATGCCGGCGTCGCGCGCCATGCGCGCTATCGTAATGCCGTCGAGGCCCGGCATGCGTATATCGAGCAGCGCGACCTGAGGCCGCAGCGCCTTTATGCCGGCCCACGTAGATTCTCCGTCGGCATACTCTCCGACGACCTCGAAATCGGGCTCTTTAGCAAGATAGCCCTTCATCCCCTCTCTAGTAAGCGGATGGTCGTCGGCTAAAACTATCGTTATCGACATCATCTTCAGCTCCCCTCTCCGGCGTCCGGCCCGCCGGACGTTATTATGAAATCGAAAAAACGTCGCGCGGCAGCGTCTCTGGGTCCACCCAGACGCTTTCCACTCCAGACTCCGCCATTATGGCGCGCGCGAGCTCGTCCGGATAAGGATAAAGATAGAAAACTTTTTCGCAGCCGGCGTTGATAAGCGCCTTCGTACAGTAGACACATGGCTCGTGCGTACAGTAGAGCCACGAGCCGGCGGTCGAAGTTCCCGCAGCCGCGGCCTGCGCTATCGCGTTTATCTCGGCGTGCGAGCCGCGGCAGATTTCGTGCCGCTCGCCCGACGCTATGCCCAGCTGCTCGCGCAGGCATCCGACGGCCTCGCAGTGGCTGACGCCGCGCGGCGCCCCGTTGTAGCCGGTGCTCAGTATCTGTCTGTCGCGCACCAGCACCGCGCCCACCTTGCGCCGCAGGCACGTGCTCCTGCTCGCCGCCACCTGCGCCATAAGAAGAAAGTAAACGTCCCACTCGGGCCTTCCGGCCATGCCGCGTCACCGCCTTTTCGTATTTTTTATTATATAGTCATAAAGTTGAATGTCGTCCGTCTCGCCGACAATTTACGCAAAAATTACAAAATTTGCGCAGCTTCCGGCTATCTTCCCGCAGCAGCGGTTTTTATTATTCTTATCACGTGTTCGCGCAGCTCGGCGTGATCGTGCGTCCCGGCGCGCGCGCAGGCTTTCGCGTTTTCGCCGCAGAGGAGGCATTTGCGCGGCGGCAGCCCCATATCGAGGCGCGAGAGCTGGCCGTCCGCCGTCAGCACGTCTATGTCAAGGACGCGCCCGGCCTCCATGCTGTTCTCTGCTTCGACGGCGGCGCGCTTCAGGGCGTGCGCGTCGTACCTTTTACCGTCGAAGGCCCCCTGCCAGCAAAGCCCCGCGCCGTTGTCAAGGTACTGTTCCTCAAAGGGCGCGGCTCCCGCGCAGGCGAGCAGGAAGCGGCGGCAGTCTTTTATTATCGTTATGTCGCCCGGCACGCGCTTGGGAAAGCCGGGGATGTTGAGCCCTATCTGGCAGACGAACGCGCCCTCCCGCGCGGCGAGCATCCTCTTCTGGCACGCGGCGCGTTCGTCGCGGCCCGATAAAACCTCTTCAAGCGGAGTCATTTATCCTTCTCCTTCAGCCTGGCGGCGGCTTCTGCGCCGCGCGGGCTTTTCAGATAATCGAGCGTGACCTTGGGGAGCAGCGCTTCGAGCCCCGGCGCGCCCTCCGCTATCATCGCGCGGACGCGCGAGGCGGATACCGGCGTTCCGCCGGCTTCTTTGCGCGGTATTTCGGTCACTTGGCAGCCGTATTCCGGCAGCGTTTTTTTCAGCGTTTCGTTGTAGAGCGCCGTGACGGCGCAGAAGGGCTCCGTCCCGACGAAGCGGCGCGCAACGCCTAGCGCCGGGACGAAGAGCCGCCCGAAGAGCCGCGCGTCAAGCTCGGCCTGCTCGGCGGCGACGGACAATTCGCCGCGGTCCTTCAGAAAATATGTAGGGAAGGTGGCCTTCGAGACGGCGTAGCTGCCGCTCGCGAGCACACGGACGTTTGGGATGTGCGCCGTGCCTTCGCGAATTAGCGCGAGCCTGTCGGCGAATGGGAAGGCCGAGGCATCTTCCTCGACGGCTATGACATAGAATACCGGGCAGCGTTTCGCGCCTTCTTCGATTAAAAACTGATGGCCGAGCGTGAAAGGGTTGCAGTTCATGACGGCCGCTCCGGCCTCCGGGCCGTTTTTCGCGCGCTCAGCTTCTAGCGCGGCGCGGTATTCGCCGACGCCGGGCGCGCCGCATTCCATGAGGACGGAATTTTTCGAGGCGGCGAGTTCGCGGAAGCCGAGCGAGGCGATTTTCGGCGCGGCCTCCGGCTTCGTGTATACGAAGAATTTATAGCGCCCGTCGGCGCGCGCGGCGCTCATAAGAGCCGATATGACCTGTCCGGACAGGCCGGCCTCGCGCCATTCCGGCGACGCGGCGACCATTTTTATGACGGAGCCGGCAAGGCTCGCCGTCGCTATAACGTTTTCGTCGCAATCCTCGGCGAGCGCGGTGTAGTCCGGCGCGCCCTCGAAGACGAGGCCCGCTTCCGCGAGCAGGCGTTCCACCGCGCGCCGCTCGAACCGGTCGAGCCTTTTCGTCACGCGGCACGTTACGCCGTACATCGTCCTCAGTCCTTCGAGAGCTTGCGCTTTACTATCTCGCCTATCGCGGAACGCGGCATCTGCGAGATGAATTCTATGATGCGGGGCACTTTATAGTACGAGAGCTTCTGTTTGCAGTAGTCGATGAGCTCCTTCGACGAGACCTTGTCGCCGTTCCTGAGTACGACGAAAGCCTTGACAATCTCGCCGCTTATCGAGCGCGGCACGCCGATGACTGCGGCCTCTTTTACAGCCGGGTGCTCCTCAAGCGTGCGCTCTACCTCGCGCGAGTAGACCTTGAAGCCTCCGACGAAGATTACCTCCGTCGTGCGCCCGACGAGGTAAAAATAGCCGTCCCCGTCGAAGCGGCCTATGTCGCCGGTGCGGAACCAGCCGCCGCAGAAGCGCCCTTCGGTGAGCTCGGGGCTGCGGTAGTAGCCTTTCGCGACGCTAGCGCCGCGTATCCATAGCTGGCCCTCGCGTCCAACTGGAAGGACTTCGCCGGCGTCGCTACGTATCTCGGCCTCGACGCAGGAAATTATCGTGCCGACGCTCTCTGGCTTCGACTTGTCGAACGCGGGCGTGAGCGCGACGACGGAGGCGGCCTCCGTGAGGCCGTAGCCCTGTATGACATGTGTCTGGAGCGCCTGCTCGGCGCGGCGGCGCAGGGCGCAGGAAAGCCTATCCGCGCCGGAAAGTACGCATTTTATCTTCGACGGGGGCGTCGCGCCGCGCATGACGGCGGAGACCATCATCGCGATCATCGTCGGCACGGCCATCACGATGGATACCTCAGCCCTGCGTATCGCGTCCATCGACGTCTCGACCGGCATGAACGAAGGAAGTATCACCTGACGCACCGCCTTGACGAGCGGCAGCAGGGCGCCGCATACGAAGCCGAAGGCGTTCGAATTCGGAAGGGCGTTGAGTATCACGTCGTCCTCGTCAAGCATGCCGTCTATATGGTCAACGCAGCTTTCTATGCAGGCGAGAAGGTTCGCATGAGTGAGCGGAACCGCGTTCGGCTCGCCGGTGATGCCGGAAGTATAGAAGATTACCGCGGTGTCCGGGTCTTCCTCGTCGCAAGGCCGTCCCGGTATGTTGTCCTCAAGGGAGTCGAGGCTTATCGCAGAACATGGGATGCCGTCCTCCGATATGAGCGGCACGAGTTCGTCGCAGCCGCGGGAGGTGAGAACCGCGAAGACGTCGGCGTGGTGAAGCTGGCGTATCAGCGGCGTGTAGCCCGAGCGCGGGTCTATCAGGACGACCGCGCCGCCGAGCCGCCAGACGGCGACCGCCGTCGCGAGCAGTATCGGGCTGTTAGGCGTCAGAAGCGCGAGGCGCTGGCCCTGCCTGAAGTTGCTGGTCTTCAGCCTTTCCTCGCACTCCTCTATAAGCTCAAGGAAAGCGCCGCGCGACCACCACGTCTTCTGCCACCATATGAACGGCTCGGCGGGAAGCCGGTTCAGATTGTCACGTATTATCGCTTCAAGCCTGCTGGAAGACAAAATTTATCAACTCCAGAAGTTAAGAAAATCTATTCTAATTTCCCGTAAGCGTGAGCGCCATGTAGGCCTCCCACGCGGCGGAGAACGGAAGCATGCTTTCCGGTACGTCGTAACGCGGGTGATGGAGCGGATATTCAAGCCCCGTACCGAGCAGCATGAAAACCGACGGGACGGAGTGAGTGAAGAAGGAGAAATCTTCGCCCGAAAGCAGCGGGCGTTCCAGCATGTTTATGCCGTCTTCCCCGAAAAAAGGAACCCCGATACGGAGGATGTCTTCCAACATATCGAGGTTGTTTTCAATTTGTGCGTAGTTTCTCGTGTATTCGACCGACGCGAGCCCGCGAAGCGCCTTGGCGATGGCGGGGGCGACGGTCTCTATGCGGCTCTGCACGAAGTCGCGCGTTTTAGGGTTGAATGCGCGCAGCGTTCCCCAGAGATTCGCCTGTTCCGGTATTACGTTGTAGGCGGTGCCTGACTCGACCTGCCCGAACGACACGACGACGGCCTCGCGCGGGTCGACCTCGCGCGAAAGCATAGCCTGTATCGTGATGATTATGTTCGCGGCTATCGTGACGGGGTCGACCGTCATATGCGGCTCGGCGGCATGGCCCGCGGTGCCGCGGATGTCTATATGTATCCTGTCGGAGAGCGCCGTCATGACGCCCTTTTTCGTATAAAGTTCGCTGTAGGGAAGCTCCGGCGTCCACGCAACCGCAGCGCAGCGCCCTATGTCGAATTTCTCTATTATGTGGTTCTCAGTCAGCGTCTTCGCGCCGCTGCGTCCCTCGCCGGCCGGCTGAAAGAGGAATACTATGCGCTGGGTCAGTTCGTCGCGGTGCTCGGCCAGCACCGTCGCGGCACCGAGCAGCGCCGCCATTTCGGCGTCGTGGCCGCAGGCGTGCATCACGCCTGGCATACATGACGAGAACGGAAGGCCGGTCTGCTCGTCCGCTGCGACTGCATCCATAGTCGCGCGCAACATCAGCGCCGGGCCCGGGATATCGCTGCCGAGCACGCCTATAACGGAGGTCGGCATGGCGTAGCCGGTTATTACCTCCATATCAGGGATTGATTTCAGTACGTTCGAGACCTTCGAAGCCGTGATGTTCTCCTCAAAAGCAAGCTCAGGGAACTGGTGGAAGTCCCTCCGCCAGTCCTGCATGTCGCTGTAAATACGTTCCGCTCCTTCGAGAAGCGACGCCCCCAACGCTGAAAGTTCCGTCTGATCCCTCATCCTCGCTCTTCCTTCCATAAAACGAAGCCGCTACCCCAATTTTTTGATAGTTTATCACAAAACGCGCTTGATGAAAAATCCGAAGCCGTCCGCTTCGGCCTATGACGCGGCGGCGCAGGAAATAGTACAATATGCTGACCGGGAGGCGATTATTATGACGGAACCGCAGAAGGGAGCGGCGGCGGTGTTTCTCTCTTATATTTGGTGGGGTTCGATGCCTCTCTACTGGAAGCTGCTTGGGAGCGTGCCGTCAAGCGAGATACTCGGACACCGCGTCGTTTGGTCGGCAGCCTTCATGGCTGCCGTGCTCTTCGCCGCCCGCAGATGGCGCGCAGCGATCGCTTTCATACGCAGGAACCCCAGCGCCTCACTCTGGATCGCCGGAGGCGGCTTTCTGATAACCTTCAACTGGTGGCTCTATATCTGGGCCGTCAACTTAGGGCAGGTGCTCGAAACGAGCCTCGGCTACTACATGAACCCGCTGCTCTCGATGCTCTTCGGCTGTTTCTTTTTCGGTGAACGGATGCGCGGCGCTCAGAAGGCGGCGCTTGCGCTAGCCGCTTCGGGCGTCGCGGCGCAGGTCACTGCGCACGGCTCCGTCCCCGTAGCGGGCGCCGGACTCGCTCTTTCGTTCGCGCTCTACGGCGTGCTTAAAAAGAAAATCCCGGCCGACCCGTCCGTCTCGCTCTCCATAGAGACCTTCGCCGTCGCGCCGTTCGCCCTCGCGTGGCTCGCATGGCTTGAGCACACCGGGGCCGCAGCCTACCCCTACGACATGAGGACGAACCTCCTGCTCGCCGGCGCAGGCGTCATGACTTCGTCGCCGCTTCTGCTCTTCGCATACGGCACGCGGCGCGTCCGCCTCGTCACCATCGGCTTCATACAGTACGTCTCTCCGACGATGACTTTCATCCTCGGCACATTTTTGTATCACGAGCCTATGAGCCGGCACAGGCTCGCCGCCTTCGTCCTAGTATGGTGCGCGATAGCGCTTTACCTGGCGGACGCCGCGTTATCCGCACGCAGGGAACGTTCCGCCGCGGCGGGCCGTAACTGAGCCGTTACGTTCACTTGCACAAATTTTTACAAAAAATAATTGACAGTTAGGCGGTTGCAATATATCATATTCGCCGAAAAATATTTCGGACGGAAGAAGGGTGAAGAAATGCTGAATAAACAAATCACGTTAAAAGCTAAAGCTGCGATATGCGCGGCGCTCACCCTGCCTCGACCGTCCAGCTTCTAAACCTTTTCCTCAGGGCGCGGACGCGCCCCCTTTTCAAATACGCTTATCTAATTGAATGACCTCTCTCTCCGCGTTGAGCGGAGAGAGAAGGCACGCTCTTCGCGGCGCGGACGCAAAGGGACCGCCGCCGCATGTTTTAAGGTTTAGAAGGAGATTTTTTGAAATGAAGAACTTTGCAGACTGCGCTGAACACACTGACGGACTCCTTGATGGAAAGACGATAGGGATAGCGGGCTTCGGGCACCTCGGCTCGTCGATAGCCGCGGCGCTCGCCGCGAACGGCTTCCCCAAGGAGCGTCTGCTTATATCGTGCGGCGGAAGCGCCGCGACGCTGGCGCGCGCCGAGCGCATGGGGCTCGCCGCCTGTATGACGGACACGCGCACCCTCGCCTCAAGCGCCGATTTTATACTGCTTGCGGCCAGGCCGCAGGACCTCGGCTCCTTTGCTGGGCTGCGGCTCAAGGAGGGAGCCTTCGTTATGTCCTTCATGGCTGGGATATCGTTTGAGACGCTGCACAAGGTCTTCGGCTCGGAGCTATGCCGCGTTATGTGCAGCGGCCCTGAAACGATAACGGACGGGATGGGCGTGAGCGCGGCGTTCCCCTCCGAGGCGCGCCCGCATGCCGTGCTGCGCGCCGCTGGGCTCGAGGTCTTCGACCTCTCCTGCGAGAGCGAGCTTGACGCCTTCACCGTCGCGATATGCCTGCCCCCAATACTTCTCAACATCGAGTTGGGCGAAGCGGAAACGGACGAAACGCTCGCCGCGATGGCGAGGCGCTACCCCGTCTGCCGCGGCCTTGCTCCGTGGATAGGCCGAGTCGTCGATGCGCACCGCGCAGAAAAAAGCGCAAGCTCGCTCGAAAACGTCTCGACGAAGGGCGGCGTCACCGAAGCGATGACTGCGGCGCTGCGCGGCGGCTCGTCGCTCGCGGGCTCGATTGCCGCGGGCCTCGCACGGTGCGCCGAGATCAGCGCCGAGCTCGCCAAACGCTACGCCGAACGCGCGGCGTAAGAATGCACCGGCCCCACGCTTCCGCAAAACTTTTGAAAATCTTACGCGCGTCCAAGCCGGGCGCATAAGTTATGCAAATAAAAACATAACGCCGTCCGCGCGAATAATCTGCGGGACGGCGTTATATTTATCATAATTAGGCCGGCGGCTGAACCTGCTCGCTATTTACCAATCCCAGCGCGCTGTAATTTCACCGCGGCCGCGGCCGCTACCGCGGCTTTCACGACGTCGCCCCCCGCCGTGCTGAGAAACCCTATAGAGAGAACTTTGAAGAAAGTCGCGCCCTCCTGCTGCACCCAGAAGTTGAGGATCACGTAAAGATAAGCGACGCCGACGACGTAGGTCGCCGCCACGCCTAGCAGGGCCGCCGCAAAGTAACGCGCGAAACCAGGCTCCCCGTACCGCGCGCGCATGAATTCAGAGAGAGCGCCGCAGATCCACGCGCAGCAGACGAAGCCCCAAAGGTAGCCGAACGTCGGCGTAAACACCGCCGCAGGGCCTGCCGCCGAGGTAAACACCGGAATACCGGCCAGCCCCATCAATATATACAGAAGCAGCGACGCCGCGCCTTTGCGCGCGCCGAGCGTGAAGCCGGCAAGCATACAGACGAGAGTCTGTAACGTAAACGGCACAAACGGGAAGGGAATCATCAGCCGCGCCCCGACGGCCGACAAAACTGCAAACAACGAAATTTCCGCCATCGATTTTATCTTCATGCTGCGAATGATAATCCCAAAATACAGTTAAGTCAACCATAATAACAATTATCATTGACAATATCCGTGCAGGGGGTACGTCACGGGCAAAACAATAAAAGCGTCAAACAGCGCAGATAAATCGCCGCGCCTTCTGATATAATCGGGAGACTTGCATCGCAGAAAGGGTGTTGCGTCATTAACGCGCAGACAGAGACAGACCGCACATTCATGGAAACCGAGCCCGTGCCTAAGCTGATAATGCGCTTCGCGCTGCCGGCCGTCGCCGGCATGGTCGCAGGCGCGATATACAATATCGTTGACAGGATCTTCGTCGGCCACTATGTCGGCCCCGCTGGGCTCGCGGCGATCACGGTATCGTTCCCGCCGATGCTTATGACGATAGCCTTCGCTCTGCTTATCTGCATAGGCGGCTCGTCGCGCGTAGCGATTCTCTTCGGGGCGAAACGTGTAGAGGAGGCGGAGCGCGCGCTGGCCTCGACCTTCGTACTGCTCGGATGCGCGGGCGCGCTCTTCGTCGCGGCGAGTCTGCTCATCGCGGACGATATGCTGCGCCTCGCAGGGGGCTCCGGCGAGGTGCTTGAAACCGCGCGGCCTTATCTGAAAATAGTGCTTCTCGGCGCGCCCTTCGGACTTTTCGGCTTCGGCGCGAACTTCCTCGTAAGAGCAAGCGGCAGCCCGAAATACGCAATGTGTACCCAAATCGTCGGCGCGCTTGCCAACGTCGCGCTCGACGCGCTTTTCATCGTGACGCTCGACATGGGCGTAGCAGGCGCGGCGTACGGCACTATCGCTGCGCAGGCTGTTTCCGCCGCTTTCGGCCTCGCTTTCTTCCGCCGTCAAGAAGCGCCGCTGCGCATACGCGCGCGTTACATCCGCCTGCCGAAATTGGAAATGATGGCGAAGATCTTTTCCGTCGGCAGCGCGCCTTTCTTTATGGAAATTTCCTTCGTCGTCTACATGACGATAATGAACCAGCTAGTCCTGAAATACGGCGGAGACGCGGGACTGTCGGCGATGGGGATATTCCTAAGCCTCGACTCGCTCATCTTCCTGCCTGCGATGGCGGTCGGCGAGGCGACGCAGCCGATAGTCGGCTACAACTACGGCGCTGGAAAGCCGGAGCGCGTCATTAAGGCGATACGCTTCGCGCTGATGATTGCAGTCGGCTTCTACGTCGTCAGCGGCGCTCTCGCGGAAATATTCGCGGCGCAGCTGATGGGCCTTTTCACCGACGACGCAGAGCTGCTGCGTCTCGGCGTGCCCGGAATGCGCATCGGCTACCTCGGCATACCTTTCATGGGAGTCACGATAATCACGAACTCAGCGCTCCAGGGGCTCGGCAAGGGCGCGGCTTCGCTCGCGCTCTCGTTCTGCCGCCACGTCTTCTGCGTGTTCGTGCCGCTGCTGACTTTGCCGCGCATCTTCGGCCTCACTGGCGTCTGGATGTCCTTCCCCTGCGGCGACGTCGGCGGCAGCATCGTAGCCGCGTGCTTCCTCGCCTGGATTATAAGATGGCTCAAAAGCCCGCAGGCGCTAGCGGTGAAATAACCGCGGAGTAAACGCTATTTATAAGGAAGAAAAAATTTTGTAAAGCGCCGCGCGCCTCGCCGTCCGTTTTACAATACGGACGAATCTTGACTGGCGGAAGGCGGGGCTGCGGCATCAAGAAGCCGGCATTCCCCGCATGAAGGCCCGCGCATAAAGCGCGGGCCTTCGCATATTACACATCAAGGATCAGCTTTTATAATTTGATAAGATTATGAAAAATTCCCTACTGCGGCTCCTTGATGACGAGCGGCATTATCTTGCGTGCCGGCGTGCCGACGTAGGTGCCTCCAACGGGCAGGTCTCTGAGCACAGAGCTGCCCATGCCGATTAGGACGTCGCAGCCGATGTTCACATAGGGCTTGACCATCGCGCCCATACCGACGAATACGTCGTCGCCGACGGATACGTTGTTGCCGAGCGTGCTGCGCGCGCCTAGATGGCAGAAACTGCCGACGTGCGTGTCGTGCCCTATGAAGCAGGCTGAGTTGACTATCGTGTGCTTGCCTATAACGGCGTCGGACTCGACGATGCAGCCTGCGAAAATCATCGTCCCTTCGCCTAGTCGCACGGAGCTGTTGACTATCCCGAGCGGGTGGACGAGGGCGGGCCAGCAGACGTTTTTAAAGCGTGCAGCCATCCTGCGGCGGATCTCGTTCGAGCCTATCGCGATGATCGCCATCGTCTCAGGCGTGTCCGGCATTTCGGAAACCGGGCCGAGTATAGGGATGCACCAGAGAGATTTACCCCAGAGCTTCGGATTGTCGTCGTAAATTCCGGCGCAGCCGATTTTGCACGCCTCAAGCGTCGAAAGGACGACCTTTGCGTGGTCTCCCGCTCCTATGAGAAAGACGTTTTCTTTCCTCTCCATCGTTACCACCCTTCCGTTTTTTATATTGAAGATGACATATTTATTGTAACTCAAATTTTACGTAAGTGTGCATAATCAGGCAAAAACCGCTGATATCATGGTATAATCAACTATTATACCGGACTAGCGTTTCCACTATTGCCGCGCCTGTCCTTCGGAGGGATTCTCTTGCGCAGACTCATCGTTCAGCTTATTTTGCGCCTCTTTTTCCGCGTGGAAGTAAAGGGCTGGGAGAATTGGAAAAATGCCGGAGACGGCGTCCTGATTGCGCCGAACTACGTATCGTTCATAGACCCGCTCATCCTAGCCGCCTTCCTGCCTGAAAAAGTGCCGTTCGCGATAGAACGAAGGCTGACGAAAAAACGCTTTGCGCGCTTCTTCCTTCCGATAGCGGACACGCACATACTCGACGCAGATACACCGCTGACGCTCAAGTATTTCCTCAACCTGCTCAAAAACGGCGGACGCTGCGTCATCTTCCCGGAGCTTCAGCCGACGACCATCGGCAACCCGATGAAAGTATCGGCCGGCGTCGCGCAGATAGCCGACCACACGCACGCAAAGATACTGCCGATACACATCAAGGGCACGGAGAACACGCCGTTCTCGCGTATACAGCACAAACGCGGCCTGCGCTTCTTCTCCAAGGTCACGCTGACCGTCTTCCCTGTCAAAGAGCTTAAAATACCAGAGGGGCTTACCGGTTCCAAACGCAACGCCGCAGCCGGACGCGCGCTTGAACGCATTATGGACGAAGCCTCTCTCTACGCGCGGCGCAAAGAGAAACCGTTCTGGGACATCCTGCTCGACGCGCGCAGCGAGTTCGGCGGAAGCACGCGCCTGTTCTGCGACCACGGCGCCAAGCCAGTCACCTACAACGGATTCATCACGCGCGTGCTGCTCATTGAGGAGGCGCTGCTGGCGCAGAACCTTGAAGGAGAAAACATCGGCGTGCTGCTGCCGACGTCGCTCGGCGGCGTAATAACAGTCTACGCACTTCAAAAAATGGGTAAAGTCCCGGCGATGCTGAACTTTTCGCTCGGGCCGCGGGCGCTTGCAACAAGCTGCCGCACCGCCTGCATCACTACCGTAGTCTCATCGCGCAAATTCATAGAACTGGGCAAGCTCGAAGCGCTCTCCAACGCCATCGAAGAGGCAGGCATCCGCATATTCTGGCTCGAAGACGTAGCGCCGCTCATAACGACCGGCAAAAAGCTCGCCGCCGCGCTTAAGGCGCCTTTCCTGCGCTCAAAGCCTGTAGACGCCAAGGCCGTCGAAAAACCGGCAGTCATCATCTTCACGTCCGGTTCGGAAGGCGCGCCCAAGGGCGTCGTCCTAAGCTACAAGAATCTGAACACCAACCACGCCCAGATGTTCACGCGCGTAGACTTCTACCGCTCTGACCGCGTGTTGAACGCCATGCCGATATTCCACTCATTCGGTCTCTGCGGCGTATTCATGCCTGTATCGCTCGGCTTCTTCGTCTACCTCTATCCGTCGCCGCTGCACTACAAGACGATCGCGAATATATGTTACGACGAGCGCATAACGATACTTTTCGCCACGGATACGTTCCTAGCCGGCTATGCGAAGGCCGCCGCCGACAACTATGACTTTGCGACGATGCGCCTGCTCGTGCAGGGCGGCGAAAAGTTGAAAACCTCGACGCAGCAGACGTGGTTCGAGCGTTTCAACGTCCGCATAACGGAAGGCTACGGCGTGACTGAGGCTTCTCCGGTCGTATCGAACAACTATTACGCGCACCACAAGAGCGGCACAGTCGGCACTTTCGTCGAAGGGCTGGAACACCGCCTCGAACCGGTCGAAGGCGTCGCCGATGGAGGCCGGCTCTGGCTAAAAGGCGACAACATCATGCTCGGATACATGCGCGCGACGAACCCCGGCGTACTCGAACCGCCTAAGGACGGCTGGTACGACACAGGCGACATTGTGACTGTAGATTCGGACGGCTACGTGACTATACTCGGACGCGCCAAGCGCTTCGCCAAAATAGGCGGTGAGATGATATCGCTCGCCGCCGTCGAAGAGGCGATGTACGAGATATGGCCCGAAGGCCAGCACGCCGTTACAATGCTGCACGGCGCAAACCGCGAGACCCTCGCCGCCGTAACGACGCGAACCGACATCAAGCGCGACGACCTGCGCCAGAAACTCTCGGCTATCGGCATGGCCGAAATAGCGATTCCGAAAAAACTCATCTATATGGAAAACATCCCGCTCCTCGGCAACGGCAAAACGAGCTATGTCGAGCTTGACGAAATGCTGAAAAACACGAACGCAGAGGAGTAGGCTGCAATGATAAAGCAGAGCGGCGAATTTACGCCGGCCCGCGCCATTCGCGGAGGAAATGGAAACGCGAAGATATTCAACGCGCCGCTGCCGGACGGGGCGAAGCCTCTCTCCATGGCGTCGAGGATAGAGCTTGAGCCCGGAGCTTCGATAGGCCTGCACAGGCACGACGGTGACGAGGAAGTTTACGCAGTCGTCTCCGGCCGCGGAGTCTACATATCTGACGAAGGGGAATTCCCGGCCCGCCCCGGCGATATATTTGTGACGAGAAAGGGCATGTCGCATGCGCTGAGAAACGACGGCGACGCACCGCTCGTTTTTTTCGCCGTGGTTGCGAAATAAAGCCGCACTCTCTAAATCGTAATATATTTTCGCAATTTTATATAACATCGGTCAGCTTTCTCCGCCGCCCCGCCTTAAGGCTCGGGCGGCGGTTTGCCTTGCGTTCACATTTTTCATATTATCTTTATCAAATTACAGCATATTTTGTTGACATTGGAAAACTACAACATTATTATTACTGCGATATTAAATACTTGGGAGGCTTTTTAATGAAAAAAGTTATCATGTCTGTCTGTATTGCGCTTTGCATGACGGCGGTCCTCGCTTTCTCCGCTTCGGCCGAAACCGTCATCAAGATCGGCCACGTGCTCAACACAGACCATTCGTGGCACAAGAACCTCAGCGGCTTCGCCGACGAGGTTAAGAAGAGCACCGACGGAAGAGTCGTCATTCAGCTCTATCCCAGCGCTCAGCTCGGCAACGAAAAGGACATGGTTGAGGGGCTTACGCTCGGAATGATAGACGGCGGTCTTATCGGCGGCGGCTCCTTCCAGTCGATAGACGAGAGATTCGGCATCGAAGCGCTGCCCTACGCATGGCCGACGCACGAGGCCGCATACAAAGCCTTTGACGGCAAGCTCGGCGAGTTCCTCTTCAAGATCCTCAACGAAAAAGGCATAGAAGGGCTCGCATGGTGGGAGAACGGCTTCCGCCACATCACGAACAACAAGAAGCCCATCGTAAAGCCTGAAGACCTCAAGGGGCTGAAAATCCGCGTAACGCCGGATAAGATGCGTTTAGACACATTCAAGCTCCTCGGCGCGGCCCCGATGGCCATCAACTTCGGCGAGCTTTACTCCGCGCTCCAGCAGGGAGTCGTCGACGGGCAGGAAAACCCCTACGCCATCATTTACTCCAACGCTTTCAACGAAGTTCAGAAATACCTCTCCAAGACGGGACATATCTGGGGTTCCGCGATCCTCTGCGTCAACAGCAACGTTTGGAACCAGCTTTCCGACGAGGATAAGGCTACGGTAAAGAAGCTCGCGCAGAAGTGGGGCGTCGCCCAGCGCAAGGAGACCATAGAGGAAGAAGACCAGTTCCTGAAAAAGCTCGAAGAGAGCGGCATGATCGTCAACGAAGTCGACAAGGCCGCCTTCCAGCAGGCCGTGCAGCCTGTGTGGCAGAGCTATGAAAAGACCTTCGGCAAGGAACTGATGGACATGGTGCGCGAGTATGGAAAGCAATAACGAAACAGAAAAAAAAGATACTCTCAAGCGGGCGTACCGCCCGCTTGAGCTTTTTGTGACAGCCGCCGTCACAGTAGTTTTTATAGTCGTGATGATGGAAGTCGTCTCGCGCTACATAATGCACCAGTCGATAGCGTGGGGTGGCGAGGTCTGCCAGACGCTTCTCGTCTGGATAACCTTTATAGGCTCGGCGGCCGCGCTGCTGACCAACGACCACATGGAGATAAATATAGTGCTTGACAGGATACACAGCCCCGCGGTGAAGAAGCTCATACTTTTCATACGCGAGCTGGCTATACTCATATTCGTATGCGTCGGCACGGCGGGCGGCGTAAAGCTCGTCGAGAGGACGTGGAGCATGACGACGACTACGCTCCAGATTCCAGCGGGCGTTCTTTATCTTGCTTTCCCGGTCGGATGTGTGCTCATGATTCCGGTAGTTCTGCACAATATTTATAAACTGTTCTCAGGGAAAGAGTGATCGTTATGCTGCTTCTTGCCGCAGTTCTAATAATCGGCATCGCCATAGCCGTGCCGGTATCCTATTCCATAGCGGTCTCCGGCGCGTTTTATCTTTTGGTGGAATCGACGCTTCCGGTGCTCGTCATAGCGCAGCGCATGGTAGTCGGCGTAGACTCCTTCACACTGCTTGCAATACCGCTTTTCCTTCTCGCGGGCGCACTCATGGCCGAGGGCGACATAACCCCGAGGATAATGAGATTCGCATCCAGCATGGTCGGCCACATCCGTGGCGGTATGGCGATGGTCATGGTCGTCTCCTGCATGTTCTTCGGCGCTATTTCTGGCTCCGGCGTCGCAGACGTCGCGGCCATCGGTTCGATAATGCTCCCCGCCATGAAGGGGCAGAGCTACAAGCCGGCGTTCAGCGCCTCGCTGCTCGGCTGCGGCGGCGCTCTCGCCACAATCATACCGCCCAGCATAGTCATGGTCGTCCTGGGCGTGACGATGGGAGCCTCAATAGGCAAGCTCTTCATCGCCGGGTTCATCCCCGGCATACTCTCGGGAGGCGGCCTCATGCTGGTCTCCTATTACTTCGCCAAGAAAGAAAATTATCCGAGGCTGCCGAAGGCCGACGCGCGCGAAAAGTGGGAGGCTTTCAAAGGCGCATTCCTGCCGATGGTGACGCCCGCCATAATCATCGTCGGCATCCTTGAAGGCATATTCACCGCGACGGAGGCCGGCGCGGTCGCGGCGTTCTACGCGCTGATACTTTCTAAGTACGTCTACCGTAAGCTGACGTGGCGCCGCTTCTTTGAAATATGCCTCGAAGTCGGCAAAACGAGCGCCGTCGTCCTCTTCATCATTTCGGCGGCAAGCCTCTTCGGCTGGGTGCTCACTTCCCAGAACATACCGCAGAAGATAGCGGAGGTCATCCTCGGTATATCCGACAACTACTGGGCCGTAATGATATTCTTCAACCTGCTGCTGCTCATTCTCGGGACGTTCATGGAAACGACGGCGATAATTCTTATTATCATCCCGATCTTCATGCCGATAATGACGCAGATAGGCGTCGACCCCATACACCTCGGAGTAATGATCTGCGTCAATCTGGCGATCGGCGCCAATACTCCGCCGCTCGGCGTAGACCTTATGACGGCTTGCAAAGTCGCAGGAATACCTTATGAAGATTCATTCCGCTACATTCCGTATTTCCTTACGGCGATGTTTATAGTGCTTGTGCTGATCATCATATTCCCCGGCCTTTCGACTTGGCTGCCGAATACGCTGGTGACGTCCGCCGGAGCCTAAGAAAGCGACTTCAACAATGTAACAACGCAGCGGGGCGCGCGCCCCGCTTTTTCATGCGCTGCACGGCCCCGGCTTCGCGAAGGAAGTTCACAAAATCCCAGTAACTTCCCACCCACAGCTTCTATTATCAAGGCAGCGCCGCACTAACGGCGTGCAGCCGCAGAAATCCGCATGGTTGATTATTGACATACGGACGGGAATGTATATATAATCTATCGCGTTTTTTTATCATGATAGGATGCAAGGGAGGGAAATAAAAAATGCGGAGGACAAAGGAAGAAGCGATGCGCACGAGGATGAGCATCATGGAATCGGCGCTCGACATCTTCAGCGAGAAGAATTTCGCAAACGCTTCAGTCTCGGAGATAACGTCAAGGATAGGCCTGTCGAAGGGCGCGTTTTACTGGCATTTCAAGAACAAGCAGGACATCCTCATCAAAATAGTCGAGGAGTTCTGCGTCGGGGACAGCGACAAATACATGGGCATCTGCGAAACTTCGCCTGAGTCCGTCGGTTCTCTGCGCGGTTATATGAAGGAGGCGCTCGCGCGCCTGCGAAGCGAGGAGCGTTGGCAGAAGCTGCACAAGCTCATGGTGCGCCGCCACGAGTGGCCCGAGGACATCCAGCTTCGCGTCAGCGACATTCTGCACGACGCGACGCAGCGCGACGTGCGTCAGCTTGAGACGTATATCGCCGCACGCCAGAAAAGCGGAAAGATTCGCAAGTCGCTTTCAGCGCACAAGGTGGCCGTGCTGTTGGTCAGCGTCTTTCAGGGCGTAGGGATATCGCAGCTCGCCGGCGCGCTGCCGGAGGAATTTCCGGAGTGCCTCGATATACTGTTCGACGCGCTCGCTAAAGAGTTCGCGGCCGCACAAGGGGCGTAAAAGGGCGGCAATCCCTGCCAGAACGAGGGAATATAGATAAACAAAAAACGGAAAGTGTAGGTGGCACTGAAAATGCAGGGAAATGGAGAAAACAAGAACGTGGAGATAAAGGGTAAGCCGAAGTCTCCGTGGGCGAAGATAGCCGCCGTGGTCGTGGTGGTCGCCGTAGCCTTCTTCGGCTACAGAGCCTGGAAGGACGGCTCGTCGCAGCCCGTGCAGCAGGCGGCCGCAGAGCCGGTCGTCATCGTCAAGAAGGTCGAGAAGTTCGACGCCTCGTCGATGCCGTCTGAGTACGTAGGCCGCGTCGAGTCGATTCAGTCTGTATCCGTGAAGCCGCAGATTTCCGGCGAGATAGCGAAGGTCTGCTTCAAGGAAGGCTCAGTCGTCAAGGCCGGACAGCTCCTCTTCCAGATAGACCCCAAACAGTACGAGGCTACGGTGCAGCTTCGCAAGGCAGAACTCCAGCAGGCCGAGGCGAACCTCGTCACCGCCGAGAAATATTACAAGCGCGTAATGGCTGCAAGCGAGCGCGCGGTATCAGCGACGGACAGGGAAACGGCGGAGGGCAATTTCCTACAGGCCAAGGCCGCGGTAGCGCAGGCGAAGGCGGCTCTCAAGCTCGCGCAGATAGACCTCGGCTACTGCCGCATTACTGCTCCGATAACCGGGAAGATAGGCAAGGCGCTCTACACACAGGGCAACTACGTAACGCCTTCTATAACGGAACTCGCTTCAATAGTCCAGATGGACCCAATCCGCGTTTCCTACCCGCTGCCTGACAGAGACTATCTCGACCAGTTGTCGCTCTTCAAGGAAGACGGCTCCGTCTACAACACGAGCCTGATTCTCAGCAACGGCGAGAAATACGACGTTCCCGGCAAGCGCGACTTCGAGAACAACAAAGTCGACCAGACGACCGGAACTATCATGATGCGCCTGCGCTTCGCCAACAAGGACGGAATGCTGATTCCGGGCGAAATGGTCCGCGTCTTTACAAGACCCGTCAAGAGCCATATAGTCAACGCCGTCCCGCAGACCGCAGTCATGGCCGACGAGAAGGGCGACTACGTCTACATCATCAACGCCGACAACACTGCGCGTCAGGCGCGCGTGACGCTCGGACGCGAGTTCGGCGACCTCCGCGAGGTCACGAGCGGTGTTGAAGCGGGCGAAAACGTCGTCGTCGCCGGGCTCCAGCGCCTGCGCCCCGGAGTGAAGGTCCGCATAGAAAATTCGGCCGACGAGAAGCCCGCGGCAGAGAACGCCGCAGCGCAGGGCGAAGAGGCTCCGAAAGAGGGAAATTAAAAAATGTTCTCTAAATTCTTCATCGAACGTCCGCGATTTGCGATGGTCGTCTGCATCGTCATCGC
>URAG01000036.1 GCA_900545755.1 uncultured Cloacibacillus sp. | reverse complement strand
TCCACGTACATACCCATGACCACAGTGAATACCAGTATCGTAGTGCCAAGGTCGGGCTGCATAAGCAGAGGCATGGATGCGAAAATTACGAGGAACAGAACTCTTCCGAAGGTCTTCAGCGGATCGCGGTCGCCGTCGCGCGCCAGCAGCTTTGCGACGTGCAGCGCGAGCGAGAGCGCGAGCAATTCGCCGGGCTGCAAAGATACGCCGAGTCCAGGAAGCCTTATCCAGCGGCTCGCGCCGCCGACCGTGTCGCCGATTCCAGGGACGAGCGGCAGCCACGACATCAGCCACATAAGTACCAGGAGATGTGCGGAAAAGCGCTTCCATATGCGCACTGGGACGGAGTAGACGAAGAACATGCCGCACATTGCAACGGCGAGCCAACGCAGCTGGCGCAGCCCCGTCTGGAACGGCGTCCCCGTCAGCACAAAAGAGTTGGGACTCGTCGTCGAGGTGATCATGAGAATGCCGATACCGCTCAGTATGAGAGGTATCACCCAAATGAATGGATTCGCCCTGTACCTGTTTTCAGACGGCTCCTCCGGTCCGCGCTGCGCCATGCGTTAGCCTTCCGCTTTGATTATCTCTTCAGCGACGCGGCAGAAATCTTCGCCGCGCGCCTTGTAACTCGGGTACATATCCCAACTCGTACAGGCGGGCGAAAGCAACACTGTATCGCCCTCCTGCGCCAGTTTCCATGCGGCACGGACGGCTTCGTCCATATCTTTGACGAGGCTGTAATTTTCAAAGCCTGCGGCGGCGAGCGCCAAGGCTATTTTTTCCTTTTCCGTGCCGAGTATGACCGCGGCGCGCGCGTTCTGTTTCACGGCCTCTGCGAGAGACGCGTACTCCTCTCCCTTGCCCTGTCCGCCGAGTATCATAACCTTCGTACCGGGCAGCGAGGTCATTGCGGTTATCGAGGCTGCGACGTTCGTCCCTTTCGAGTCGTCTACGAAGGTCACGCCGCGAAGCTTCCCGGCGAAGGCGCAGCGGTGCTTCGGCGGCACGTAGGAACTCATCAGCTCCGGCGTTATCTCCGGCGTGTTGAATATCGCGAGCGCGCCGGCAGCCATCGCCGCGTTCTCTAAATTATGCTTCCCGAGAAGCTTCACGTCGTCAAAGAGAAATAGCCTGTGCTTCATACGGCAGCCGCCGCCGTTTATCCACGCCGCTCCGACCTGCTCGTCGAGGTAAATACCCTGCGCGTGAGGATCTTCCTCGTGCCACGAAAGCGGGAAGCGCTCAACGCCGTCCTTGATGTGAAGAGCATCTTCGTCGCGCTTCTGGTAAATCGCCGCGCCGCCGGGCGCAAGGCAGTTTATGAGATTGGCCTTCGAAGCTACGTAGTTTTCGTATGAACCGTGCCAGTCTATATGGTCTGGCGCAAGGTTCGTAACTACCGCGAGGTCGCACATGAACTCGCGCGCCCAATAGAGCTGGAAGCTCGACAGTTCCAGCACGATAAAGTCGTAGTCGCTCCCGGCCGCATGCGCGACGGCATTGCCGATGTTTCCGCCCGTCATGACTGAATACCCAAGCTTTTCGAGGAAGTAGCCTATCATCGAAGTCGTAGTCGTCTTTCCGTTGCTTCCCGTCACGCCGATGACGATGCCCGAAAGGTAAGGATTTACGAAGTCGAGCTCGCCAGTTACCTTTATGCCGCGATTGAGCGCCTCGGCGACTATTGGCGCTTTCGGCGAAATTCCGGAGCTGACAACCACCTCGTCTGCATCAAGCGCGCGCTCCGTGTTGCCGCCGCACTCGTAATCTATTCCGCCGCTTTCAAAGAGCTTCTTTGTCTCTTCGGGCAGCTCCTTCGCATCGGAGACGAAGACCTTCGCGCCGAGCTTCGCCGCAAGCTCCGCGAGCGCGCGTCCGCTCACTCCGGCTCCGACGACAGTTATTCTCTTGCCCTGAATCTGCGATTCCTCATACATCTTACATCACCAGCAGCTTTCTTTATTAAAACACCGATTTGTAATGATAGCCCAAATCAATAGGCTAACACAACATAAGCCATGCACAAAATTACAACGCCGATTAAATGGATAATCCAGAAACGCGTAACTATCTGCGTCTCCTTCCAGCCCGACATCTCGAAATGATGGTGAATCGGGCTCATCTTGAAGACCTTTCTGTGGAATTTCCGTATCGCAACGATCTGTATAGCGACGGAGCAAATTTCTACGCCGAAGAAGAAGCAGACGGGAATGATATAAAAGACCGTGCCGGAGCAGATGCAGAGAGAGAGCATGAGCCCCGCGAGGAAATGCGCGCCGACGTCGCCCATAAAGACGGAGGCGGGGTTGCAATTGTGCCAGAGGAAGCCTAGGCACAGTGCTATCGCCATAAGGTTGTACGGCACCGCCAACGTGCTCATGCCGGCGCCGAAAGCCGTCAGCGGCAGAAGCGCGATGAAGGTGACGAACGAGCAGCCGACGGCGAGGCCGTCGAGGCCGTCTGTCACGTTGACTGCGTTCTGGAGGCCGACGCCTATGAAGGTCACGACCGCAACGAATACGACGAACGAGCGCATCACGCCTATATCGGCGTAACCGATATAGAAGTACATCCACGCCGCCCACGGCAGCGTGACGAGTATCTGGAGCGCGAGCTTCTGCTTGCTCGTGAAGCCGTCGCTCGAGTGCCGCCGGTATTTCAGCCATTCGTCGGCGAAGCCGACCGCGCCGGCTAGTATCGGATAAGAGAGTATCGCGGCGGAACTCTCCAGCATCGCCCAGAATTTCCACCAGTCAAAAATACTGTCTTCCCTTGGAATGAATAAGAACGCGCCGCTTTGCCACATCCACAGCATAATCACGGGCACGCAGAGCAGCGCGACGGCGGCGAAGACGACGCCGCCCATCGTCGGCGTTCCGAGCTTCGTCTTTTCGTGCCACGCGGGGCCGTAGAGCTTCGTCACCTGCTCTATCTTCTTTTTGTGCATCACCTTTATCCACCAGTTCTGGAGGAATATCTCAGCGAAAAAGACAAAGAACAGAAAAAATACAACGAAAATCATCTTTATTCCTCCGTCAGAGCCGCGACGGCTTTTTTAAGGCCGTAGGAGTTCGAGCCTTTGACGAGGATAAGGCCGCCCTTCGTGCTTTCTTCCAGCGCCCGCGAGACGAGCTCGTCAAGCGACGCGCAGAGCATAAAGTTGTCCGCGAGCGACGCTCCGCATTCCTTCCACTCGCCGCCGAGCAGCAGGACGTAATCGAAATCTGTGACGGCTTCGAGAATTTCGCAGTGCCACTTCGGCGCGCTCTCGCCCAGCTCGCGCATTCCGCCAAGCGCGGCGCATTTGCGCAGGCCTAGGCTCTCCGCCGCCGCGCGCGCGTTGCGTATCGCGGCGCGCATTGAGGCGGGGTTTGCGTTGTATGCTTCGTCGATAACCCAGCCGCCGTGCGCAGTACGTCTGCACTGTCCGCGCCCGCCGAGCTGCGCCATAGCGGCGAAGCCGCTCGCCGTCTCCTGCACGCTCACGCCGCAGTTCTCCGCCGCGGCGAGGGCGAAGCACATATTGTATGCGTGCTGTTCGCCGAAGAGCGGCGCGGAAAGCGTAATTTCCCGTCCCGCCTCGCGGCAGCGCACATAGGTCGAAGGGCCGCCTCCGTTCAAGGTTACGCGGCATTCTTCAATTAAAATATCTGCGCCCGCTTCGCGACCGACGCCGATTTTTATAATGTTATCGTAATTATGGGACATTGCTTCGCGCAGCAGCGCGTTGTCGTAGTTGAAGATGATTTTCTGAAGCTTTTCGCTTCCGCATATTTCGAGCTTCGCGCGCAGAACGCCCTCGACGCTGCCGAAGCCTTCGAGGTGCGCGGGTGCTATCTCGGTTATTATCACGGTCTCCGGTGGGAAATATTTCACCATTTCGGCGATTTCGCCGAAATGGTTCGTTCCAAGCTCAAGGACGAGCGCCTCCGTATCCTCCGCCATCGACAGCACGGTCAGCGCACAGCCGATGATTGTGTTAAAGCTGCGCACTGCGCTGTGGACTTTATACCGCCGGGCCAGAGCCGCGGCGGTCAGCTCGCGCGTCGTCGTCTTGCCGACGCTTCCGGTTATCGCGATAGTTTTCGGCGCGACGCTGCGCAGATAATCCGATGCGGCGAGCGCAAGAGCATCCTCCGTGCGGCGCTCCGTCACGATGAACGAGACGCCGGGTAAATCCTCTGTGCTGATTCCGGCGCCTTCAAGCCCTTCGCGCTCCGCGAGGACGACCCGCGCGCCCTGCGCCGCAGCCTGCTTTATATAGAGATGTCCGTCTGTATTCGCCCCGCGTATCGCCGCAAAACCGCCGCCCTCGCATACCTCGCGGCTGTCGCAACTCCACGCACGCGCCGCCGGTATGTCGGGGCCGAAAAATTTTCCGCCGCATGCCGCGGCGGCGTCGGAGACGGAGAACGACATTACTTTATGCTCCTTCCTCTCATAGCGCACCAGTCCGCGACGACTTCCTTGTCTACGAGATGAATCGGCCCTTCTTTGAGTATCTGCTTAGTTTCAGGCCCACGCCCAGCTATCACGACCACGTCGTCGTCGCCAGCCATATCGAGTCCCTCGTATATCGCCTCGCGACGGTCTGGTGTGACGCTGTAAGGTGTGTCGTGCTTTTGTACGCCGGGCAAAATTTCCGAAATTATCGCCAGCGGTTCTTCCGTACGCGGGTTGTCAGAGGTCACGACGACATAGTCGGCGAGGCGCGATGCCGTCTCGCCCATGATGGGCCGCTTCGTCCTGTCGCGGTCTCCGCCAGCGCCGAATACGGCGATGAGCCTGCCTTTGCATATCGGTCTCACTGCGGTGAGCACCTTTTCAAGACCGTCAGATGTGTGTGCAAAATCTATGACGCATGTGCCGCCGCCTTCTATCTTATAGCGTTCAAGACGTCCCGGGATCTGCGGCATATGTGCGAGCGCGTCGAGCGCGCAGTTTGCAGAAATGCCTACCGACCATGCGAGCGAAAGCGCCTGGAGCCCGTTCAACACGTTGTATCCGCCGAGCAGCGGCAGCTTGATGCGCTTTACGTCGATGGAACCAGGCATTTTTATTTCTATGTCGAGGCCGTCAAGCGAGAAATTTTTTATAGAAGCGAAAAAATCCGCGCTCTCGTCGAGCATCGCGTAGGTTATCGCGCGCCGGCCTAGGCCGTCACGCAATCTGCGCCCATATTCATCGTCGACGTTCACGGCGGCCTGCCAATTGTTTCTCATATATTTGTCGAAAAGCGTTTTCTTAGCGTTGAAGTAGTTCTCCATCGTGCCGTGAAAATCGAGGTGGTCAATAGTAAGGTTTGTGAACCCCGCTCTGTCGTATGCTGTGCCGCTGACGCGCCCCTGCACGAGAGAATGCGACGATACCTCCATAACGCATGCCTTGCAGCCGTTTTGTACCATGCGCGCGAAAAGATTCTGCAAATCAGCGCCCTCCGGCGTCGTGTGCTCCGCCTCTTCGGCCACCACGCCGTCGTCGTATATGACCGTCCCGGCCAGCCCGGTCTTTATGCCGCAATGGTTGAGTATCGCCTGCGTCATAAATGCCGACGTTGTTTTACCGTTAGTGCCGGTCACGCCTATCATCGTCATTTTGCGCGACGGCTCGCCGTGGATCAGCGAGCAGACGCTGCCCATAGCGGAACGCACGTCTGGCGTTATAATCTGCGGGACGTTGGCAGCGCTTTCTCGCTCGCACAGGACGGCAGGCGCGCCCTTCGCGACGGCATGTTCGATGAAATTGTAGCCGTCGGCATGGTCTCCTTTCGCCGCCGCGAACATTAGTCCAGGCGCTGCCCTGCGGCTGTCGCAGACCATTCCCTCCAGTTCGACGGAATCTATGTCGCAGCCCTCTGGGATATGGATGTGTTTATCGAGCGGGCTTTTATCCAAAACGTGAACGAGCTTTCTGAAATTCATGACCGGCATCTCCTTTTATGCGTTTCTCCAAACGCGCAGTTCAATTTGACAGCTGCACGACGTCTTCCACTATATTTTTAAAGACAGGAGCGGCTATCTGCCCTCCGTAATATTTCTTCCCTTTCGGTTCGCCGATGCTGACAAGCATCACGTAGCGCGGCTTGTCAGCAGGCCAGAAGCCGACGAACGAGGCGACGTACTGCCCCTTCGTATACTTTCCAGACTGCGCTATCTGCGCCGTCCCGGTCTTTCCGGCTATCTCAGTCTTATCCGTATCGGCAAGCTTTCCGCCGCCCTCAGAGACAACGCGGCGCATGGCGCCTCTTACAAAGTCCGCCGTCTCTTTGGAAATGACCTGATAGCGCACGCGGCGCTCGCCTTTGTGTATTATTTTACCAGTGCTGTCCCGCACCTCCGAGACTACGTAAGGCTTAAGCAGCCTGCCTCCGTTGGCTATGCATGATATCGCCATTACCTGCTGAAGCGGCGTCACCGCTATGCCTTGTCCGATAAAGATATTAGCCGGAACCGTGCCAAGCCACGCCTCCGGCTCCTTTATAAGCCCGGCCTCTTCGCCTGCCATCTCGACCTCGCTCTTCTCGCCGAAGCCGAACTGGCGCAGCATTCCGTATGCCTGGTACTTCGGCACGTTCATCGACATCAGCGACATACCGATGTTGCACGAGTTCATCAGTACCTGTTCAAGATTCTGCACGCCGTGCGCACGCTTGTTGACGTCGCTCATGGTTTTGTCAAAAAGCCTCATCGTTCCCTTGCAGTTGTAAGTCGTCGAACGCGAGGCCGCGCCGGTTTCGAGCGCTATCGACATCGTTATCGGCTTAAAAATTGAGCCAGGCTCGAATACTCGGCCGAGCGCGTTGTTGCGCACCGCGTTAATGTTCGATAGGTTTTTTCTGTCGTTGGGGTTGAGAGTCGGATAGCTTGCAAGCGCGACTATTTCGCCGGTGTAAGGGTCTACGCATACGCCCGCGGCCCAGCCGGCGTCTACGGCCTTCGCTCCGTCGCTGAGACGCCATTCGAGTATTTGCTGTATCCTTGAGTCTATCGTGAGCTTTATGGAGCCTGCCGTATCTTTGACGATGCCTGACTTACCGCCCATGATGTCCATCGTCCTGCCTTTTGAGTCACGGGTCAGGAAGCGCGTGCGCGGCGGCGAGTAAAGTATGTGATTCCACTCGAGTTCTATGCCGGCCTGACCGTATTCGTCGATGTCGCAGAACCCCAGCACATGAAAGGCAAGCGACTCATGAGGATATATTCTTTGTTTTTCAGAGAGAGTGTAAAGCCCCGGGATTTTTTTAGCTTCAAGTTTGTCGGCCTTTTCTTTAGGGAGGTTCCGTCCCACCCAGTGAAAACGCCCGGGAAGCGTTTGCGAGAATTTTTTTACCGTTTCTTTGCCGAATGTAGGCGCGAGCTTGTCCGCGCTCGCCGGATCCCAGTACTTGGGATCTATGAAAAAGCTTGTCGTAGGGACAGATATCGCAAGCGGAATGCCGTTTCTATCCTCGATGCGGCCGCGCGAAGCGCTGACTGCTACATTGGCCCAGTACTGCTTCTGAGACTGCTGGACTATGCGGCGGTCTGGCCAGAGCTGAGCCTTAGCTGTCCCCGCGGCGAGCACGCACAGTACCGCAAGCGCCGCAAACCATATCGAATGTGAACGTCTCGGCCCGTCATTCTGCGGACGTCTAATCCTTGGCATGAGCCCTGTTCACGAACGGGTTCAGGTTTTCGATCAGGCCGCCCTTCGCGTCCGCGGTCTGTACAAGCCCTGCGTTCGCCATCATGACGGCACGGATGTCTATTTTTACCACCTTGATATTTTCCGCGTTGTTCATCCCGAGGTTCGTGCGGGCGTAGCTGTATATCTTCGCGGGAGAAAGAAGCTGAGCGTAGCGGCGCGATAGCGCGAGGTTTTCCTCGCGGCAAGCCTCTATGCGTCCAGAGGTTTCTGAAATCCTGTGCTCCAAGTAGAGGCCGTAGAGGCGAAGCGTGCCAAGCGCAGCCGCGCACAAAAAGACGCAGAGGAAGCTTAGGACGAACAGCGAAGAATGTCTGTTGCTCTCGCATTCGTGCTTATGGCCGTTCCTGCGCATCTTTCGTTCCCTCCTCTTCGTCGTTCTCGTCATCGAATTTCTGGAATATCCGCATCTTCGCGCTACGTGATTTGTGATTCAGCTCGGTTTCTTCCTCGGTTGGAAGAAGTGCTTTTCTCGGGTTCGGTTCTCCCGCGCCGTCTTCCTTCCATTTTCTGAACCGGTGCTTCACCATCCGGTCTTCGAGCGAATGATACGAGATGACGATTATCTTCCCGCCCGGATTCAGTATCGAGAGAGCGCCGTCGAGCGCCTCGTCGAGCGCCCCCATCTCGTCGTTCACCGCTATGCGCAGCGCCTGAAAAACGCGGCGCGCGGGATGTCCGCCCATCCTGCGCTGCACCGGCGCTGGAAGTATTTTTCGTATCAACTCTACGAGCTCCGAGGTCGTCGTCAGCGTGCCGCCTTGTTCGCGATTTCTGACTATTCCCTTCGCTATCTGAAATGCATAACGCTCTTCGCCGTAGTCTCTGAATATAGCGGTCAGCCCCGCTATATCGGTCTCAGAGAGAATGTCAGCCGCAGTCCGTCCTTCGGCCCCGGACTCCGCGTTCATCCTCATGTCGAGAGGCCCGTCGTTCTGGAACGAAAATCCCCGCTCCGCCTCGGTGAGCTGCAAATTTGAAACCCCAAGGTCGAAGAGCACGGCGTCCGCCCCAGCGAAATCAGGCTCGTCAGTAAGCTCCGCGATATGGCGGAAGTTATCTGCGACTATCGTCCATCGTCCAGCGAACGGAGCGAGCCGTTCAGCAGCGATCTCGCGCGCCTCGGCGTCCTGGTCGAAACCGTAGAGCTTTGCGTCATGATGTGCTTCGAGTATGCGCGAACTATGCCCCGCCAAGCCGAGAGTCGCGTCAACGAAAACATCCAGCTTATCAAGCGATGCCGCGGCGGCCAGAACTTCGTCAAGCATTACAGAAACATGCTCTTTCATATTTCCTCAAGCTCCTCGGCCATGTCGCTGAAATCAGCGAGAACTTCGGCGCGGTGCTCTTCCCACTTCACCGTATCCCAAATCTCAAGATGGTCCTCAGCGCCTATGAGAGTGACCTCGACATCCGCCCCAGCGTAGTCGCGCAGCATCTGCGGCACAAGGATGCGTCCTGCTCCGTCTATTTCCTGCTCCGTAGCCATTGATAGCAAAACGCGGCGAAAGTCGCGCGCCTTTTTCTTGAACGAAGAGAGGTCTTTAAGCTTTTCAAGAAGTTCCTCCCAGCGCGGGACGGGATAAAGAGCGATGCAGCGGTCTATGCCGATGGTGGCCACGACCGACGAACCGAGTTCCCCACGGAACTTGGCGGGCAAGACAGTTCTGCCCTTACTGTCGATCTTGTGGTTGTAGCTTCCCACCAGCATTCATAATACCCCCACTTTATGCCACTTTATTCCACTACGCAACACATTAACCTTTAGCAGTCCAATCTGCAACGCTTTGAAATATAAAGCGGTAAACATAATTAAGACTATAGACCTATTATTTTACAAATAAGGATTTATATTGTCATAGTGTGCATTTTGCTGGATTTGATAATACATGATGCCTATATGTATGCATACAAGATAATTTTCAGCAGCTTATATTTTTAAAGCAAGCTTATAAAAAGCTTAAATGCATGAGGAAAACAGTAGGCCGCTGCGTTGCCTGCTTTCGTCTATGTGGAAACATGAACAATGCCATTGAAGGGTGAATGCAGCAGAAAGCGCGGCCAGGCTGGCCGCGCGACAACGTTCTGATTTGTTGGATTTTTAACGAAGCTTGCCCTCCGAACTGCTTTCCGGCCGCTGCGCCGCTGGCGCGGCGGAGGCAGGACGCGGTGGCTGTGACCCGACGTAGTTGCTGACAGCTGGATAGGAGAATTTAATCCCCGCACTATTATAGCGCGCGCGAAGCTCTTCTCGGAATCCATAGCCGACCTTCCATTGATACCCAGGCGCAGTTTTGATGAGACAGCGGAATTTTACGCCGTCTGGGACGTAGTCCGTGATTCCGCTAAATGAATACTGCCCGTATATTTGTGGATCTCCTCTAGAGATTGTCTCCTCTGCAAGCGTAAGCATGATTTCTTTCGCCTTCTGGTAGTCAGCCTCGTATGGTATCGTCACATATATTGCGGAATACGACCAGTCCTTGGTGTAGTTAATGACATTTTGTATAGTGCTGTTCGGTATCATGATAAGATTGCCTTCAAGACTGCGGAGCCGTGTGAGACGCAAGGTAAAGAGCTCTACAGTTCCCTCGAAGCTGCCGATCCGCACCCAATCGTTGACGTTATACTGATCTTCTACGACTATCAGCACGCCGTTTATTACGTCTTTTATAAGGCTCTGTGCCGCAAGAGAAATTCCAAGTCCGGCTATTCCGATACCGGCGAGGACGGGGCGGATGTTGATGCCTACTGATGCAAGCAAGGCAAAGCACATCGCTAGGCCGAGCGCGGCGCGTGCAAGCTGCATAGTCAGCTGCCGCAGTGTCGCCATCCTGTATATGACCATGTCGCGGCGTGTTTCGTCCTTGCCGCGCATCGACTGCTTCGCACGTTCCTCAGCCATGCGGAAGAGATGGCGCAACACGCGCTTTACCAGATTGTCCAGAAAGCACCAAAGGGACAACGTAAAAACGACGAGCACTATCGTCGCCATGTTCTTCAAAATAAATTCTGCGATCGCTTCACCGTTGGAAAGCGGCATGCGCTTTACGAGCTCCGAGAAAACCGACAATATCCACGCCTCCATATTTCCGCGTCGTCTTGCGCTTATTATACCAAAGCGCCGCGCGCGGGCTGCAAACGTAAAGCCCGGCCGCGAAAAGCAGCCGGGCTTTACGTTTGAAAATTTACTTTTGTCTCGCTAATTCTCCGTTATATCCTTTGAAGCGGGTTCGCTTTCATGCGGCGCTACGCCGTCCGAAACAGGCTCTGCGTTTTTATCCGGAAGCTGTAGCTTCGGCTCTTCTGACGGCGCAGCGGGAATGCCAGCAAGATTCTCCAGCGCTTCTTCGTTCACTTGGACTTTGAGCTTTTCGCGAAGAGCCTTAAGATCTTCGTCGATATAGTACATCTGGAGGCGCTGCCCCACTTCGTTGCGCGCTTCGTCGAACGTCAGCTGCTTTGCAGGGCGGCGTTCGAGCACCTCGAAGACGTGCCATCCTAGGTTAGTCTTGACCGGTGCCGAAAGAGACTTGAGCTGCGCTTTTTCGATGGCGGAGCCGAGCGGCTCTGGCATCATTCCTTTTTCAACCCAGCCGAGGTCTCCGCCGCGCGCGGCCGTCGTCGTGTCGCGGCTGAATTTTTCAGCAGTCTTCGCAAAGTCCTTGTTTTTATAAATATCGAGAATCGCGTCGGTCGCTTTGCTTTCCGTATCTGTGAGGATATGACGCACGTGCGCGCCCTCAGCCTGCACAAACTCGTCCTTGTGCGAGTTGTAGTAGTTTTTCATCGCTTTCTCGCTCATGTCCCATTTCTGACTGCGTTCGTTGATATAGGCTTCGACGAGAAGCTGTATCCTCTGCCATTTAAGTTTGAATGTTATGTCCTCGCGCTCCGTCAGTCCGTCAAGGCGCGCGCCTTCGGCGAAGAGCATCGTGTCGGCCATCTGGTTAGCCATTTCGGTCCTGTCTGCGAGCGTCGACTGCGTGAGCATGAGGCCGACCATCATGATATTGCCGTTCGCGCTGCTCTGAAGAAGCTGCAGCATCTCCTTGTCGCTCAGAGTTTCGTTCCCCACCGTAACGACTGTCTTCGCTTCCGGCGCTTTGCCCTCTTCCGCAGCGAAGCCGGCGTCAGCGAATGTCGCGAGGCAGAAGGCGGCCGTTATCGCAGCGGCGATTTTTTTCTTTCCAAACATTAAAGAATCCCCCTTGGTGCACAATTAGTCTTTTGACGCGGATATGCTAGCATAAAAAAAAGAATCCGAGAAGGTGCGCCCTCTCGAATTCTTCGCGCGTTTTCCTACGAGCCGTTAAATTTTCGTAAATTCCAGCTTTTCTCCGTCCGACGCAACTTTTATTCTGTCGCCCGCTCCGATCTCTCCTTCGAGAAGCCTGTTCGATATTTCGTCCTCGACCATGCGCTGTATAGTTCTGCGCAGCGGGCGTGCGCCGTACTTAGGGTCGTAACCCTTGTCAAGGATGAATTTTTTCGCGCTTTCATCTGCCTCTATCACGACGCCGTTTTCAAGCGCGCGCTTCTCCACTTCGCCGAGCATTATGTCGATTATCCGAAGCAGCTCGTCTTTGCCGAGCGGATCGAATACGAGTATCTCGTCTATCCTGTTGAGGAACTCGGGGCGGAACGCCTTGCGCGCCGCCTCAGTGACGGTCTCGCGCATTTTGCGCCTATCTGCCGCGCCGGCATCTTCCGCTCCGCCGAAGCCGAGTGCGCGCGTGCGCATATTCTCTGTGACGCCGACGTTGCTCGTCATTATCACGACGCAGTTCCGGAAGTCGCTGACATGGCCCTTACCATCCGTCAGCCTCCCGTCCTCCAGGAGCTGAAGCATTACGTTGAATACGTCTGGATGCGCCTTTTCTATCTCGTCGAACAGCACTACAGAGTATGGACGGCGGCGTATTGCCTCCGTGAGTTTGCCTCCCTCTTCGAATCCGACGTAGCCTGGCGGCGCGCCGATGAGCTTCGCGGCTTCATGGCGCTCCATGTATTCGCTCATGTCTATCCTTATCATCGCTTCTTCGCTGCCGAACAAGAATTCCGCAAGCGAACGGGCGAGCTCCGTCTTGCCGACGCCGGTCGGGCCGAGGAACAAAAAGCTGCCTACCGGGCGCTTCGGATCTTTCATTCCGCTTCTCGCGCGGCGCACTGCGCGCGCGACTGCATGGAGCGCCTCGTCCTGCCCAATTACGCGCTTTCTTAGCTCGTCTTCCATTCGCAGCAAGCGGCGGCTTTCCTCCTCCGTTAGCTGCGTCACAGGGATTCCTGTGCTTTCCGCTATGATTTCGGCGATGTCCTCAGCCTTTATCTCGGGATGGATTTTATTCTGTTTTTCAGTCCATTCCCTGCGCCACTGCTCGCTCTGCTCTTTCGCCTTGCGTTCCTCGTCGCGTAGATATGCGGCTTTCTCAAACTCCTGCGCCGCTGCGGCCTCTTCCTTCTCTTTACGAAGGTCGCCGATACTTCTTTCGAGGGCTTTAAGCTCCTCCGGCGCTTCAAGAGTTTTTATGCGCGCCCGCGCCGAAGCTTCGTCTATCAGGTCTATCGCCTTGTCCGGAAGAAATCTATCTGTGACGTAGCGTTTCGAGAGAGAGGCCGCGGCTTCAAGCGCAGCGTCCGTTATATGGACGCGGTGATGCTGCTCGTATCTTTCACGTAGGCCTTTGAGTATCATCACGGTTTCTTCGACTGACGGCTCGTCCACCTGCACCGGCTGGAAGCGGCGCTCGAGCGCGGCGTCTTTTTCTATATACTTTCTGTATTCGTTGATCGTCGTAGCTCCGATTACCTGGAAGTCGCCGCGCGCGAGACTCGGCTTCAAAATATTTGCCGCGTCCACAGCGCCCTCAGCCCCGCCGGCGCCGACTATCGTATGTATCTCGTCTATGAAGAGTATTATCCCCTTCGTCTCGCGTATCTCTTTTACAAGCCGCCTCATACGCTCTTCAAACTCGCCGCGGTATTTCGTCCCAGCGACAAGGTTCGCGACGTTGAGCTGCATTACACGCTTGCCTTTGAGCACCTCTGGGATGTCGCCAGAAAATATCCTCTGCGCAAGCCCTTCTGCGACGGCGGTCTTGCCGACGCCCGGTTCGCCTATAAGCACCGGGTTGTTCTTAGTGCGGCGCGAGAGTATCTGCACAACTCGCTGAATCTCCTTCGCGCGACCTATTACGGGGTCAAGTTCGCCCTTCGCCGCCAGCTTTGTCAAATCCGTCGCGAGCTGGTCGGCGACAGGCGTGTTCGACTGCGTTTCTCGCTTTGAGCTCTGTGTACTCTGTCGCGGCTCCTTTGGGGCGCCGGTGCCGACCGTGCGGCCTCCCTCCCGCAGCTCTGCGATAAGCGCGCGGCATCCTGCGAGCGTCATTCCGTGCGCCGCGAGCACCTGAGCGGCCATCCCCTCGCGCTCCGCAAGGATTGCGAGGAATATATGCTCAGTCCCGATATAGTTCATGCCCATGCGCCGCGCTTCGCGCATCGCTAAATCCATGACGACTTTCACGCGCTGGCTCGTCGGGAGATCGCGCTCCTCCGAGTAGGGCGTACCGACGCCTGCGTTGCGCTCTATCTCGCTGACTATGGTCTCAGGCGACGTTCCGTGATACATCAGCACGCGCGAAATTATCGTGTCGTTCTCATAGAGCAGCGCCAGCAATACGTGCTCCGTCCCTATGACGTCATGCCCCATTCTCAGGGCCTCTTTATGCGCCATCTGGAATACGCGTTTCCCGCGTTCCGTGAAATCCTGCCACATCTATATATTCCGTTCTCCGTTCCTATCGTTAGAATTTTTCAGTTCGCTTATCCTGTCGCGGAGCTTCGCGGCATATTCGTAATCTTCAGACCTGACCGCCTCGCGCATTTTGCTTTCAAGCGCCGCCATCTCCTCCTCGGCGGTCATGACCTTGTTTTCCGCCTCTTCCTGGTGGGGAGCATTTCCTGGCTCCGTTTCGCCTTGACGATCGAACATCGAATCTGGCAGCACTCCGCCGCAGTGCGGGCAGATGCGTCTGTTTTTCTTCTTATCCTCGTAAGCGCCGCGAAGCGCCGGCATCACAAGATCTCTGAAAGCCTCGTCTATATCCATGAGCCCTTCCACCGAGAAGGATAATTTCATGAGGTTCGTTACGTCGTTCATACTTAAAAACTCTCCCGCGCATTCCCTGCAAAGGTGCTGCACACGGCGTTCCCCATTCACAACCTTGACGAGGTGTACTTCGGCCCGTCTTGTTCCGCATTGTTCACACAGCATATATACCCGCCTCCTAGCTGAGCGCAAGGCTTGTAAGCAATTTTTTCAGCAATGACGCTCTCATGATTTCTCTTTTATGTATTGAAATATCGTAAAGGTTTTTTCCGTTTTCCTCTTGGTCTCGCAGCGCGACCTCTATGATAAGGCGCTCGCGCGGAGAAAGCATCTTCCTATTCTGGAGATTCATCAGCAGCCGGCGTGAATCTTGCTCGGAAATTTTGTTGCCGACAAGATCCTCTAGGTGTACGGCCTCCTCGTCACAGTTCTTAAATGTCAGCTGCACTACGCGAATGTAGCCGTGTCCTCCGCGCTGGCTCTCCACTATGAATCCGTTCTCGGGCGCGAAACGGCTTCTGAGCACATAATTTATCTGGCTAGGCACACATTCAAAATGCTCGGCAAGGTCTTTCCGCCGAAGCAGGATCGTTCCGCCTCCGTTTTCTTCAAGAAGATGACCGATATATTCCTCTATCTTTCTCGTAAGACTTGACGACGCCACCGCGCTCACTCCGTTCCCAAATTTCTCGGCCAGTTTCGGCCGATGTTTTGTCAATTTCAATAAAGCGATTCCAGGATTTTTCTTTTTCCTAACTGCGCGATGCGATAAGCTATACCGGAACGCACCGGATTTTTGTCGCGCGTGACGCGCATATTTTTCGGTTTCGCTTTTACCGTCCTCCGTTTAACAGAATGCTTTCATTCTGTACCGTTGCGTGTATTCTACTCTATTAGAACAAAAAGGTCAAGAAAAGACAAAAAATATTTCTGCCCTTCCCTGACCTACGCATAAATGAGTTTTGTTGCGTTTGCAAGCTTAAAAAAATACCGTCAGCTGTGGCGGATCACGCCGGAGCTCCATTTTATAAGCACGTCTGACAATTTAATAAAATCACCTTCACGTATCTGTCCGGAGCGGAAATCTGCAAATGTTGCCAGGATTTCTATATCGCCGCTATCCGCGCCGCGCATGAGCTCGTTCAGCTTTTTGACGAAGCGTCCTGTCTCGCAGTAATGTTTCACGCGCGCTGTGAAAAACGCTGATTTATATAGAACGCCAAGGATATCAATGCTCTTCTCGTAAAGCCTGTTGTGGCAGCAGCCGTGGTATATCGCGCATGCTCCGTCTTTGAGAGCCTTCTTCGCTGCTCCGCCGTCGATCAGCGGCGCTATGAAATCGAGCGAACCGCAGAGCGGCGTCGTGTCGTGATACAGCAGAAACAGCTCCGACGCGCTCCAAGCGCGCAGCTCCGGCTCGCCGCAGATAAAGCCGCAGGCTTTTTCCGAAAACGGCATCGACGCCAGTACCTCGGCGTAAAGGCCGAGCTCACGCGGCGTCAGCTCTTTCAGCACAACGACGAGGTCGATATCGCTCTCATTTCCAGCTTCGCCGCGCCCGCGGCTGCCCTGGAGGCCAGCAAAGACGAGCGCGCCGCCGAATGCCCCCTCAATCTTACGCAGAAATTCAGCGCACCATTCATGAACGTCAAAATCCATCATTTTCTCCCCTTTCGCGCCGGATTTTTACACAGAAAAACGGCGGGAGATAATCTTATCATGTTTCCCGCCGTTTCGTTTGTTATACGCGCCGCCTCTCTGCGGATTTATGCGCGCCGCGAGAGAAACGCTTCTATCCTGTCCATCGCTTCCCGGATCGTCTCCATGTCGTAAGAGTAAGTTATTCTGACGAAATTCGCATAATCGCCGCCAAATATCGTCCCAGGCATCAGCGCGACCTTGCACTCTCGGATAAGCGTATGCACAAGCTCCTCCGCAGTCCAGCCCGACGGCGAGATGTCAGCCCAGAGATAGAACGCTCCGCGCGGCGGGCTGCACCGCCAGCCAAACTTATGCGCGCGCCCGCATATATAATCGCGCCGCGCGCGGTATTCCTCCGCCATACGCGCAATGTCGCCGCGCCCACGCTCCAGCCCACGCAGCGCGGCGTACTGCGCCACTCCGGGCGCGCACATCACAGTAGAAGCGTTTATCATGGCGATGGGCTCAAACAGCGCGGCTGGCGCGCAGAGATAGCCTATGCGCCAGCCGGTCATCGCCATCGACTTTGAAAAACCTGAGATAAAGACCGTGCGCTCGCGCATACCAGGCTGGTGCAGAATCGTACAGTGTTTCCCGTCGTAGACGAACTCGGCGTAAACTTCGTCAGAAATCACGATAATCTCCTTGTCCCTTATAACGTCGGCAATCTTTGCCAACTGCGCGTCGGACATAACGCTGCCGGTCGGGTTGTTAGGATAATTGAGGATAAGCATCTTCGTCCTCGGCGTTATCGCCGCCGCCACGTCGTCCGCGTCGAGCGCCCATCCGTTCTTTTCGTATGTAGGGACGAAGACCGGCACGCCGCCAGAAAGGCGCACGAGCGTCGCGTAAAACCCATAAGCCGGTTTCGGCAGCAGCACCTCGTCGCCGTCGGAGACGAAGGCCCTTATCGTGTCGTCGAGGCCGAGGGACGAACCAGGGGTGAGCAGCACTTCATCCTGAGAATAACGGATGTTGAAACGCTCTGCGAGATACTCTGATATCTTCGTTTTTAGCTCAGCGTAGCCGTTGCTAGGAGGATAGAATGTCTTCCCCGAGCTAATTGCCTCGATCGCGCCGTTCCCTACCACGGAAGAGGTAGAAAACCCCGGTTCCCCCAACCCGAGAGATATGACGTCCTGCGGAAGGTTGAAGAACGCCGCCATCTTAGGAACCGGAATAGAGCGAACTTTATCAGAAATCAGAGAAGAAATATCCATTTTTCCATCCCCTTTACAAAATCATATTCATCATTCTCAAGCAGATTACATACTCAACTCTTCATTCCAATTTTTATTGCTTATGACATTTTATCATAGTGAATATGCGCAACTTAACCGCCTGCATATTTTGCCCGTTTTAGTTTGTTTTCCTTAAGTTTTGTTTTTAACATGGCCGCACAGAATAAACACAAACAGCAAGTAAAACAAAAACAAAGCAGGCTTGGAAGTATTTGTCAGGCAATACTGGGATAAGAAAAAATGGCAACCTTGCGTTAGCAAGATTGCCATCCGTTAATCGAAATGGCGGTCCTAACGAGATTCGAACTCGTGTCGCCGCCTTGAAAGGGCGGTGTCCTAGGCCTCTGGACGATAGGACCGCAGTGGTGAATCGCCCGGGACTTGAACCCGGGACACCCGGATTAAAAGTCCGGTGCTCTGCCAACTGAGCTAGCGATTCACTCGCACATCACAAGGAGGTATTCTACAGCATTTTTTGATTTTGTCAACACATAAGTGCACGGAGTTTTAACGCAACCCCATCACCGCGTTGAATGCCGCTTTCGCGCGGCTGACGGCTTCGTCCATCTCTTTTTCGTCGATTATGAGCGGCGGGTTGAAGTATATGACGTCGCCGAGCGGGCGCAAGAGCAGTCCTCGTTTGAGGGCTTCTTTGTATATTGCGTAGCCTGTGCGCTTTTCGCTGTCGAGGGCATTTTTCGTTTTTTTATCATCGACGATTTCCATCGCGTTTATCAGCCCGATGTGGCGAATTTCGCCTACGTTCGGATGCGCGGCGAAGGCCTCGTTGAGCAGCGCGTTCAGGTACTTCGCGCGCGGCGCTGTTTTTTCTATTATTTTCTCCTCGCGCAGTATCTTCTGTACGGCGAGCGCCGCAGCGCAGCCGAGCGGGTTGCCGCTGTAGGTGTGGCTGTGCATGAAGGCCTTGCCCTCGCGGTAGTCGGCGTAGAAAGCATTGTAGATTTCGTCAGTCACGACAGTTATCGCCATCGGCATATAGCCGCCGGTCAGCCCTTTCGATATGCACATTATATCCGGGCTTACGCCCGTATGGTCGAAAGCGAACATCTTTCCGGTGCGTCCAAATCCCGTCGCTATTTCGTCGGCGATCAGCAGAACGCCGTATTCGTCGCAGAGAGCGCGCAACTTCGTCAAATATTCAGCGGGATATATCCTCATGCCTGCGCTGCCCTGAAGCAGCGGCTCGACTATGACTGCGCAGCATTCCGCAGCCTGTTCCTCGAACAGCCGCTCAGCGAATGCGAAACACTCTACGGCACAGCCGCCGCGCTCTTTACCGCACGGGCAGCGGTAGCAGTCGGGGGCCTGAATACGCGCCACGTCCATCAGCATAGGCTTGTACAGCTTCGCGTAAAGGTCGAGGCAGCCGACGGAGAGCGCGCCTATCGTCTCGCCGTGGTAGCCGTCCGAAAGGCAGATAAATTTCGTCTTTTCGGGATGTCCAGTCTGGTGCTGGTACTGAAATGCCATCTTGAGCGCACATTCCACGGAGGCGGAGCCGTTGTCGGAGAAGTTGAACTTCGTCAGGCCGTGCGGCACGATTTCTGAAAGCTCCTCGCAAAGGCGTATCGCAGGCTCGTGTGTGAAGTTCGCGAATATTACGTGTTCAAGGCGCTCCAGCTGTTCTCTGACGGCGGCGTTTATCACGGGGTTGCAATGTCCAAGCAGGTTACACCACCACGAGCTGACTATGTCGATGTATTCTTTTCCGTAAACGTCGTAGAGGTGAACGCCGCGCCCGCGTGCTATCGGTATCGGCGGCAGCTCCTCGTAGTCCTTCATCTGAGAGCAAGGATGCCAGATGTGGAGCAAATCTCTTTCTTCAAGCGTCAAATTCAGCCGCCTCCCCGAAAAGTCCGCGAAGCTCTTCAAGCGTGATATTCAGCTCCCTGTCGCCGCGCTTGACGCAGGCTGCGACACGGACGCCCGTGAGCTCCTCTATCATTTTTTTGTTGTCTCTGTGCATAAGATTCGTTTCGTCGTAACCGTTCATGATTATTCCGCGCACCGCTATTCCGCTTGCACGCGCATGTCCGGCGGTAAGGACGGCCGAGTTTATCGAGCCGAGGCCCGACGGCGAGACTATCACGACGGAGAGGCCGCAGGCTTTGATTATGTCTTCAAGCATAAGGCGTTTGTCATCCCAGCGTATCGGACATACGATTCCGCCGCAGCCCTCGACGCAGAGGTAGTCGTATTTCTTGAGCGCGAGTGCGAAATCGCGCTTTATAACGTCAAGCTCCGGCGGGTTGCCTTCGATCTGCGCGGCGAGATGCGGCGATAGCGGATTTTTATAAACGTAGGAGACTAGGCTTTCAGGCGCTTCTCTCATGCCGCTTTCGTGCGCGACGAAATCCGCGTCACCGGGGACGAGTTTCCCGCCGCGTTCCTCCGCGCCGCTGAGCGCGGCCTTGTAATAACCGGCGCTGATGCCAGCGCCGCGCAGCCGCTTCACAATAAGCGCCGTAACGTAGGTCTTCCCCGCGTCCGTTCCTGTTGCGGTTACGAAAAGCGCGCGGCTCACGGCCTTTTCACCTCGCAGCCAAGTTCTTTTATCATCTTCATGTCCTCCTCGACGGAGATGCCCGCGGTCGTCAACATATCTCCCGATATTGCGGCGTTCGCTCCAGAACGGAAGGCTGCGCGCCCTTTGTCAGCCAACAGGCCGCGCCCGCCCGCCATACGTACCGCTGCGTCCGGCAGTACGAAACGGAAAAGCGCCGCAGCGCGTTTTATATCGCCGTACCCGAGCCGCGGCAGATTTTCGTATGGCGTGCCTTTTATAGGGTTCAGCACGTTGAGAGGCACGGATTTCACGCCGAGGCCGCGCAGCTCGAAGGCCATCTCCACGCGGTCGGCGAAGCTCTCGCCCATGCCGATTATGCCGCCGCTGCAAACCTCAAGCCCCGCGCGCACGGCGGCCTTTATCGCGGCGATTTTGTCGTCGTAGTTGTGCGTCGTGCATACGTTCGGAAAGTTGCGGCGCGAGGTTTCAAGATTGTTGTGGACGCGCGTCACGCCCGCCGCCCGAAGCTGCACGAAATCTTCGTAATCCAGCAGGCCGTGCGACGCGCAGAGGCTTATTCCGCATTTGTCGCGCAGCGCTGCGTATACCTTGCAGACCTTTTCAACCTCGGACTTGCTGAGCTTTCTGCCTGAGGTTACGAGCGCGACGCGGCCTATGCCGCTCCGCTCGCTTCGGCGCGCCTCGCGCAGCGCTTCGCCGGCGCCGATCAGCGGATATTCCTTTGCGCCGGAGCGGTAGGCGGCCGACTGTGCGCAGAATTTACAGTTTTCCGTGCAGCACCCGCTCTTAGCGTTGATTATCGTGCATACGTCGAAGCCTCCGCCTGCGAAGCGTTTGCGTATATCGTCGGCGGCGCGCGACAGCTCCTCGATGTCAGCGGTTTCGAGCGACAACGCTTCCTCCTTAGTTAGGCTTTCGCCTGACATCACCTTTTCTTTAAGTTCTTTGACAGTCATTACAAATTTCCGCCTCCGATACGGAGAAGAATTTTTGCGGCGAGCGCCGCGGATACAAAGCAGAGTACGACGTCGCCCGGCGCGGCGAGTACGAGGCCGTAAAGCAAGAGTGCGGAGACGGCGACAGGCGAGCCCACGAAGTATGACGCCGCGAACCAGTAGTATGTAACTCCGAAAACGTAGACCACGGCGATATCCGCAAAACTCGCGACCAGCAGAAGGGCGAAGCTGCTCGTCTCCATCGACTGCGCTATCCTGCCGGCGAGCCACGCGCCCGCAGCAAAGCCGACTATGTAGCCGAAGGTCGGGTTCATCACGTACCACGGCCCGCCGCCCTGCGTGAAAACAGGGATGCCTATCAGCCCCGCCGCCATGTAGACGCAGACCGCGGCAGCGCCGCGCCTCGGCCCCAGCAGGAGCCCAGCGAGATTGGAAAATAAAAATTGCAGTGTGAACGGCACGACTGGAACCGGAATCCTGATGAACGCCCCGATCGCCGTAAGCGCCGCGAAAAGCGCGACTAGCGCCATATCTT
>URAG01000035.1 GCA_900545755.1 uncultured Cloacibacillus sp. | reverse complement strand
ATCTTGTCCCCCTGCTTCACCATCTGCCCGACTTTTACGTAGTTGGCCGAGTTATGCGAGTAGAGCGACCATAGTTTACCTCCGTGGTTTATGACTATGACGCGCCCGTAACCGCGGAATCCGGGGCCGTTGTTCGAAACGACTTCTACTATCCCGTCGAGAATGGCGTATATAGGCGTTCCTTTTGGTGCGCTCATATCGACGCCGTCGTGCTGCCCGCGCCCGGTACGCTTGAGGCCGCGCCCCAAAAAGCCGGTTCGCAGAGGCCAAATCGCTTCCTGTATAAATTCTGGCGCGCCGCCGGAGAGCATTTCTTCCATGTCCCATGCGGCTTTGTCCGGCACCGCTAATTTGCGTATAGCGGTCTCCAGCGGATCTTCCTGAAATTCCTGGTAGTCTATGTCGGCGGCATAAGCCGCCGAGGCGAGCGCCGCTGCTGCAATCGCCGCGGCCGCTATAATTTTCAGTTTCATATTCCGTCCATAAGGGAGAGCATTTCCTCCATTATGCTGGGGTCGTATTTTCCGCCGCGTATTTTGAACGAGTGGTCGGCCCCGTCTATAACGAAGAATTTTTTCCGGCTCTCCGGTATCTTTACAGCGCCGAGAAGCGAGCGGCAGGCTTCTTCTGAGAATACCGCGTCTTCCGTCCCGCGGAAAGCGAACATTTCTCCTGCCCGCACGTCGTCGACCATATCCGCCGCCACTGTGGAGCGCAATGTTGAAAGCACAGGCATCGGCATCATAACTTTTTCGACTTCAGGCATAGAGACGAGGGCGGTTCCAGAGAGTATCAGCCTGTCTACGCGCACGTCGCCTATGCGTGCGAGGAGAAGCGCGATTATGCCGCCGAGCGAAAAACCCCATATCCAAAGCGAGCGGGGATTTTCTTCCATAACGAGCCGAAGCGCGGACAGGCAGTCGTCGTGCTCTTCTCCGAAGGTTTTGCCGCCGAAAGATTCTTCTATCCAGGCGAGCGGTTCGTCCCCGCATTCTTCACGGCTTACGGCTACGCGGCTCGTCTCGCAGAGCCACGGCGTGACGCCGCGCCGCGCAAGTATCTCGGCGAGGTGGCGGAATTTGTTTCTATGCCCAAGGTTGGCGCTGCTGTGCACCCCATGGAGCAACAGCGCGTGCGTGCCGTTCGGCGCGGGCGGGAAGAGCCGGCTCACACGCACGCCGGTATCGCCGAAAGGCGATGGAAGCACCGTTATTTCGTTTCTGTATTCGCAGTCCATAATAAAAAACGAAGAAGGGGTGAAAGCCCCCTTCTTCGAGCGGTCGTCTCTGTTACTTGCCCTGGTGCGCGGCGAGGGCGCAAGCGGTGGCGATTGAGAGAAGCTTCGTCTCGGGCGAGTCGGCGCGGCTCGTGAGGATGACGGGCGCCTTGGCTCCGAGGACGATGGCTGCGGTCTTGTTCTCCGCGAAGTAGACTATCGACTTCGCGAGGATGTTGCCGGATTCGATGTTCGGAACATGAAGGATGTCCGCGTAGCCGGCGACTTCTGACTTGATGCCCTTGTGCTGCGCCGAATGCGGCGAGACGGCGTTGTCGAGCGCGAGCGGGCCGTCGATTACGCAGCCCTTGATCTGTCCGCGGCGGTTCATCTGCGTCAGGAGCGCGGCGTCGATGGTCGGCGGCATGTCTGGGTTGACTACTTCGACGGCGGCAAGGGCGGCGACTTTCGGGCAGGCGACGCCGAATGCGTGAGCGAGTTCGACGACGTTCTTGACGATGTCGACTTTTACCTTGATGTCGGGATACATATTGAATGCGGGGTCGGAGACGAAGAAAATGCGGTCATAACCCTTGACCTGATGGATGTAGACGTGCGAGAGCGTCTTGCCGCTGCGGAGGCCCTTTTCTTTATTGAGGACGCCGCGCAGGAAGTTCGCCGTAGCGACCATGCCCTTCATGACGATCTGCGCCTGGCCGGTCGATACGAGCTCGACAGCCTTGAGCGCCGCTGCGGCTTCCCCGCCCTTCTCGTCGACTATCTCGTAGTTGGCGAGGTCGACGCCGAGCTGGGCGGCGACTTCCTTAATCTTGTCCTCGTCGCCTACTAGGACGGCGTTGGCTATCCCGGCCTTGCGGGCGTTTTCGACCGCCTCCATGACCTCGGCGTCTTCGGCGCGCGCGACGCTGATCTTCTTCGGCCCTACCGCTCTCGCGTACTCGAGAAGCTGATCAAGATTGCGAATCTGTTCCATATCAATAATGACCTCCCTATGGTTTTACGCCCCCGCCGGGGGCTGTGTTTATCTGTTCCCCCTGCAATTATACACGGAATTTTCGATTTGCCGCGTTTTTTTACGCAATTTCCTACGATTTTACTCCAAGTGAAATTATCAACGTAAAGGCCTTCTCCGGCGGAATGTCGAGATATTCGATATCCTTTTCGTCGAAGAACAGCACGAAGCCCGTCGTCGGGTTGGGCGAGGTCGGTACAAAGACAGTCACGCGCGCCGAGCCGTCCGGCATTTCCTCGCGCTTGGAGACGAAGGCGATGACGTAGCCCTTGCCTACGGGGATCTTTACAGTGCCGAGATAGCCTACGCCGCCGCTCGCGGTGAAGGTCTGCAATATGTCGCGGAAGGTGGCGTACCAGCCGCCGATCACGGGGATCTTCGTAATGACGAGCTGCTCCAGAAGGCTCAGCAGCGAGCGCTCGCGGCGCCGCAGCTTGCGCCCGATGTAGACGAGCAGGCAGACGAGGAAGACGATGATGAGCGCCGTCGAGCGGCGCGACTGCGTGAAGCCGAAGATGAGCGAGCCGAACATTTCACAGAGGTAAATAAGATAATAAAAGACGAACACGAAGAGCGCGAGCGGCAGCAGCGCGATGCAGCCGAGGAAAAAGTCGCGTCCCAGCGTCCGCAGGAAGCCAGAGCCTCCGCCTTTTTTAGTATTTTCACCATGCTCGCCCATGACGCACCTCCGGCGCTTGTCAACCGCCCCCCTGCGCGTTATCCTATCGGAAGTAACGCTTTAGGAGGAAGCAGAAATGAAGTCGGACAGAAACTGGGTATATTCCATCACCCGAATTATCGTCATGATATATTTTACACTCTATCACCGCCTCTCGGTATACGGCAAAGAGAAGATACCGAAGGACCGTCCAGTCATAGTCGCGTCGAATCACGCGAGCTACCTCGACCCGCCGGTCGTCGGGTATGCGTTCTTTCCAGGCTACCTAAAATTTATCGCGTGGGACAAGCTGTTTTCATTCCCGCTCTTTGGCGCCTATCTGCGCGCGATGGGCTCCGTCCCTGTATCGCAGGACGACAAGAACAGTTCCGCGGGACTGCTGCGTTTAGTCATGGGATTTATCAAGGAAGGCTACAACGTATTTATCTGCCCCGAAGGGCACAGGACTGAAGACGGCAGGCTTCAGCCGCTTGAGGGCGGCGTCGCGATAATGGCGCTGAAAACCGGCGCGCCCGTCATACCGACCTACGCGGCGGGCACGTGGCGCGCGCTAGCGCCGCACATGCGCTTCCCGCGCCCGTGCAAGCTTACTGTAACCTTCGGCGACCCTATAGACCCGGAGAAGCTTCCGGAAGGGTTGAACGAGAAGGAGAAGCGCCGCTATATCCTCGCGAAAATTGAGGAATTCTACAAAGAACAGGACGCGCTGGATAAGGCGAAGCACCCGTTGCCTGCTTGTAACGCGGCGTAAAAACGCGCGGTGGGTTATAATTAACGCAGCGGCATTCCGTTCCCGGGGAAACTTCCGCGGGCAGGGAAAAGCACGGCACAGCATTGAACGGGCCTTTTCTCTGAGAGGGAAGGCCCGTTTTATATTCCGGGGGATGATCTTATGGAGGAAAACAGAATCGGCGTCGCAGCAATCATCATCGAAAATCCTGACAGCGTTCAGGAGGTCAACGAAGCGCTCCACAAATTCAGCCGCCTCATCGTCGGGCGCCTCGGCATTCCATACCGTGAGCGCGGCGTCGCCGTAATATCGGTCATCCTCGACGGCACGACCGACGATATCAGCGCTCTCACCGGCAAACTCGGAAAAATCAGCGGCGTCACCGTAAAGGCCGCGGTTTCAAAAAAATAAAGGAGGCTGCAAAAATGGCGCTTACAGACACGCCGCGCTCTAACAGGCTGCATATAGCTTTCTACGGACGGCGTAACGCCGGCAAATCAAGCCTCATCAACCTCGTCACTGGCCAGCAGACGGCGCTCGTCTCCGAACACGCAGGCACGACCACCGACCCCGTCATAAAAAGCATGGAACTGCTGCCGCTCGGCCCTATCGCCGTGATAGACACGGCAGGGCTAGACGACGAAGGCGACCTCGGCGCGCTGCGCATAGGGCGCTCGAAAGAGATGATGGATAGGACGGACCTCGCAGTCCTCGTCGTCTCCGCCGAGACCGCCAGCGACACGTCGCGCGAACGCGAATGGCTAGCCGAGCTGCGCGCGGGCAAAACCGCCGTAATAGGCGCGCTCAACAAAACCGACAAACTTACGCCGGAGGAAGCCGAAGCTCTGCGCGCGAAGCTCGAAGCTGAACTCGGCATCCCGTTCGTCGCCCTGTCTGCAAACGACAAAGGCGACCGCGCGAAGCTGCTCTCCGCGATAGTCAAAAACGCGCCTTCCGACTTTGAAGCCCCGGCGCTTACCGGAGACCTCTACGCTCCCGGTGCGAAAATCGTCCTCGTCGCGCCGCAGGACATACAGGCTCCCAAAGGCCGCCTCATACTGCCGCAGGTTCAGGTAATCCGCGACATCCTAGACAACGGCGGCAGCGCATTCGTATGCACCGCGGACCGTTTCCGCGAGACGCTCGGCGCGCTCAAAGAGCCTCCCGCGCTTGTAATCACTGACTCGCAGGTATTCAAGCTCGTCGACGAAATCCTGCCGCGCGAGGTGCCGCTCACTTCGTTCTCGATAATAATGGCGCGCGCCAAAGGCGAGCTTTCCGTCTTCATCGACGGCGCAAAAGCTATAGAAAAACTCGGCCAGCACGACAAGGTGCTCATAGCCGAAGCCTGCACCCACGCTCCGCTGAACGAAGATATAGGCCGCGAAAAACTCCCGCGCTGGCTGCGTCAAAAAGCAGGCGAAACGCTCTCTGTTGAAATATGCGCCGGCCAGGATTTTCCAAAGAATTTAAGCGAATACTCCCTTATCCTCCACTGCGGAGGCTGTATGTTCACGCGCAAGCAGCTCATGTCCCGCATAATCGAAGCCAGAGAGGCGGGCGTCCCGATCACCAATTACGGCGTAGCGATAGCCCAGCTCAACGGTATACTCGACAGGGTGACGGAAGTTTTCAGAAAATAGGGCGCTCGGCGCTGTTATAATAACGTCGGTATAATTTATTAAAGAGTGGAGGAAACAAAATGGCGGGAGAATTTAATTTCAGATACCAGCTCAGTACGATGGCGAAAGAAAGACTGGATCCGACCGAAATAGGGATAATGATAAAACTCGCGATACAGCACAACGCCATATCGCTGACCGCCGGAGAGCCGTCGGCAGATCTTTATCCGACTGAGGAACTCAAGAAAGCGTTCTCCACGATGTTCGACGACCTTACGCTGCTCGGCTACGCCAAGGAGGACTACGGCCTCCGCGAACTGCGCGACTGGATAACCGACAGAATGCGCGCCGACGGCATGATCCCAGACTGGGTGACAAGCGACAACATACTTCTGACAAACGGAGCGGGTGAGGCGATAGAGCTCGTCGCCGAGACGCTCATCGACCCTGGATGCACGGTGCTCGTAGAAGCGCCGACGTTCACAGAGACGCTGCTGACATTCCGCAAGCAGGGCGCGAACTGTGTCGGCGTACCATCGGACGACGACGGCATAATCCCGGAAGAATTTGAAAAGCTGCTTCGCTCGCGCAGTGTACGTTTCCTGTACACGATACCGAACTTCCAGAACCCGAGCGGGCGCACGTCGCCGCTCGAACGCCGCAAGGCGATACTCGACATCGCGCGTCGGTACGACGTGCCGATATTCGAGGACGACCCGTATCATTATTTGAGCTACGACGGAGAGCCACCGGCAACCTACATAAAGCTTGCGGGCGAAGACAGGCGCGTGCTGCACTCAAACAGCTTTTCAAAGCTCGTAGCGCCTGGTGTCCGCTGCGGCTGGCTTGTCGTGCCGAACGCGATAATACCTCACCTGAACGCGTTCCGCGTAAGCGCCGGGCTGACGCGCCCCGCAATTTTGCAGAAAGGGCTGCACTCATACCTTTCCGCTACAGATTTCGGAAAGCGCGTCGAATTCCTGCGCGCCGCCTACCGCGAACGCCGCGACGGCATGATGCGCGCGATAGAAAAACACCTTGCGCCTCTCGGCGTGCGCACGAACTTCCCTAAAGGCGGCTTCTTCATCTGGTGCGAGGCCGGCTTCATCGACGACATGGCCTCATTCGCGCGTTTTGCAGTTGAGCAGAAAAAAGTCGGAATCATCCCCGGCAGCGCCTTTTACACGATCGACGAGGCGAAGAACGACCGCCACTCCTTCCGCCTATCGTTCGCAAAGGTCGCGCCTGAGACCGCCGACGAAGGCCTGAGAAGGCTCGCGGAGGCGTTCAGAGAGTACAAATCTTAATTCGCAATATAATGGCTTATGAAAACTAATGTGTTTCATAAGCCATTTGTTTTTTGTATGTCAAGGATAAAAGTGTATAATACCACAAAGTATGTAATATTAATCTCCAACAGGAGCAGTCAGCAATGGCGATAAAAACTTCCGCACAGGATGCGGCTATAGAACAAATATTGATTGCAATTCAGCATAAAGAGATTTTCCCTTGCGCCAAGCTTTTTGAAACGGATCTTGAAAAGTCGTTATGTATGAGCAGAACCCCCATACGTGCGGCTCTTGATCAATTAGTCTTGGATGGAATACTCGAGAAGAGACAAAATCAGAGAGGGTATATATTTCCCAAGCTGTCACTCTCTGATCTGTTTCATGTATATACACTTCGTGAACGGCTTGAAACTGCATCAGTCGCTTTAGCATGCCTGCAATGGGATTCCCAAGCCCAAAAGAAAATTGATTGTGCTATAAACTCTGAAATTGAAATAAGCGAGACACAAATCTCAGATAAATATAAAGATTTAAGTAACGGCTTTCATATAACGCTTGCATCAATTTCGGGGAACGCATACCTAGTGAACTCGCTAAAACGAGCATATCTGCGTATATGTATGTACGAACTATTTTACGGTGCAGGCAAATATAGATTAAACAGAGACATAAATCAACATAAAGATTTTAATGATCTGATGATAGACCAGCATAGAGATATCATTTTCAGTGTCGCTAAAAAAGATCCCGCGGCAGCAACGAAAAAAGTCGTCGCCCATCTTAGGAACACTATAATCGCAACTGACTATGTAACATCGTATCCAGAATGGAAAGAGTACGAAACACTCTTTCCCCTATGAAATTCCTTAATTGTTAATATCGCGGAGCACGGAAGGCGAGAGAATAAAATTCTCCCTTCCGTGTTTTTTATACTGGCACAAACAATCTTGTAAATTATCAATTTTTATTTATAAAATATTTATAAACATTTCAAGCCAACATCTTATTATTAAATTCTTGACAAAGCATAAAAAGGCCATATAATGAGTTCATATAACGTATACGTTAAATGAACTCATTAATATCATGCGTTGTTTGCATTCTTTGCGATAGGAGTGAAAATAATCATGGAAGTTGCCGTTTTCGGCGCAGGCAACGGTGCCAGCGCATTAGCGTGTGATTTAAGTTTACGCGGCCATAGCGTCAGATTGTGGGAGAATCCATCCTTCAGCGCTAATATAGAATATCTGCGCGCCAACGGACGTATAGTAACAGCGACTGGGGCGGTCTCGGGAAAAGCCCAGTTGTCGTGCGTAACGACAAGCGCGAAAGAAGCGATGGACGGTGCTGAGACGATTTTCGTCATCATGCCTTCGTTTGGGCAGGAAGCGGCTTTTAACTATATGATCCCCCATGTAAAAGCAGGACAGGCTATCTTCATAATGCCGGGTAATTTCGGCTCCATATCGTTGTACTCCAAGCTGAAGGCAAACTACAACGCCGACGGCGTATTGATAGGCGAGGCGGACACTATTCCATACGCCGCACGTTTGAACGCGGATAAAATCTGCAACGTCTTTGGAGTAAAAGGAAGTATGGCTATGTCCGCGATCCCATCCGACGGTATCGATACGCTGCGTGAGAAACTGCAACAATTGCTTCCATTACGTTTATCAACGCTGCCAAGCGTAATGGCGGTGGGGCTGGCAAATACCAATATGATAATACATTGTCCAACGATGATAATGAATGCCGGACGCATCGAAAGCGGGGAACGCTTTAGCTTTTACACCGACGGCATGACATCATCAGTTTGTAAAGTCATGGAAAAGATGGATGAAGAACGTTTAGCCGTCGCCGCAGCGTTTGGTTATAAGCTTGTAACGGAGTTCGAGGATGCGCTTTCAAATTATGACCTCGATGGTTCGCGATACTCATGCTTGCACGATATTTTCAGCACTCACCCCGTGTACAGCAAGATGGGGAAAGATTCTCCGCAGAGCCTGACGCACAGATATCTAACTGAGGATGTACCGTATTTGCTGGTTCCGCTTGCTGAATTAGGCGACATCGCAGGGATTCCTACGCCTACAATCGATTCCATCATAGAGTTGGCCGGTATTCTCAACGGCACAGACTTCATGTGCTCCGGGCGTGGAATCAGATCTATAGGGATTAAAGCCCCGTCTGTTACCAGCATAATAAAAATGCTAAAAGGGGAGTAATGGCAATTCAAAGGAGGCAGTAAAAGATGTCACGGCTTAAAATTCAAAAAGTACCGCATACTTATGTTCTAATAGCAATACTTATAGTGCTTGCCGCAATCGGTACATATCTCATCCCCGCCGGTGAATTTAACCGTGTTACAGACGAACAAACCGGTCGTACACTCGTTATACCTGGTACGTTCCATAAAGTTGAGCAAACTCCGGTGAGCTTTTTCGATACTTTTCTGGCTCTGCCGCAAGGCTTGGACGCTGCACGCGATATAGTATTTTTCGTATTGCTGATAGGCTCCGTCTTCCATATCATTAATGCAACTGGAACGATTAACAGGATAATCAATCGAGCCATAACCAAGCTTAACGGCAGAGAACACCTGCTTATTCCGGCAACCATGCTCGTAATTTCAATATGCAGCGCAACTTTTGGCGCGGCTGAGGAGACATTGATTTTTATTCCAATAGCCGTAGCTATTGCAAAGGGTGTCGGGTACGATGCGGTGGTTGGCGCGGCGATGGTATACCTTGGGGCGTATACGGGATATACGGCTGGCCCCATGAATCCATTTAATACAGGTGTTGCTCAGGGCATCGCAGAGCTACCGCTTTTCTCAGGAATTGAATTCCGTTTTGCATGTATGCTTTTATTCTACATTCTAGTATGGTGGTGGATCATGCGTTATGCAAAAAAAGTGAAACACGACCCCACCCAAAGTGTTGTGTACGGTTTGGATGTGGACAATCTAGATATTACATTCGACGATTCACCATTAACATCACGTGATAAGGCGATATTAGTAGTAATTGTTGTTGGATTTGCATATCTAGTATACGGCGTACTTGCAAAAGGATATTACCTTTACGAAATAATAACGATATTCCTTATTATTGGGCTGATATGCGGGATCATAGGAAAACTAAGCGCGGAAGAAATTGCGGACAACTTTGTCCTAGGCGCAAAAGAGATGTGCTTCACCGCCGTATGCATCGGATTGGCGAGGGCTATCGTAGTGGTGCTTGACGAAGGGCACATAATGGACTCTGTCATCAATGCCCTTGCGTTTGTGGTCGGATGGCTGCCTGCAAGCATATCAGCAGTCGGTATGCTTATAGTACAAACCATATTGAATTTTATATTCGCCTCCGGCTCCGGTCAGGCTGCGACGACAATGCCGATTCTCGCTCCTCTCGGAGATATACTGGGAGTTACAAGACAAGTTACAGTTTTAGCCTTCCAGTTTGGAGACGGTATCACAAATTCTATATCACCGATCCAGCCGTCGCTTATAGCAGCAATCGGCCTTGCAGGCGTGCCTTATGAGAAGTGGTTCAAGTTTGTATGGCCGCTGATGTTGATGTGGACGTTACTAGCCGCAGGATTACTGATTGTCGCCACAGTAATTAAGCTAGGGCCGTTTTAGGATTCATACGGCGCAATAATCTCGCTCTTGCAGCGATGTTGTTGAAATAAAGAAATTATATTTGAACGGAGGAAATTTCAAATGACTTGCAAACTTATCGACGCTGACATCGTTAACGAACTGCTGACTATGAAAGATACAGTAGATGCCTGCGAAATTGCTTTTCGCGACTGGGGAAACGGAGAAGTCGTCTGCCCAACGAAGGTGACGCTTGAGCTTGGCGAGGACGCAGAGTGGCCGCCTTATAAAAACGGCCTGAACGGTATGCCGGCATACATCCACAGTATGAAGAGCGCCGGAATCAAATGCGTTACCGGTTCGCTGAACAATCCTTCATGGGGACTTCCGTACATCATCGCGCTGATATCTCTTTTCGATCCAGAAACTGGCGTTTTTCGCTGCGTTATGGACGGAGAACAGATCACTAACTACCGTACCGGCGCCCAGGCTGCCGTTGCCGCAAAATACATGGTCAACAAAAAGAAAATCAAGCTCGGAATCAGCGGAGCGGGCGCGCAGGGGCGCACGCAACTCCTCGCTTTTGCTGAAGTGTTTGAAATAGAAGAGGCAAAGGTATACGATATAAGCTCACAAGCCCTTGAAAAGTATGTTGAGGAGATGGCGCCGCTGACAAAGATAAACATCACGCCCGTCACTTCACCAGAGGCTATATTCGACGACACCGACGTAATAGTTTCTGTTACTCACGCGAAAAACAAATTCATCAAGAACGAATGGTTCAAGCCTGGCCAGATAATATTCCCAATGGGGTCGTTCACAGAATGCGAGGATGCGCTGCTTTTGTCCGCGGATAGAGTATTCGTCGACTCAATCGGGCAGACTATGCACAGGGGCGCGCTCAAGAGCGTTGTAGATACCAAACAGTTCACCGAAGATATGTTGACCGGCACGATAGGCGAACTGGTAGCCGGCAAGAAGGACGGTCACATCAAGGATGGAGAGAGAATAGTCTGCATCCCGATAGGGACCGGTGCTATGGACGTAGCCGTAGCGACAAAGGTATACGAAAAAGCGCTCGAGCTCGGCCTTGGAGAATCCTACGTATTCAATAAAAAGACGGAAGTCGAGCCCAAGAAATAAACTGAGCACCGCTCATTTATAGTATGCACGACAAGAAGCGCGGCGTACAATCTCGCCGCGCTTCTTGTCGTACACAGAAAACTCCCGAGCCGGATGTCGTCGGCATACGGCTCGGGGAAGGTTATGATTCTAGCGTGCCGGGCTGCATCTGCAACGCGGCCTGGTCGGAACGTCATGATACTTATACCGGTTCTGTGGTCTGGAACGGCTGCACATAATCTGGACCGGCCGCCCTTGCTGGGCGCTTTCCTGCGCCGTTTTGCGCATGCCTCCTTTTACTTTTTCAGCTGCCTTATCACGTCTATCACTGTGCCGTCGCGCCATTCGACTACGCCGACTATTCTGTCGGTGGTGGCTACGGGGTCGGTGGGGCCGGACATTTTTCTGGCGCGCGCGGCGAGCTCGTCCATCGTGACGACGGGGAGGCCCTTGACTTCGCTGACGGCGTCGAGCAGGTCTTTGCGGCGCGGGTTTATCGTTATGCCGTATTCGGTGACTATCGCGTCGATTACCTCGCCGGGGGTCGTGACGCTGTAAACCTTGTCGGTGACGCAGGGGATGCGCCCGCGGAGCAGAGGCTGCGCTATTATCGTGAGCTTCGCGCCCGCCGCCGTGTCCTGATGTCCGCCTGTGCCGTGGAGTAGAGCGCCGTCCGCTTCTGTGTTGACGTTTGCGTTGAAGTCGGTGTCGACCTCCGTCGCGCCGAGTATTACGACGTCGAGCATGTTTACGGCCGCGCCGCAGTTCCACGGGTTCGCGTACCAGTCAGCTGAGATTTCTATGTGGTTCGGGTTTTCTGCTATCGAGCGCACTGCGTCGAGGTCGAAGGACTGCACGTCCATAAGTTTGCCGACGAGCCCTTCTTTGAGCAGCTCGACGAAGTAGCCCGTTATGCCTCCGAGGCCGAAGCCGCCCTTTATGCCTTTGCGCAGCATCGCCTGTTTCATGAAGGCGGTGACGGCGAGCGGTATGCCGCCAGCGCCAGTCTGGAACGATATGCCGTCTTTGAAGTATGGGCTTGCCTCGATCAGCTGCGCCGCGTATTTAGATATAAGGAGGCGCAGCGGGTCGCGCGTGACCTTCGTCGTTCCGGAGACGATACCCGCCGGGTCGCCTATCGACGGAACTTCAACGACTATGTCGGCTTTGGTCTGCGGTATCGAGACTGGGGCGGCGGGGTAGGCGACGAGGTTGTCAGTGACGGCTATCACGGTGTCGGCGTAGTCGGCGTCTGTGTAGGCGTAGCCGAGGGAACCGCAGGCAGATTTGCCGACCGTGCCGCAGATATTGCCGCAGCAGTCGGCCGTCGGCGCGGCTATGAAGGCCACGTCGATGTGGACGTCGCCTGCCATGACGGCGCGCGGCCGTCCGCCGTGGCTGCGCAGGACGACTGGCACGCCCATGCCGCCCTCGGAGACGAGCTGGCCGATCGGGCCGTTGACGGAGCCCATTATTTTTGTGACGACTCCGCTCTTTATGTGGTCGATGACCTTTTTGTGTACGCCGAAGAGCGCCGTAGGAAAGAGCGTGAGATCTTTGATTCCTAGCTCGGCGCAGGCGTCGAGCACCATGTTGACGACATAGTCGCCGTTTCTGAGATGGTGGTGGAACGATATCGTCATTCCGCTCTTTAGGCCGCTTGCCTTAATTGCGTCTTTGAGCGAAGGTGCTACCTTGTTCACTCGGTCGTTGTTGAAGCAGCGTAGCTTCGCGCCGGCTATACGCCCTTCGGGCTTTTTAGCGAAGGCTCCTTCGAAGTGGCGGACCTTGCCGTAGCCTTCTATGTAGTCGGGTATCTCGCGTTTTACTGCGTTGACGGTCATTGCTGCAAACCTCCTATGCGAGTCCCGCGCGTATGAGCGTGTATTCCGCTCTCTTGACTACGGGGACGTCGACCATTTTGCCGTCGACGGAGACGGCACCCTGTCCGCGCGCAGCGGCTTCCTTCGCTGCGGCGATTATCTTCTGGGCCTTGGCTATCTCGGCTTTGGTTGGGTTGAAGACGTCGTGTACTATAGCTATCTGGTTTGGATGGATTACGGATTTGCCAGCGAATCCGAGCTGTTTTATGAATTCCGCCTCGCGGCGCAGCCCGTCGTCGTCGGTGACGCGCGCGTAAACTGTGTCGAGCGGGTCGACCCCAGCGGCGCGCGCGGCGAATACGAGCATGCGGCGTGCCCATTCCAGCTCTGTGCCGCTGTCTGAACGTTCGGTGCGCAGGTCGGCGCGGAGGTCTTCGCCGCCGGGGATTATCGCGGCGACTCTCGGAGAGGCGGCCGCAATGTCGTATGCGTTCCATATCCCTTTCGCGGTCTCAAGCAGGCAGAAAAGCTTGAGCTTGCCCTGCGGGATTCCGTTTTTGTCTTCAAGTATCGAGAGTTCCTCGTCGAGTATTTTCACGGTCTCGGGGCCGTCAACCTTAGGCGCGCGGATTCCGTCGAGGCGCTTCATCGGGACTACCGCGGCAAGGTCGTCGCGCCAATATTCCGTGTCTACGCCGTTGATTCTGACGGTCACCTCGCAGTTCCCGAATTCGCCCTGTTCCAGGTATCTAGAGACCAGGATGCGAGCGGTGTCCTTCTCGGACATCGCGACGGCGTCTTCAAGGTCGAGTATCACGCCGTCGGAGCCGAAGAGCCAGCCGCGCGTCAGCATGTTAGGATTGTTGCCAGGCAGGTAGAGCATAGTGCGGCGCATTTATTTCGCCTCCTTCAGCCTTTTGTAAGCGGCTTCGACGCGAGCGCCGAGGACTATGTCAAGCGCGCCGTTGTCCTGCACGGTGACGTTGAGGCCCGTCGCTCCGAGTGAGGCCAGCGTCTCGTTTATTTTCTTTTCCATCGCGCTTTTGAAGCGCACTGCGCTCGCCCCGCTTATTTCTATATTCACTCCGGCGCCCGGCGCCTCTTCAAGCGTCACGAGGCAGTCCATCGATTCAAGGGTTCCCGCCTGCGATGTCTTCATTTTTTTCGATTCCTCCTTACGATGTAAAAACGGCCCGCCGATCCCGGATTGGTGGAAGGCGCGCCGCTTCGCTTATTTATCCGTTATTCTGCGCGCTTGCGCCGGTTAGTCGTCGAAGCCTACGAGCGACGCCTCGTCCCACGCGCACATCTCGTGGACTTTTTTCTTTGCCGCTTCGAGCTTTTCTCCGGTGAACTCAGGGTTGATCTTCTGTGCAATCGCCGCGGCCATGTCTATAGTGGAAGCGGCGTTCTTCTCCCAGTCGGGGTCTCCGCGGAAGTCGCGCAGCACGTCGTAGGTGAGCGTGCCGGGCTTGCTTTCGACGAGCACTTCGCCGAGGGCCTTTTCTATCTTCTGTGCAGCTTCGTCTAGGCCGAGGTATTCGAGCATCATCTTGCAGGTGAGGATCATCGCGCTCGGGTTGACCTTGTACTGGTGCGCGTATTTCGGTACGGAACCGCTCGACGGCTCAAAGAGCGCTGCGTTCTTTCCTATGTTGCCGGAGGGAGCGAAGCCGAGGCCGCCGGTGAGCTGCGACGCTTCGTCGGAGAGTATGTCGCCGAATACGTTCGAGGCGACGACCACGCTGTAGTCCTGCGGGTTCTTAATGAGCCACATAGCCGTCGCATCGGCGTTCTCTTCGATGCCTTTGATGCCGTACTGTTCGTATTCTTTTGCGATTTCGAGGAATATGCGCTTCATCATGCCGTCTGTCTGGCGGATGACGTTCGCTTTGTTGCAGCAGTGGACGGTCTTGCGGCCCGTCGCCTTCGCATATTCGAAGGCGGCGCGGATGATGCGCGTGCAGCCCTCTTCGGAGAATACACGCCACGAAACCGCTATCTCGCCCTTGCCCTCGCGGAAACGGTCCATGCCTTTGTGTAGGTCGAACATCTCTTTCGGAAGCGGGAAGAACTCGACGGCGGCGTAGAGGTCTTCAGTGTTCTCACGGAACATCACGATGTCTATGTCGGGGTTCTTTGCGAGCGGCGTTCCGATACCGGGCAGCGTTTTCGCCGGGCGCAGATTTATATAGAGGTCGAAAAGCTGGCGCATCTGGAGTATCGCGGACTTGAAGCCTTTGACCCCGGCTTTCGAGGTGATTGCGGCCATGATCGTCGCGTCGGTCTCTTCTATTGCTTTTATCGTCTCCGGCGGGACGGTGTTGCAGCGCGGGTCGCCCTCGCCGAATTTTTTATTCGACTTCTCCCACATGCACCAGCCGAGGTCGGCGCGGCGCCAGTTGATCGGCAGATCGAGAGATTCGAGGACGAGCAGAGCGCCCTCCATCATATCGAAGCCGGAATCGTCGCCGGCCATGTAGGTTACGTCGTAGCGGTCTTTCTTTGCCTTTACTCTCATAATGTTCTCTGACATCTCTGTTCCTCCTGCATTTTTATGTTTTTCTAAAGCGCGCCGTCTGTACCGGCGGCGCGCGCCGCTGCCTTTTCTACGCCAAGCCGAGCTCTTTCTTCACATGCGGTATGAGCCCGCCGTCGTTGATCAGCCCCTGTACGAACTCGGGATAGGGCGGGAATGGGTATTCCTTGCCGTTCGCGATGATGACGCCGCGCTTGAAGTCGACTTCGACTTCATCGCCGGCCTGTATCGCGTCCACTGCGTCGGGGCAGATGATGATGGGAAGCCCTTCGTTGAAGCAGTTACGATAGTATATACGCGCGAAACTCTTTGCTATTATTGCGGCGATTCCGCGCTCCTTAAGGCAGCTGACCGCCTGCTCGCGGCTTGAACCGCAGCCCCAGTTCTTTCCGCCGACGATGATATCTCCGGCCTTCGCGTTCTTAGTGAATTCAGGATCGAGATCCTCGCAGGCGACCTTCGCCATCTCGGAACGTTCCTTGATGGTGTATGTATATTTTCCAGGGAATATTACGTCTGTGTTGACGTCGTCTCCGTATTTCCAGACTTTGCCTTTTACCGACATATTAAAGCGCCTCCCTCGGGTCAGCTATTTCGCCCTTTATCGCCGAAGCCGCGACGGTCATCGGGCTGGCGAGGTAGATGAAGCTTTCCTTGTCTCCCATACGTCCTTTGAAGTTTCTGTTCGCAGTGCTTATCGCCGTTTCACCAGGGGCGAGTATTCCTTCGTGGTTGCCCATGCAGGGGCCGCAGCCTGGGTTACATATTACGCATCCCGCGTCGAGGAAGATGTCGAAAAGTCCTTCCTTCATTGCCTGACGGTAGACTATCCACGAAGCCGGTATGACGACCGTGCGGACGGCGACTTTCTTCCCCTTGAGGATTCCAGCGGCGAGGCGCAGGTCTTCGATACGTCCATTCGTGCAGGAACCGAGGAACGCTTCATGTATCTTAGTACCCTTGACCTCTTCGATAGGAGCATAGTTGTCGACTTTGTGCGGCTTCGCAACGCCCGGCTCGATGTCGCCGAGATCATAATGGAATTCTTTTGCATAGACAGCGTCTTCGTCTGCCCAGATACACTCCCAGCGGTCGCACTTTTCTTTGCCTTTTATCGCGTCGAGCACCTTCTGGTCCGGTTTGCAGACAGCGTTCTTCGCGCCGAACTCGATGCCCATGTTGCATAGAGTCATGCGCTCGGCTATGCTCATGTTATCGATGCCTTCGCCGTGGAACTCAACGCTCATGTAATCGGCTCCGTCGGCGCGCACGTCTCCGATGAATTTAAGGATGAAGTCCTTCGCAGAGACGCCTGGCTTGAATTTGCCGGTGACGACGACCTTCATGCTTTCCGGCACCTTGAACCAGATTTTGCCGGTCGCCCAGACCGCAGCCATCTCGCTGCGTCCGATCCCGGTCGAGAAGGCTCCGTAAGCCCCATAGGTTCATGTATGGCTGTCGCTGCCGACCATCACAAGACCGGGGAGTGCGTAGCCCTCTTCGCACATCTTCTGGTGGCAGACGCCGCCTTCGCTCTTCACGTCGTAGAAGTTCGGAATGCCCTGCTCCGCTACGAACATGCGCACTTCTTTGTGGTTGACCGCGTGGTCGCTCGAAGGAGCGGGGACTGCGTGGTCGAGTATGAAGCATATACGCTCTGGATACTTAACATGCTCGACGCCGATTTTCTTAAAGGTTCTTGCAATCGGAGCGCCGTTGTCGTGGCTCATGCACCAGTCCGGTTCAACAGTAACGACCTGGTTCGCAGTCACTTCATATCCCGCGGCTCTGCCGAGGACCTTTTCAGCGAATGTCTTCCCCATTTTTGGTATCCTCCTTCAGCGCGGCTATTTCTCCGCCGCTACCTTGGCCTTCATGTAGTTCATGAGGCCGCCCGCTTTCATTATGTCGTTTTCGAGGTCGCTCACGGCGTCTCCGTGGAAGGTCTCGCCGTTCGTTGCGTCCTTTATCGTTCCGGTCGAGAGTTCGACTTCAAGCTGGTCTCCGTCCTTGATTTTCCCGGCCTTTATCGCGTCTGAGAGTCCCTTGACGAAGAGCACGGGGTAGCCGTTGTTTATCGCGTTTCTGTAATAGATGCGGCTGCACGTCTCGGCGAGGACGCAGGGGACGCCCGCGTACTCGATACAGTAGACGGCGTGCTCGCGGCTGGAGCCGCAGCCGAAGTTCTTGCCGGCGACGACGAAGTCGCCGGGCTTCACTTCCTTCGCGAAGTTTTCCTTGCCGGGATAGTACTCGAAAGCGTACTGCGGCATATTCTTCGGGTCAGTTTCTGCAAGATATTTATTGTGATAGATGAGGTCGGTATCAACGTCGTCGCTGAACACCCACGCTCTGCCTTTGAGAATTTCGCCCATAGCGCTCTTCCTCCTCTACTTGAGTATCTCTCTCGGGTCGGTGATGCAGCCTTTGACCGCCGTCGCCATCGCCGTCATCGGGCTCATAAGGTACGTGTGGCTTCCCTTGCCGACTTTGCCGATGAAGTTGCGGTTCGTCGTCGAGCAGCCGACGTCGCCCGACGGCATTGCACCGTAGTGCTCCGCGGTGCAGAGCGAACAGGTCGGGTTTGTGAAGACTATTCCGGCCTTCAGGAAATCTGCCGCCATGCCCTCTTCGACGCAGCGCAGCTGGACTTCGGTCGTCGACGGGGTGATTATCGTGCGCACCGTCGGGCTGACCTTGCCGCCGCCCGCCATCAGGACGTCGTGCGCCGCCTTTATGTCCTCGTAGCGTCCGTTCGAGCATGAGCCTATATGCACCTGGTCGACGTGCGTACCGGCTATTTCGCGCACCGGCTTCACGTTGTCCGGCGCGTCGGGGCAGGAGGCCATCGGCTCAAGCTCGTTCACGTCGTAATGCAGCACGCGGCAGTATTCGGCGTCCGGATCGGCCTTGAGCTCTTCGGCGAGCTTCGCAACTTCCGGTCCGGCACGTTCGACGAGCCACTTGAGCACTTCGCCGTTCGGCATGATGAGAGGAACCTTGCCGCTCATTTCGGTGACCATCGAGCAGAGCGTGATACGTTCGGCGAGCGTCGCGTTCTCTATCGTGTCGCCGGTAAATTCGACTGCGAGGAAGTCCATGCCGCCGGCGCCCAAGTCGCCGACGATCTTAGTCAGAAGGTCTCTCATGCAGACGCCCTTCGCGAACTTGCCGGTCACTTCGATTTTCATCGTTTCGGGGACGCGGAACCAGTTGACGCCAGCGATGTACGAGGCTGCGATGTCGGAGTTGCCGACGCCGGTCGCAAACGCCCCGACCGCGCCGAGCAGGTTCATATGGCTGTCGGTGCCGAGTACGACGTCGCCGGGCTTGATCATTCCGGCTTCGAGCATGACGTGCTGACCTATTCCGTGGTTTATGTCGAAGAGGCGCGTGACGCCCTGGCGCTTGCAGAACTCGCGGATTATCTTCTGGTTCGTGGCTACCTTCTCGGAGTGCGCCGGAGCCTGAAGGTCGAAGGTGAAGGCGAGCTTGTCGGGATCCCAGACCTTCGCTTCCTTGCCCATCTCTTTTTCAAACTGGAGCACGACGTTCGCGCCGCCGAAGTCGCGGCAAGTCGCCCAGTCGATTTTGCACCAGACGCGGTCTCCGACCTTCACGGGATGGCCCGATGCGCGCTCCATGATTTTCATTATCGATGTCTTGCCCATTGAAAAAATCCCCTTTCGCAGGCTCGTCCGAAATTTTCTATTTCATACCGAGGAACGACTTTATCGACTCGAAGTTGATGAAGTCCGCCTTGTTTACGACGACGGCCTCGGGGCTGCGCAGCGTGCCGTCGCCCTCATGCGCGTGGTTCGCAATGATGTGCCCCACCTCGTCTGGCAGGCCGTTGCGCAGCGCGATGACCGTACCGGAGAACGGATGGCGCAGATTCTTTCCGCAGCGCGACTTCACAGTCTCGCCGGCGCCGTTCTTCTCGTACTCGACCAGCTTGCCGACGTCGTGCAGAAGAGCTCCCGCGACGAGCAGGTCGTTGTCCATTTTGAATTTCTCGTCCTTCGCCGCATAAATGGCGTTGAACTCGTCCATAGCGAGCTTAGCTATGCGCGTCACGCCGCGCACATGATCGAGGTAGCTGAACGGGCAGTTCGGAATAAGAAGAGTAAACGGAATCTTCCCCATATCCTCCGGCTCCCAGCCGCCGGCTTTCAGCGCGTCCTTGATAGCCGCGACGACCTTGTCGCGCATCTCTTCGTCATGAATCCATTCGATTTCCGGGAACAGCTCCCTGATTTTCTCTTTCATCGTTTCATCCTCCCGCGCAGTCTCTTTTATTTTTTTATTTCATTCGCCCGCCGCGATGCCCCTGTGCAGCGTGCGGTAAATCCTGTCTATGTGGCGCGACGCAGCCTCCCGAGCCTTCTCCGCGTCGTGGTCGAGTATCGCGTCGTACATCTCGCGGTGCTCGTTGAGAAACGCGCCCTTGTCGTCGAGCAGGTTGTAAATCCTGTCGTGCGTTGCGAGAATGAGGTCGAAATTCATGCGTGTGATGTTGACGAATACGAAGTTGTGCGTCGCCTCAGCGAGCACGAGATGGAAGTCGAAGTCTGCCTGCGCGCGGTCGCGCGGCAGCGCCAAGTGCTCCTCCGTCGCCGTGATTACGCGCAGCAGCCGCATGAGGTCCGACGGGGTCGCGCGCATCGCGCTCTCGCCCGCGATCGCCGGGTCGAGGATGCGCCGCGCCTCCATAAGTTCGAGGATGGCCGAGTCTTCGAGCTGGATGCCGCGCTTCCGGTCCTCGGATATCTCGCGCGGCTGGCGCACGAAACGCCCCTTGCCGGCTATCGACTCTATGAGGCCGAGCAGCTCCATAACGCGGAACGCCTCGCGCAGCGAGCTGCGGCTCACGCCGAAGGTCTCCATAAGCTGACGCTCGGAGGGCAGCGGGTCGCCAGGCAGCAGGCGTCCGTCTGCGATTTCCTCTTTCAGCTTTTCCACTACTTTTTCATATATTCTCGCAGTCTTTGAAACCGGCGATTCTATCATTGTGAACAAACCTCCTAACTGGGTTGCCCAGTCTACTATATACTACTTTACAAGCGGCTTGACAAGCGATTATTAAAACTCTAAATTATCCAAAAATTCAACGATGTTTCACGTGAATAATGAATCTTAGGATTTGTGAATATGCTGTATATTTGCGCTATTACCGGTTTTATCATGCTTGGATAAAAAATTTTGCGCCATGCCGCACACCGCTGTGAAGCGCGAGGATTATGTGCCGCGCTAATGTATATTTTTTCACATATTGTCAGACCAGTCTTAATTTCTGCATGTGTTTCGCGATTTTGCGCGCGGGCGCTGGATTTAGCGGCGCGCGCGGTGTAGTATGGAGCGGCAGCGCGCGCAGTGCCGCGGGCGATGTTTGATTACAGAAGAGGGAACGGGAGATATCTATGAAATTTTATGTCAGAACCGATAAATCAGCGGACGCGCCCTCAGCCTTCGTTACGCAGGAAGATATACTCGCTCTGCGCGGCGCGCGCGTCCTCGGCATCAATCCTCCGGTTCGCGACTTCGCCTTCATGGATTTGTGGTCGAAGCCGCTCGGCTTGCTCTACTTACTCCAGAGCCTGCGAGCGGAAAACTCTGTCGCACTTCTCGACTGCGTATGGGAGGCGCGCTCGGGGCTGAAAACCTACGGGCGGCAGAACACCGCGAAGCTCGAGATAGAAAAGCCAGCCCAATACGCCGCCGTGCGCCGCAGGTACTTCCACTTCGGCCCCGCACGCGTGGAAATCGCCGCGAAGCTCGCGCTAATGGAAGCGCCCGACGTTATACTCGTAACCTCCGTGATGACCTATTGGTATTTGGGTGTGAAGTGGATTATAGAGCTGCTGCGCGAAATATTCCCGCAGAGCGCGATAGTGCTCGGCGGCGTTTACGCTTCGCTCTGTCCTGGGCACGCCTCGCGCCTCGGCGCTGATTACGTCGTGCGCGGACGCGCAGAGCCAGCCGCGCCGTACCCGGCGATGGATTTATACGGTGCGATCAATTACGGCGTCTCTATGACTTCTTTCGGCTGCCCCTTCTCGTGCGGCTACTGCGCATCGGGAATTTTATGGCCGCGCTACCGTCGCCGCCCTCTCGCCGAAGCGCTTGCTGAGATAGATTATCAGGCGGCGCTCGGCGCGCGCGACGTCGCCTTTTACGACGACGCGCTGCTGCTCGGAAAAAATGAATTTTTCTATCCGCTCTGCCGCGAACTGACGGCGCGGTACGGCTGCGCGCTGCGCCTACACACTCCGAACGGGCTCCACGTGCGCCAGATCGACGAACGATGCGCGCTGACGCTCGCCGAAAGCAATTTCAGGACGATACGCCTCTCGCTCGAAAGCGTCGACCCAAAAATCGCGCACGAAAGCTCCGGCAAGGTCGCGCGCGAGGAATACGCATCCGCCGTAAAGAACCTCCGCGCCGCCGGCTACGCGCCAGAGGACTGTGAAACCTACGTCCTCGCGGGACTTCCTGGACAAGACATAAAATCGGTGAAGGAAACGATAAACTTCGTATGGGACAATGGCGGAGTGCCGAAACTTGCTGAGTTCTCCCCGATACCGGGAACGCCGCTCTTCGATGCCGCGGCGCTAAAGCTCCCCGCGCTGCGCACGGAGCCGCTGCTTCAAAACAACTCAGTCTACTGCTCCTATTTTTCGAAAGACATAACGCCGGAAGAGCTTCAGGAACTCAAGGACATGACGAAGCGCCGGACGCAGCCGCACGCGGCGGATTGACTTTTCGAGCGATACGCCGCGCGCTAATGACAACGAATTGACGTCCAAGCAATATATAAACTGCCTTGCGGAGCCGCAATAAAAAACGCGCCCTTCCGTTATAGGAAAGGCGCGCCGTGCGTTTAGCGCTGTTTGTGTGCGCGTGTTACTGTTTTGCCTTGCCCTGGTTGGCGACAGCCGCCTGCGCCGCCGCTATAGCCTCGGCGTCCCCAAGGTAGTAATGCTTTATAGGCTTCAGCCCATCGTCCAGCTC
>URAG01000034.1 GCA_900545755.1 uncultured Cloacibacillus sp. | reverse complement strand
TCGAAGAAATAGAGCAGCGGCACCATGTAGTAAGACGAGAGCCTGCGCAGCATAGCTATAGAGGGCTCGACCTTGTCCGTCTCTATCTGGCTGAGGTATCCCTGCGAAAGCCCGGAGGCGTCGGCGACTTGTTTCAGAGTCGCCCCACGCTCTTTTCTCAATTTTTTTATGCGCTGTCCAAGCATCTTCATTTATAACCGCTCTTTCAGTATTTTTACTTAGAGACTGCATCTATGATTATAACAAAATTTCCTATTTTTATAGATAACGACAAAAAATTTATAATACTAAATATTTTGTAATATACAATATTTTGGAAACAGCAATATTGTTATGGGCAGGCTGCGCTCTGTCGCGGCTTGCCGCGTGCCGGATGCCCGCACAAAAAATCCGGCCTGCGCGGACGTGGGCCGGATTATCTTGCCTGATTTTCCGCCGCTGTCTACGGCTTTGCGTATCTCCCTATAAAGATTATCGCGTCGGTAGCGTTGTCGCGGATGATGTAGACGAAGGGCCTATCGGCGCGGAATACGACGTTTTCCGTAGACGGAGCCATAGAGGCGCGCATCACGATGACGGCGGTCGCGGCGGCGGCTTCCGTACCTTCCTCCGCTACCTCGACAAAGGTCTTGTGCAGGACGCCGCTTATCACCATGTCGCGGTTACCGGTGATTCCGGAGAAGTTCGCTGCTGCGGCGTCGAAGGCCGAGGGCATCCCGAGCTTGGCTAGCGTGGAGCTGAGATCGTAGCTGCTTTCCTGTTTGAACTTTGGCAGGAATATTTCTACGTTCGCGGGGCGCATAGCGGCGCACCACTGCGCGATCTTTCCGGCGTCCATAGCGGATTCCAGCGCCTCGACGGATGATTCCTTGTCGGGGAGCAGGACGAGCATAGAGAAGCGTCCGTCCTTGTACGGCATCTCTATCATCTCCGCGCCGTCGAGCTTCGCGTAGTTGAGTTCCTTCGAGAGGCGGTTCATTGTCTGCACGCCGACGGATTTCTCGCGGCTTACCCAGAATGGGCGCTCCGCTGTATTCTCTGCTTTGAACTCTTCCTCCCAGCCGGCCTTGAAGTAGACGGCGTTCGTCAGCACCATCTTAGTGTCTTTGCCGAGCGCGCCGCCCGGAACTATGTCGGTTATCTTACCGTTGGTCTGTTCCTCGACCCATTTGTTTATAGTATTGCGCGAACCTTCGGGGCGCTTCGCGTAGTCGAGCTGCTTAAGTCCCGCGCGGTAGTCGAGGCGCACGATTTGGTAGAACTCGGGCAGTATCTTCTCGCCCTTCGCTGGCCAAATCGCGTTCGCAGTCCTGACTGTCGCGACATCCTCGGGGACTGCGTTTATCGAACCGATCAACGCGCCCATGCCCTTGTGGACGTCAGGCGCGAAGTGTAGGGTCTCCGCCATCTCGGCCTCGGTCGTCCCGCGCGCGCCGGCGTAGGTCATCGCGAGCGCCGTCGAGACGCTGTAGGGCGAGAGGAAGATGTTGCGCCCGGCCGCGTCCGCCGCAATCGCCTTGTAGAGGTCGAAGGTGAATTCGTTGACCGCGAGCGCGGCTTTCGCCGTCACGGCCTTTTCGTTCGGCGTAAAGCCCTCGGCTGACCCCGCCTCCGGCAGCCCGGCGCGCATCGCGCATATCTCTATGTCGCTGCGCACGGAGTCGTAGTCGTAGCCCGCTTCCGCGAAAGCTTCGCGGTAGGCGGTCGCGAGCTGTCGCAGCGCGGAGAGCTCCTGCGCGCCGAGCTTCGCTATGTCGCGCTCTGCGCGTTTGACGGCCATGACGACCATCGAGGCCACCTGCTCCGGCTTGTATGCGCTCTTGCCAGGCACTACCTCCGCGTCTATGAGCCCGCTCTGCGCGAGGCTGCTGAGAGAGTGATATGTCCAGTGGAAAGGCGGAATGAGCTGCGAGTTGTCCGCGTACGCCGCGCCCGCGAAGGCGAGCGCCAGTATCATTGCCGCCAGTATTGCAGTCCGTTTCATTTCATTACCTCCGTTGTTCGGCCCTCGGGCCGTTCTGGCACATGATTATAGCCCAAATTTGTGTGATTCGTGTGTGGAGCGGCCGTCTTTCGCGCGTCACGCCGCCGCCGGTGCTAAAATTATGTCGGGAATGCGGATTTTATACGGAGGGATTGACGTGAACCTGTTTACCGTAAATACTGAAAAATGCGTGAAATGCGGCGTCTGCATAAAGGCTTGCCCCGCGGGCATCGTGCAGTGGGGCGAGCTGGGCTTTCCGGAGGTCGCAGAAAAGCGCGCTGGGCGTTGCATCGGCTGCGGGCAGTGCGTGCTGAACTGCCCGTCGTGCGCAGACGAGCTGTCGTTCCTGAAGGGCCCGCAGCTTACGCGCGCGGCGGACTTGAAGCTGCCGTCGGAGGAGGAAGCGCTGAACCTCATCATGTCGCGCCGCAGCGTGCGCATGTTTAAGGACGAGACTATACCGCGCGAGACATTCGAGAGGTTGTTCAACGCCGTGCGCCAGGCCCCGACTGCTGTCAACAGCCAGAACGTGCGTTGGATCGTGACGCTCGACCCAGCGAAGACGAAAGAGGTGACGAACCTAATACTCTGCTGGTTCCGCGAGGAGATTTTCAAAAATCCGACGAGCCGCGCGGCTCTGCTCGGCGCAGGCATGATTGCGAAGGCGAAGGAGGGCGACGACCGGTTGCTGCGCGGCGCGCCGCACGTAGCGATAGCCGTCACGCCGGCGGAATACGGCTGGCCCGAGGACGGCGCGATAGCGCTGACCTACCTCGAGCTCGCGGCTCACGCGATGGGCATAGGCTGCTGCTGGGGCGGCTATCTGACGACTGCGATACGCAGCTTCAAGGGGTTGCGCGAATACCTCGGAATCGGCGAGGACGAGCACGTCTGCGGCGCGCAGATGATGGGCTGGGCGGCGGTGAAGCCTACGCGCCAGTTCGCGCCGCGCAAGGAAGTCAAGGTAAACTGGATTGGGTAAAATTCCGCGCCGCCCTCTGACTATAGGTGTTCTCGCTCACGTAGACGCGGGCAAGACGACTCTGACGGAGCAGATGCTTTTCCGCGCCGGGGCGGTGCGCTCGCTGGGCCGCGTGGACGACGGCTCGGCCCACACTGATTTCACGGAGTTCGAGCGGCGGCGCGGAATATCCGTGCGCGCGGCTTCGGCTTTCCTTTCGTGGAACGGCGAGAAAATTTACGTCATCGACACGCCGGGCCACAGCGATTTTTCCGGCGAGACGGAGCGTGCGGCGCGCGCCATGGACTTCGCCGCAGTCGCCGTCTCCGCGGTCGAGGGCGTGCAGGCGCAGACGGAGGTAATCTGGCGCGCGCTGCGCAAAATGGGGACACCGGCTCTCTTTTTCATAAACAAGACCGACCGCGAGGGTGCTGACGTAAGTTCAGTGCTCGGAGAGCTGGAGGAGCTGACGGGGCGCAGGCCCGCGCGCGTGCCGCTGAACGACCGCGAAGCGCTTGCGGAAACGCTTGCCGAGCACGACGACGCGGCGCTCGAAAAATATCTCGACGCGGGCGCGGATGGCTTTGCGGACGAAGAGCTCGCCTCGCTGCTGCTCGAATGCTTTTATTCCGAAAGGCTGATTCCATACGTAACGGGCGCGGCGCTCAAAGGCGATGGCGTAACGGAGCTGCTCGACCTGCTCGCCGCGCTCGCGCCGCGCGCGCCGGAAGAGGGAGAACCGCTCTCCGGCGTCGTCTTCAAGGTCGAGCACAGCCCCTCGCTCGGCCGCGTCGCCCACGTGCGGCTGTTCTCCGGCGAGCTTAAAAACCGCGACGCTCTGAAATTTTCGCCCTCTGGAGCCGAGGGCAAGGTGACGCAGATACGCGAGGTGCAGGGCGCGAAGGAGCGTGACACTGGCGTGCTTCATGCCGGGGAGGTAGGGGCGCTTTGCGGCGTCCCGCGCATAATCTGCGGCGACGCCTTCGGCGACACGTCACGGGTGCCGCCGCCCGCCGGGATGTCCGCGCCGCTGCTGCGCGTCAGGCTGACGCCGCCCTCTGAGGCGGCCTATCCCGCGCTCGTCGCCGCGCTAGAAGAACTTTCCGCTGAGGACCCGCTGCTCGACGTGATATGGGAGAAGGACGTGCGCGAGCTGCTCGTGCGCGTGACTGGGCTTATGCGCGTCGAGACGTTGTTGCTCGCTCTGCGCGAACGTTACGGCGTTGAGGCGCGCGCCGGCGATCCGATGGTGATTTACAAAGAGCGCCCGGTAAAGCGCGCCCGCGGTTTCGTCGAATACACGATGCCCAAACCCTGCTGGGCCGTAATGCTATTCGAGATAGAGCCGCTGCCGTCCGGTTCGGGCGTTATTTTTGAGAGCGTCGTCCCGGACGATAAAATATTTCGCCGATACCAGGCGCAGGTGCGCCAGACGCTGCCTGAGGCGCTGCGCCAGGGGCCGCGCGGCTGGGAGGTCACTGACCTTAAAATAACGCTCATAGACGGCGAGCACCACACCGTCCACACGCACCCGCTCGACTTCGTTCTCGCAACGCCGATGGGGATTATGGACGGACTTGTGAATAGCGGCACGGAGCTGCTCGAACCGGTGCTCGACTTCAAGCTGACTTATCCGGAGGAATCCGGCGGAAAGCTGATGGGCGAGCTGATCTCGATGCGCGCGATCTTCGACAGCCCCGTCGTGCGCAAAGGAATGTTCACGATGAGGGGCCGCCTGCCGCTCGCGACGAGCATGTACTTTCCGGCGCGTCTCGCCTCGCTGACGGGCGGGCGCGGAACATTCTCGGCGGCGCCCGCCGGCTACGAGCCATGCCCGCCAGGCGAGGGACGCGAAGTGCCTTACCGCGGGGTGTCTCCGCTCGACAGGGCGAAATATATTCTCTACAAACGCGGCGCGCTCGGCGCTTAGAAAGGGGACGAAGCCGTGAACGGCGAATACACTCTTACGACGACGATACGGGTCCGCTACAGCGAGACCGACCAGATGAAAATAGTCTACAACGCGAACTACCTCGACTGGTTCGAGATAGCGCGTACGGAGCTTTGCCGCAAGTGGGGGCGGCCATATACCGAATGGGAGGCGCACGGGCTGATGCTCCCCGTCGTCGAGGCCTACTGCCGCTACAAGAGCCCTGCGCATTACGACGACAGGATAGAGCTTTGGGCGCGTATAACTGAGGTTAAGTGCCACAGCGTGAAATTTGAATACCGCGTGACGCTCGCAGACGGCGGCAGACTTTTGGCGGAGGGCTGGACGAAGCACGGATGCACCGATCCGTCAGGCAAACTCTATAAAAAGGAGCATCCGTTCTATCTTTGGGTTAAGTCGCTCGAAGGCGAGACGGCGTAGCGTGCGGCGCGGCTTCTCGCTCGTAGAGCTGCTCTGCGCGGCGCTTGCGCTCTGCGTCCTCGCTGGCGCGGCTGCGCTGACATTCCGCGGCCGCGACGAAAGGCTTGTCGTGCGGGAAGAGGCGGAGGATCTGCGCGCGTGGCTTTCCTCGCGCATGGCGCAGGCGGCGCGCGAAGGCGCGGATTTCCGGCTGGAGATCGATGAAGACGAAACGACGCAAGAGCTTGGCTTTACGTTGCAATGGTTCGGCGGCCCGCGCGACCTCGATACAGAGACCTACTCCGCGAGCCGCGCTATGATAAAGCGCGACAGTTTGCCCCATACACACGCATTCGACGGAGAATGGTTTACGCTCACTCCCGCCGCATCGTTTATAATAAGGTCGCGCCGGGATTACGACGCCGCTGTCGTCCTGACGGTATCGGGAACCGGTTACGTAAGCGTAAGGGAAACTTTGGAGGAGCAATAAGGCGTGGAAAAAAGCAGCTGGCATGACGAAATAGATTTTCACTGCACCTTTGGGGCGTGGCCGTTCAAAAAGAGCCTCGACATAACCCCCGCCGGCTTTTTGTTCTGCGGCGAGCTCTTCCCGCTTAACACGATAACGCGGCTGCGCTGGGGCGTCGATCAGAAACGCGGCGGCATCTTTCCGAAATTCCTCTACCTTGCCACTTTCGGTACCGCGACGCGGGAATTCACGATAAAGACGAAGCAGAAGGATTTTTACGAACACCTCACGCAGCGTTTCTGGCGCGCCGCTGGACGCCGTCTCATGGCAGAAATGCTTGACGGACTCAGAAAGGGCGGCAGCTACGTCTTCGGCGGCTTCAGCATATCGGACGGGGGGCTGACCGTCAGACCGAAGGGAATATTCAAAGCCGGACGCGCCGAGTTCTTTGAATGGGCGAAGCTCAAATGGGGGATAGTGAACGGCAACCTCGTTTTTACGAAAGCGGATTCGCCGGAACGCCCCATAGCCAGCGCTTCGTTCTTGTGGGTCGACAACGCGCACATACTAAGCGTCGCGCTGGCGCTCCTTCAGGAACGCGATGATAAGAGGAGGTTAAGCGCAATAGCTGATTAAATGAAAAACAGACCGAGACGCATTCCGATGCCGGAATGGATAGAAATAGACCCTGAGAGCGCGGCCGCGATAGGGCCGCTTTCTTCTTACTCGCCGTCGCCATACTTCGCCGCTCCTGATTTTTACTCTATGCGCAGCAACGACAGGGGGCTGACGATACTCAGCGAATACCCGACCTACCAGCAGACGAAGGGCTACAGCTGTGGCCCGAGCTCCGTGCTGACGATACTCTGGCACTTTGGCGTGACGCACTATGACGAAGACACGCTCGTCAAACTTTGCGGCACCCTCACGAAGCTGAACGAGCGCGGGGAGGGCGGCACGCCGACGTCGGGGATATGCCGCTTCTTTGAAAGCATAGGCTGGAACGTCGAGTCTAGCTTATACGCGCCCGTGCGCAACTCAGTTATATTCGACAGCCCCGCGCGCTTCCGAGACTACGCTGTCGAAAAACTGCGCGCCGGAATACCGATAATGGTCGAGAACATCTGCATGTGTGCGCATTGGCGCGTGCTCATCGGCTACGACACGATGGGTACGGAGGCCGTCTCAGACGACGTGCTGATATTCATGGACAGCTCCGACACACGCGACCACTGCCACGACGGCTACGCGGTCGAAAACGCGGAGGAATTCTTCGATACTTGGCGCGACTACTGCGTGCTTCCAGCCGATCAGAAAATCCAGCAGTTCGTAACGGCGTGGCCGAAGGAATGGCAGACAGGCATAAAGGCGTAGATAATATCAAAGTTTTTCTCTATGTAACAAAACTATGCCATGCCTTCCATTTTTCAGCGTGTAAAGGAAGTACTGGGCTTTTGCAGATAAAGCGCGCTGGCCTGCGGCATTTCCGGCGCTAATCAGCCAGATGCAAGATGAAGCAAGGATGCGTGCCGCCGTATCAAATTTTTTGGGATTTATATACATATTCCCGAAAAAATTATTAAATTTTATATCCACTCAATTCGTATTTATATTATTTTCCATTCAATCGGCAAGTCTATAAAAGACTTGCCGCTATTTATATGTTCTTATATTTAATTTCCTCTTAATTCTTGAATTTACAGTTAATAATACAGAATAGGGCCAATATTCGTAATAATATTGACAATTTAATGATTTTATGTTAATATATTATTGTTGGATGAGATTGAAAGGAGTTGCTTGTTTATGGAACACAGTTTTGAAAAAGTCAGTTTTCTTCGCCTCGTTAAAATGTTTCCAGACGGCAACTCCGCCCGTAAATTTATTGAACATATTCGTTGGAACGGTCATGTCATGTGTCCTTTTTGCGGCTCTGACCACGTTACAGGCCGCAAAGGTAAACGTGAAGGAAATTATTGGTGCAACGATTGTCACAAGGAATTTTCTGTTCGCACTGAAACAATAATGGAATGTTCACGAATACCTTTGCATAAATGGATTTACGCCATTTATCAATTCGTTACTTGCAGGAACGGCATTTCATCTCGTGAATTGGCTGAAAATATTGAGATTACTCAAAAATCGGCGTGGTATTTGTTGCAGAGAATCCGTATGGCGGCCGGTAACGGAGATAAATTGCTTAAAGGTATTATTGAAGCTGATGAGACTTATATCGGCGGCAAGGAAAAGAATAAACATGTGGATAAAAAGGCTCATGCGGGGCGTGGTGCGGCTGGAAAAATCCCCGTTTTCGGCATGATTGCAAGAAACGGACATGTCATTGCTAAAGTTGTTGATAACACTAAGTCTGAGACTTTATTCGGGCTTTTCAATGAGCATGTATCCGCCGATTCTATCATTTACACGGATGAGTTTACGGCTTATGACAAATTAAAGGATTTAGGTTATGAACACGGAAAAGTCAATCATAGTGCGGGTAAATATGTTGACGGTGACGTTCATACCAACACTATTGAGAGCTTTTGGAACAATTTAAAATCCCGAATCAAAGGCACTTATCGTTCTGTTTCTCGGAAGCATTTGCAGAAATATGTTGATGAAGTTGCATTTGCCTTTAATGAGGGCAATGCCGGAAATGCTGTAATAGACAGAATTGAAGCCCTTATTATGAAAATGTTCGGCATTTATACAAGATATAAAGTTATGATTGGAACTCACTTCTTTGAAAAAGACCTTATTGCGGCTAATGATAGGCTGAACGAACTGCTTGGATATAAAGCGGCTTAAATAGGTGGAATTTAAAAAAATAAAAAAAATAAATTTAATTGTGAATTAAATAATTGAATTAAGGAGTTGTTAATAATGACAAGTAAAGAATACAGCCCGTCTGATATAGAGAAAATCTTGAAAGAAGAGAAAAAAGTCATTCTAGCCAGTGGATTTACGGCTACACAGGCTGAAATTGATTGGGCTAAAGATGTTTTAAAGAATCATCCCCAAAAACATGAATTTGCTGGAATAGAAGATGTTATAAGCGTAAAGAGGTCACAAGATGATTACAGAAATGGGCGGTATATTGAATGTTTCTAAACGCAATCGTTGCTAAAAAATTAAGAGATTTTGTGCCTCCAGTAACAAAAGATACGCCGTCAACACATTTCAAGCATTTGAGATTCACACAAACAGCGATTGATGAATATTGTTCTATTTCTCAATCCGATTATGAAAAAGTTGTGCGGCTTATACGTGACACATGGGAAAACGGTTTAATGGTGGGCATCGGAAAGCCTGAACACATAGATAAATACGAAGGATTCGTTGATTTTTTTAGTAGGCGTATTACAAAAGGGGATAGATTGAGATATAGGCTCGTACATAATGCAATAGGAGAAAGTGTTTTATTGATAGAAGGTTGCAAATGGCATTATAAAAATGACAAACAGAACAAGAAGAAAGGGAAATAATATAAAAGGACAGAAAAGAGCGAATAGGAAAAACCAAATCCGTTCTATAAGACGAGTATTGACTATCATTGCGTGGTCTTTTTGACTACGCTTTTTTATTGACGAATTGCGGACGAATATCGAGTATTCGCCGCATATTCATAATTCTTTAATATTGTATATTTGGGTCGTAATTCAAATAATTCGCTTCTAATAAAGGAAAATCGCAACAATGAAATTCATAAAAAGAAAAATTCGATAGACTAATATCTATTCGACTATTATAAATTCTCAATGCTTTTTTTCGTATATTTTGCTCAAATTTTTTGCAATAAGTATGTTCAGTACGCATTAAAGCCCCATATTTTCTGTTCTGTTTATTTGCATCGTTTATATACTTTTTAATGGAAATTCTATGCAATACACTAGGAAAAGCAGGGAACATAAAACAAAAACGAATTGACGAAATAGGATTTTTGTTATTGTCAAAAATAACAAAATTCGTCTCTTGCTCAATATGTAAGCTAGATACTGGTGCATAATAATCGTGATTGTTTATTTTTAAAATAACTCCGCATACAAATTTATCTCTGCTTGAATAAGATATATTAGGGATTTTTTTTATCAAATTTTTTTAAGAAATTTATATAGTTTAGGTCAATATCATAAAAATTCAGCATAAATACTTAATTTCCTTTCACGGTTAATTCTTTTTTATTAATAAAAAAGAGGTACTCAAAAAGTACCTCCTCTAAGTATTAACAGTGTTGCTATATTACGTCCGCAACAGGACGTGTATTAACAGTGTTGCTATATTACGTCCGCAACAGGACGTGTATTAACTTTAACGCTATTATATGCGAATACCGCGAATTGTCAAGTATTTCTGTTATTATTAAGTTCTTTTTTTTTCACAAATTATTTTAGTAGTATTGTATAATATCAAATTGGATTATATATGCTTAATCATACGAATATGTTTTTAATAATTTTTTCGGGAATATGTATATAAATCCCATATTTTTTCCCCAAAGACAAAAATAAAAGCCCCTGGCGAGTCAGGGGCTTCTTGGTGCTTCTGGTGATTGATTACAGGGTTACTTTGCTGTACTGATCACGCATTCCTTTGACTGCGGCTGCGAGCGCCTCTGGGTCAAGGACCATTTCCATCATAGAAATCTGCTCTTCCCACTGAGCGGGATCGCACTCTGCACGAATTACCGGGTCAAAGATGTGATACACGGGGAGTCCCAACGAGACTCCAGCAAGCGGGCCTGCAAAGGTCGGGTCGCCGTTCGTTACGGTTTCGGCGTAGATTTCCGCGCCTTCCGCATCCGAAGAACCGAGTACTACTACGCAGTTCTCGGCGCCGTACTTTTCAGCAGCGTCTTTAATGCGCTGCTGGTTCTGCAGGTCCATCGCTCCTGCCGCGGTTCAGACAAAGCATTCCGTCGCGGAGAATACTATCTCAGCTCCGGAATCCTTAAGGCACGCTTCCATAGCGGGCCCAGGAACGCCGTCTCTTTCACCAAGCAGGAGTAATTTCTTACCATTGAGTTTTCCCATGGTCAGATACCTCCTAGTTGTGATTTATTGCTAAACCGAAGGCCTACGCCTCCGGCTCTCGCCATGTTGTTGGGTTAAAGTAACTTACGCTTCCTTCGCGAGTTCTGCTATGGCCGCGCGGATGGACTCTTCAGTGCACTCTTCCTTGGAGAGGCGCTTCACTTCGACGCCGTTCTTCCAGAAGAGGAAGGTCGGGAGGCCCATGACGCGGAAGCCCATCGCGACTCTCTTGTTGGTCGAGCAGTCGACGGCGGTGAACTTCACTTTATCGCCGAACTCGTGCTCCATCTCGTGATACTTGGGCTTCAGAGCCATGCAGGGGACGCACTGGGGACCCCAGAAGTCTACTACTACGGGTTTCGTGGTTTCCTGGCGCACTTCGGCGTCGCAGTTTTCTTTGGTAAGATCAATCATTGTATGTTCCTCCTAATTAATTATTTTTTATATATTCTGTGTTGCATACAGCGCTATCTTAACATCTTGCGCGAGGAAAGTCGATAGCGACCCCCCGGCGCTTTATTTCTCTTCTTCTAGGCCAAGCAGCATCGCGTCGCGCAGCGAGCGCTGCAGCATCTGCCTGTCTATTATACCGAAATCCTCGCCGGGCGTCGGAAGGTTGGGGTGGTTGCGCTCTATGATGTAACGCTCGCGCGCCTTGCCGAGCGCTATGAGCCCCTCCTTGTCATATTGGCGCTCGTTCTTTTCTATGACGAGCGACCTGTAGGGCCCGCGCATGATGGGAACGTTCGGCGGAAGCGGCGCAGATACAAGCTTCCAGCCTTGCTGGAGCAATTCTTCTGTCTTGTCGAGAGCGGCGAACGGATCTCCTTCGACGAGCGTTATCTCGTATGGCACCGCCGCGTTGCGCTCTATCCACGGATTATTCGTCACTATACGTAAAACTCTCTCCGTCATGGCATTACCTCCAAGGCCGCGCGCGGCCTCGTTTGTGACAAAATTATTTTACTTCAAAAGGTTGCGGAAGTATTCGTGCAAATACACAAAGATATAAAAAACGGGCGGCGTTTTTCGCCGCCCGCCTTTGTGTGACGAGTTAGTTCTTTTCGAAGATGGTCTGCTCTTCGATCTTAGTGGTCATAGCCTTGAATGCGCGCATGAGCAGCTCTCTGCGGGCCGCCTTGTCGACTTCTGGACCGAGCTCCGGCTCTCCGACGGGATGCGGAATCGCGACGCCCGGGACTATTCTGTTGCTTCCGACGGTGAGCATGATAGGAACGATTGTCGCTATCTGAACGACGGGGATGCCGGCCGCGTTTTCAATTTCTCTTGTCATCGATGCACCGCACCGAGTACAAGTTCCTCAGGTGGAGGTGAGGATCACGCCGTCAACTCCCGCTTCCTTGAGCTTCTTGCCTATCTCCTGGCCGAACTTCTCAGCGAAGGCGACTGCGGTTCCCGTTCCGGTTGTCGTGTAGAATTTGTCGTAGAGTTTGCCGAATACGCCCTCTTTCTCCAGTTCGCGCATCTCGTCGAGCGGAACGACGACGTCTGGGTCGAGGTTGGCCCACTGACGGTCGTAGCCTCCGTGGATGGACTCGTAGTTGTCCGGGGTGAGGTCGTTCAGCTTCGATATGTCGTACTCGCCGTAGCTCTCAGCCGAGGAAACGCGGATGTGGTCCGGGTTGCCCTTCGGGACGATGCCGCCTGAAGTGACGAGCGCGATTGTCGCGTGCTTGAGGTCTTTAATCGGGGCTGCCGGCGGGATCTTCTTGAATACCGGCATTTCATACTCCGTACGGAACTCTTCGCCGCGGAGTTTCTTGAGGAGCATCTCTACAGCGCGCTCGGCTCCACTCTTCTCATGGAAGAAGGATTTGCGCATGCCGTGGTGGATGTAGCCTTCGATGCGGGCGGGTCCCATCGGCTCGTGCTTTGCAAGCTTGAGTCCAAGCTTCGCCATTGCCGGCAGCGCCTTGCCCATACCGCGGGCCGAGTCGGCGCAGGGAACGATGTAGGTGTTCGGGTAATCTTTCTTCGCGTAGAGCTCGACGCCCGGGTTCTCGTGGTACATCGCCGTTACGGCAGGAATGCCGAGTTCGTTGCCGACGGTCGCCGCGATGTCGCCGCATGCGAAGCCGTAGCGTCCGGCATTGAAGGCCGGGCCGGCGACGAAGAGGTCGGGTTTGTACGCCTTTACAAATTCAAGGCATTTCGCGCGCGCGTCTTCGGTGTGCTCGCCGTAGTAGCCGTCTCCGCAGATTACCGTGGCTACGATCTGGGCTTCCGCGCCGAGGGCCTGCTGAAGTCCAAGGCCGGGTCCGACGACGCCTTCGCGTACTTCTGGCTGGTGGTCCGCCTTCTCTTCTCCGCCTATGTTGGCGAAGAACTGGTTGATGTAATGTACAACTTTGATGGTCATGTCAGTTACCTCCCTATACCCACTCGCAGCCGAGCTTGTTGAAGCCTATCTCAGCCGTGGAGGCGATGATGGACTGAAGCTCGACGTACATCGAGCCGTCCGGGCGCAGGCTTTCCGCCGCGCCGCCGGAGAGGAGAGCTATCTGCTCGGGGTATCCGATGACCTTGTCCATTGCTGGAACTTCTATCATCTCGTTAACGTTTCCGGTCGAGATGAAAGCGTCGAGTTCCGGCGTGGCGTCGGCAAGGCTCTGGCTCGCGCCGTCGGTGCCGGCCGATTCGTCGGATACGAGTACGGCCTTGATGCCGGCCTTCTCGAAGTTCTTAGCGTTGAGGCAGAGGTCGGTGTCCGGGTTGCCGTAGCCTTCCTCGGAGACGATGACGCCGTCTGCGCCGAGCTGCTGCGCTATCGAGAGGTTGAGCTGCGAAGCGCGAAGCTTACCGGCGAGGATCGTGCTTTCCTGGGTCGGAACCATGCCGAGGAAGTTGATTTCCTTGCCGTGGCGCGCGTAGAGCGCCTGAACTATCGGGTTGTGGCAGTGATGCCAGGTTGTGTTCTTGTCGCAGCCGGAGACGCAGTTTCCGGAGACCATAGCGCCGTCGAGCACTTCGTTCGGGTGAATGAGCGTCGGCAGCGAAGGACGGAGGTCGGCCGCGTAAAGGTATGTGTCGTGGAGAAGCCCCTGCGTGATATTCATGCAGACGTAGATGACCTTCGGAAGATCGGGGTACTTCTGGCTCTCTTCGAATGTGTCGCCTTTTTCAAATACGGCGACTTCGTCGGCGGTCGCGCCGTTTTCGTCAGCGCACTTCGCGAGGTAGACGGCGAGCTTGAGTCCGGCTTCGCGGAGCGAGGTCTCGTAGAGGTGCTTCTCGAGGTCGTCGACGGGGACGACGGAGAGAACTACGTTGTAAGTGGCCGAGAACGGCGTGTAGGGAGCGCCGGGGCCGCTCATGTCGATGAAGCCTTCCTGGAAGGCGACGATCGGGCCGCAGGTGATTACCGCGGCGCCGTCAAGGACAAGGGTCTGGCCCTCTCCTGCCTTGCCCATCGGGGCCATGAAGCCGGGGAAGTAGTTGCCTTTTCCCATCTTGACGCGGGGCTCGACGGCATCCTTTACGGGGATGATCCTCGTCTTGTCTCCGGGGCATGCGAAATCTATGCTGACCTCTTTGAAGTTTCTGTCCTCAGCGATGAGGGCTTCGGCTTCGGCCTTGTTCACATAGAGAACGCCGTCCTTCACATGTGTGGTGTCTGCAAAAGCAAGGCCTTTGATATGGACCTTATGCAATTCCAAACGCATGCTGCATTCCTCCTTTTGTTGTGTTGAAATAGCGAACGGTACATTGTTTTGCGCGAGAAACAAACTGGCACGAAACCGTTTGTTTCTTTATTCACATTTTACTCTTTTCTCGCTGCAAAATACATTATTCCTAAGAACATAAATGTAATGTATAATAATTATCGAACTATGCTCTTGAATAAAATCCCGGGAGTGTTTTCTATGTTTAAAAAGATGGCGCAAAGGATAGCGGAAAGCACCAGCGAAGTCATCGGACGCGGCGTGCTCGTCACGGACGAAAACGGGATCATTATAGGCTGCAACGTCAGGAAGAGGGTCGGAACATTCCACGAACCTTCCGTAAAGGTTATGCAGGAAAACAAGCCGAGCGTTACTGGACGCGAGGAGGCGAAGAAGATGCCGGGCGTCTATCCCGGCTACACTCTGCCGATACAGTTTTTCGGAAAGGTCATAGGCTCCGTCTCCATAGCCGGCATCCCGGAGGAGGTCGAGCGTTTCGGCCTTCTCGTCCAGAAGCAGGCCGAGATTATGCTGCGCGAGCAGGCCTTCCTCGAATCGAACCTCATACGCGAGCGCGCGCTGCGCGACCTCGTCGAGAACGTCGCCTCATACGACGGTTCGCAGGGCATGGGCGAGCTTATCAACCTCCAGGGTAAGGAGCTCGGCGTTACCCTTTCCCGCTGCAAAAACGTCATCATAGCCGAGATGAAGTCGTGGAAAGATGATTCGAGCGAGAATGCATATCAGATCATGGTGCGCGAGCTGCGCTCCGCCTTCTCTCATCCGCGCAACGTCGTCTGCCCGCAGCGCAACCGCCGCGTTACGGTCTTCGTCACGCCGAACAGGCCCGGGACGAACGACGACGTGATTCAGAGCATAGAAATCACGGCGAAGAGCTTCGTCGATAACCTTGAGGTGAAGGGTATAACGGCCGACGTCGCCGTCGGCTTCCCTGCGAACGACATGAACGGCCTTGCGATTTCGCTGCGCTCGGCGCGCGACGCGATGCGCCTCGGCGGCCTGCTCAAGATGGAGGGCGTCATATCGGCGCGCAGCCTCACGAGCGAGGCCCTGCTGGACATGCTGCCAGTCGGCAAGCGCGAGGAGTTCGCGCACAGGACGCTTGCGGGGCTCGAAGGACGCAGCGACTACGACGAGATGCGCGACACATTCCTCGGTTGGTGCGAGTCGCCGTTCGCGAGCGGCGAGGTTGCGGAGCGCCTCTCGATGCATCGCAACAGCCTCCAGTACAGGTTGAAAAAAATACGCGCGCTGACAGGCAAGGACCCGTGGAACTTCAAAGACGCCTTCGAGCTTTGGGCAGCTTTCGTGCTGAAAAACATCAGCGAAGAAGAAAAAAGTTGAAACTCGTCTACGGCACGCCGGTTGGCCGCCTCAGCATAAAATTTACGAAACGCCGCGTTTGTTACGGATGCGGCGTTTTTTCATGCGCGTGCGCGCAAGCCGGGAGCGCTCGTTGATTGGCGGCGAGCGCAGTAAATTTGCAGAAGCATTTGGAGCTTAGATGAAAATAAGATAAATCTACGCGAAGCGTATAAACCTGCGTCTTCGCCGCGTCAAGACGCCCCGCGCTCAGTCAATGCCTCGGCGCGTCGGACGGAGCGCGGATTTGAAATTCCGCAGCCGATTTTCCGCACTTCCCCCGGCAGTAGCGCCGCGCCGCGCGTTTGACCTGCCTTTGCGCTGTGTATATAATTACATGATGTATGAGAAAATTCTTCGTATGAAGGAGAGATATAGATGCCGTACGATTTTGCCTCCATCGAGCCGAAATGGCAGAAAGAGTGGGCCGACTCGAAAATTTTCGAGGTAGAGGCCGACCCGTCGAAGGAGAAATTTTACTGCCTCGAAATGTTCCCTTATCCGAGCGGCGCGCTCCACATGGGACACCTGCGCAACTACACGATAGGCGACCTCATGGCGCGCTTCCAGCGCATGAACGGGAAGAACGTCCTCTACCCGATGGGCTTCGACTCTTTCGGAATGCCGGCCGAGAACGCGGCCATAAAGCACAAGACGGCGCCATCCGACTGGACGTGGAGCAACATAGAGCACATGACGCAGCAGCTCAAGCACGCGGGTTACAGCTACGACTGGCGGCGGCGCGTCGAGACGTGCAGCGAGAGATACTACCGCTGGAACCAGTGGCTCTTCCTCCAGTTCTATAAGAAGGGGCTCGTCTACCGCAAGCACGCGCCAGTCAACTGGTGCGAGAAGTGCCAGACGGTGCTCGCGAACGAGCAGGTCGTCGGCGACGGCGTATGCTGGAGATGCGGCACGCCGGTCACGAAGCGCGGCCTCGACCAGTGGTTCATCCGTATCACGGACTACGCGCAGGAACTCGTAGACTGCCTCGACGAGCTCAAGGGCTGGCCTGAGCGCGTCGTCACCATGCAGCGAACTGGATAGGCCGCTCCGAAGGCGTCCATTTCGAAATGGAGATAGCGGACACCGAGCTCAAGCTTGAAGCCTTCACGACGCGCATCGACACGATATTCGGCGTCACCTTCGTCGCTATGGCGGCCGAGCATCCTTATGTCGAGGAGTTCGCAAAACGTATCGGCGGCAAAAAGGCCGAAGAGCTGCTCGACTTTGCGAAGCGCATGTCGAACCGCAGCGCGATAGAGCGCACGGCTGTCGGCACCGACAAGCAGGGCATGGACACGGGCTTCTTCGCAATCAACCCCGTCAATGGCGAGAAGGTGCCAATCTGGATTGCAGACTATATCCTCACCGACTACGGCACCGGGGCGATCATGGGCGTCCCGGCGCACGACCAGCGCGACTTTGACTTCGCGCGCAAATACAACATCCCCGTCATCACGGTCGTCCGCCCCGAGGACGGCGAAGCGCCGGACGGAGCAACTATGCCGGCGGCCGTCGCCGCCGACGGCGTAGCCTGCAACTCCGGCTTCCTCGACGGGCTCCCGACGCCCGAGGCCATCAAGAAGGCCGCCGATTGGTTCGAGGAGCACGGCAAGGGCAGACGCGAGGTGCAGTTCCGCCTGCGCGACTGGCTCATCTCGCGCCAGCGCTACTGGGGCACGCCGATACCGATGGTCTACTGCGACCACTGCGGCATAGTCCCCGTGCCGGAGGATCAGCTTCCTGTCAAGCTCCCGCTCGACATTGAGATGCCGGAGAACGGCGGCAACCCGCTCGCGCTGCGCCCCGACTGGTACGAGACGACCTGTCCAGTTTGCGGACGCCCTGCGCGCCGCGAGACGGACACGATAGACACATTCTTCTGCTCATCGTGGTACTTCGACCGCTACACTTCGCCGTGGTGCGACGACAAACCCTTCGACCCCGAAGCGGCCAAGTACTGGATGCCGGTCGACCAGTACATCGGCGGCATCGAGCACGCCTGCCTGCACCTCATTTACGCGAGATTCTTTACGAAGGTGCTCTCCGACCTCGGCCTGCTGCCGAAGGACGTGCGCGAACCCTTCAAGCGGCTGCTGACCCAGGGTATGGTCATCAAAGACGGGGCCAAAATGTCGAAGTCTCTCGGCAACGACGTAGACCCAGACGAAATAATCAAAAAATACGGAGCAGACACTGCGCGCCTCTTCATCCTCTTCGCCGCGCCGCCGGAGAAAGACCTCGACTGGTCGGAACGCGGCGTAGAAGGCGCGAACAGGTTCCTCGGCCGTGTCTGGCGTCTCGTCGAGGGCAGCCTCGACCAGCTTAAGGCAGCCTCGCCCGAGCCTGTCCCAATGAAAGACATCACGCAAAAAGAAGAGCGCGACATGAAGCGCGTCATCCACAGCACGCTCGACCGCGTAACGAAGGACATCCGCGACGAGCGCCAGTTCAACACGGCAGTCGCGCGCCTCATGGAGCTTGCGAACGCGCTCATCGCTTACACACCCTCCGACGAAAAGGGCTGGAGCGTTAAACGCGAAGGCGTCGAAACGCTGCTTTGCTGCCTCTCGCCTTTCGCGCCGCACATCACCGAGGAGCTATGGCACATGCTCGGCAACGACAGCTTCCTCTCCGTCCACAAGTGGTTCGATGTGGACCAGACCGCACTCGTCGAGGACAGCGTCACGATAGTGCTCCAGATAAACGGCAAGGTGCGCGAGCAGTTCACCGTCCCAGCCGGCCTCTCGAAAGAAGACCTCCTTGCCGAGGTCATGGGCCGCGAAGAGACGAAGAAACGCGTCGAAGGCAAGGAAATAGTCAAGACGATAGCCGTCCCAGGCAAGCTCGTCAACATAGTGGTGAAGGGCTGATGCCGCAGCTCCTCCTGATAGCCGCGTCGGGAACGGCCCAGAGACGGCTGCTGGAGGAGACCGCTGCGGCGCTTGAAAAAGAAGGATACACGGCCGCCGGGAAGCAGGAGGGAGGGGAGTGGAACTCCCTTCTCTCCGACAACATGACCGGCGGCCTTTTTGATGAAAAACGCTTCGTCGTAGTGGAATCGGCCTTCACGATGGGGCCGTTCCCCGCGAAGCTCGCCTCCGTCGTGGAACAGGCCTCCGACGTTATACTCTTGCTCGTCTACGAAAGCGACGCGAAGACGCAGCCCTCAAAATTCATCCCGAAGGACGTGCTCGCGAAATGCCGCGTCGTCAAGCCGGCGGAATTTCCGCGCTGGCCCCGCGAACGGCAGTTATGGGTGACGCGCCTCGCCAAAGAGCTCGGCGTGCCGCTCACGGCGCAGGGCGCCGCGATGGTCGTAGAGCTTCTCGACGACCCCGAAGAGATACGCGCGCAGCTCAAAAGCCTTAAGTTCCTGAAAAAAAACGGCGCCATAGACGCAGCCGACGTGCGCCAGATGTGCCTAGATGACGGCAACCGCAACCTCCTGCGGCTGCTCGACGGCCTATGCACGGGCGATGCCGTGGGCGTCATAAAAAGCCTGCGCGCGATGTCGTCGTCTGCCGACTTAATACCATCGATAACCCCGATCCACAACAGAATGCGCCTCGCATGGTACGCGAGCCTCGGCGCCGCGGGCGCGGCGGTAGGCGGCGCCCGCGGCGCGAAAGACTACGCTTGGCGCATGGCGCAGCAGGCGGCGCGCCGCTACGGACGCGCCGCGCTTACAGACTTCACAGCCGACCTCCTGCGCATCAGCATCGAAGAAAGAAGCGGCCGCGGCGCAGGCTGGAACGCCCTCGAAACTGCGGTTATAACGCTGCTTGCACGCGGGTAAACGAGCTTTTTCCCATTCCCATGATTGACAGATAGACGCCGCATGAAAAGACGGTGGCGGACGTGTAGCCGTCGAGCTTCAAAGCGAAACGGCGGCATGTTGTATCGTTCCAGACGTCTGCGGCGCTTTACCTGCTTTCGCGTAATTCAACAGTTCAAACTCCGTCGCATTGCATGATTTGACGACGCTGGCGGCTGAGGCACGCCAGGTACGCCGCCGCTGTTGTCGTTGTAAATTTAATTGATAATATAAGGAATCGGCGAGATATCCGTTGCAAAAACGCAAAAATAGTTTGAGGCATCCAGCAATAAAAAAGACGCCTACAAAAATATAGGCGTCTTTATTCTTAAAGGTGGTGGGCCCATCAGGAATCGAACCTGAAACCATCCGGTTATGAGCCGGGAGCTCTAACCAATTGAGCTATGGGCCCTCCTATGTTGTGATCCGCTATAAAACTTCTATCGCCGATACCGGGCAGCTATCCGCCGCCTCTTTCGTCAAGGGTGTAACGTCCTGAGATATTACAAGACTTTTACCCTCTATCTCGTCCAGCTTAAAGTTCTGCGGACAAAGTTCGGCGCACACGCCACATCCAATGCAATCGTCGAGATTTACCTTAATGCTCATGGCGGAGTCACCTTCCTTCCACAAGAGAGGATTCTACGACATTTTTCGCGAAACGTCAAATACTTTTTGCAGCTTTGCTGGAAAAACTCAGCGCGCCGTCTCAGGCGTCACTGTCAGGCGCTGTTCTCCGTCCGCGTCGTGGCGCAGCGTCAGCAACGAGCGGTACTGCGGCACGGCTTTTTCCTTCGGCTCGTCGTAGGCTATGAAGACGCCTATGCCAGCCACCTCGGCGTCGAACTGTTTCGTCATGAGCAGCATGCCAGAGGCCGTACTTCCGCCCCGCATAAAGTCGTCTATTATCAGCACGCGCCCGCCGCGCTTCATTTGGCGAGTGCCGATGTACATAGTCTTTACGTCGCCGCTTGCGGTTGGGTAGTGTACGCCGACCGCTGCTCCGTCGCTCGGCCGGTTACGGAAACGGCATACGGCGAGCGGTACGCCGAGCGCGTAGGCTGCGAACATCGCTATCGGTATTCCCTTGACCTCCGACGTCATAACGACGTCGGGCTCGCTGTCGGTAAATAGCGACGCCATGCAGTAGCCGAGCATAATCGCCGACTCAGGGTTGAATATCAAGTCGCTGTAATAAATCAGACCGCCGGGAAGGTTGCGTTCGGGGTCGGCAAGCTTTTCTGCGATCTCGGTTAGAAAGGAGCGACGGTACTCTGGCGTGCAGACGGGGATAAAACGCGCGCCGCCGCTGCGCCCGCGGTCGACGAGCATCTGCCCAAAGCCCTCGGCCTCCATAGCGGAATTTATTACCTCAACATCGTCGCTGATGACGGTTTTGGAGACGTTGAATTTAGTGGCGAGGTCCGTCAGAGAAACGAGCTTTGACGGACACATCATAAATTTCGCGGCGAGCCTGACGAGCCGCTCAGTTCTTTGACCTCTCATAGAAATCACTCCACAATGTATGTTTTAAGCACCCAGTCCATTTTTTCAAAGGTTCGCGCAGCCTGCGTCGCCGTTTCTCCGGCATTTGCGTATAGCGCAAAGAACGCGCTGCCGCTCCCGCATAGCCCCCAGCCGCGGGCACCCGACGCTTTCGCCGCTTTCCCGGCGGCGGCGTATTCCGCGTGCTCCTCCGCCGAAACTTCGTAGAAATCGTTCGGCAGCAGCCCAACCCGCTCTCCACACGCAAGAGCCTCGATCTTTTGCATATCCGCCGCTTCGTCGGCTCTGTGCGTCGCGCTTCGCGCCTCGCGTAGAGCGTCGAGTTTTGCATAGGCCTCCCTCGTCCCTGAGCTCCATTTGGGGAACACAAGAAGCCAACGAAAATCGAAAGGCGGCGTAAAGGGCGTCATCTTTTCTCCAATGCCGCGCGCCTCCGCCATGATGTTTTCAGATGCGAGGAACGCCACATCGGCCCCGAGCCTTGCGGTTTCTTCAGCATCAGGGTGCGCACCATACTCGGCGGCTAGCAACCTAAGCAACGCACCCGCGTTTCCGCTTCCAGCGCCTATCCCGCTCCCTGCCGGGAAAAATTTCTCAAGCGTCAGCTCGAGCGGCGGTATGCTTTTGTGCCTCCTCGCGGCGGCGAGAGCCTTCGTAACGAGATTTTCACCGTCTATTTTCATTCCCTTTATGTTAAGAGAATCTCCTATAATTTCATCGTATTTAGGATGAATTGTCAACCTCTCTACCGCCGTTTTCTGCCAAAATAGGGAGTATATTTCGTGATAGCCGTTTGGAAGCTTAGAATAGACTCTTAATATGAGATTTATTTTTATTGGACAATGTATTGTGTCAACCATGCGCGCGTCCGCCTTTCCTGTGGGGATATCAAAAAGCCCCGGCGCTTGAGCCGGGGCTTCGTTCTGGCAAGAAGCTCAGAAGAGATTCTCTCCGCTTGGTTCCAACTGCAGCTCTACCTCTTTTGTAAGAAGATCCGAGTAGCTGAACGAGACTGTGCTTTGTTGGGACTCTATGAATACCGTGAACAGGCTGGGATAGATTTCCTGTATAACGCCTGAGCGTTCCTCTATCTTGCGTCTCCCATTCGTCGCACGGTACGAGATCCTCGACCCTTTATGGAGAGATATTATCTCGCGGATTGATTCTATCGTATTGGGCACACAATTCACCTCCACGATGATCTCTGTCGATTGTACATCAAATTGTTTAAATGTGCAACTTTTATATGAACCAGAGGTCGTTTTGTGGTGTGTACCGTAACTTATTATTTTTTCATTAAAATCCGCTTATCTCCAACCCTTCGCGTCACGCCTTTGCTGTCGAAGTATTCAAGCAACGGGAGCGCGTATTTCCTGCTGCTGCCAGTCGCGTCTCGCACGGCGGCAAGCGTTATGTCGCCCTTGATCGACGAAAGTTTTTCCATGAAGGCCGCCTCAATTTCGGGGAAGAGCAGGAAGCCTCCAGTTACCAGCGCGACGCCCTTGCGCTCGCGCAGGTATGAAATGATGCGCTTCATTTGTTCGGGCGAATAGCCAAGCGCCGCCTGCGCTTCGTCGAGCGCCGGCATCGAGAAGTCTTTTTTGAGCGCAAAATCCTTCAGGGCCGCAACGTCGGAGGCGAAGGCGTCCTCGTCGAATGGCTCGAACTCCGGCAGAGCCGCGCGGTCGTCCTCGAATTTTATAATTTCACGTTTTGCGAACAGAGCGAGCAGCTCGCGCGCGAATTTTGCGTCGCCGTCCGCTATCGACTTCGCGCATTCGTCGCATGGCATTCCCTTGCGCTCCGGGTGCTCCTTATGGAATTTTTCGAGCGCGATGCGCAGCGTGTCCGCGAGCTCACTGAGTTTGTCTCCGGAAATCAGCGTCGCGTCTGCACCGCGCGCTATGCCTATCTCGCCCTTCGCCTCGCACGACGATATCGCGCGCATAAGCTCCGTCACGGTTATTTCGTTCATGCGCGCGGCCTCCGCTGCCGTGATGATTTCGCGGTAGTCTATGAGCGCGAGGATTCGGTCGCGGAGCGGCGGCTCGGCGGCGAGGGTGTCGAGGAATTTTATCAGCGCCGTCTTTTCGTGCTTGCTCTTGGGACGTTCGCCCGCCGGCATCAATATCTGCCCTCCGGCGACCGTTACAAGCGGGCTGTAGGTGCGCAGGATGAAGCAGCTTTTCATGGATGTGACGACAGGCTCTTCTGTTATCAGCTGCGCTGCCGCCGTCTCGCCTGGGCGTACAAGCTCCTTGTCGAGCAGCGAGATGCGCGCGAGCGTGTCCGCCGTGCCGACGTGAAGGCGAAGGCGCTGCCAGTGCTTGATAGGCTCAGCGTCTTTGAGCAGTTCTATGCGCGCGTCGAGGCAGCAGGACGGCGTGAAGCAGTCCTTCGCGGCTACGACGTCGCCGCGGTGTACCTCTTCGAGCGAAATTCCAGCGAGGTTCGCCGCGGTGCGCTGTCCTGCCGTCGCGACCTGTACCGGCGTGCTGTGTACCTGGAGGGAGCGGATTTTCGAGGAGTGCCCGGCTGGCAGTATCTCGACCTCGTCACCCTCGTGTATCTCGCCGTTTATC
>URAG01000033.1 GCA_900545755.1 uncultured Cloacibacillus sp. | reverse complement strand
CGAGCTTATGGGAGCCGCCGTTGAGTCCATGGCCGCCCGTGAAGAGGCCGTAGCCGTAGCAGACCTGTACGACGTCGTCGGGGGTTCCGCCCGCGGCGACTATCGCGCGCGCGCAGGTCGCATCCCAGAGGTCGATGTCGTGCTGTGTGTAGAAGGCGATGACGCGGCGTCCAGTCGTTCCGCTGGTGGACTGGATGCGGACGCAGTCGTGCAGCGGCATGCAGAGGAGCCCGTATGGATAGGCTTCGCGCAGGTCGTCTTTACAGATGAAAGGCAGCTTCGTGATGTCGGCGAGGCTCTTGATGTCCTCGGGTTTCACGCCGTGGTCGTCCATCTTTTTGCGGTAGTAGGCCGAGTTTTCATAGGCGTGCTTCACCGTGCGGATGAGGCCTTCGGTCTGCCATTTCGTGATCTGTTCCCGCGAAGCGCACTCGATCTCGGGCTGGAAGTAGTTCTGTTTCTCCATGTTCTCTCAATTCCTTCCGTGAATATTTTTGTAAAGCTATAAAAAAAGCAGGCCCCGCATCAAATTGCGAGCCCTGCTTCTACGACAAATACGCGGATGCGATTCCGAAAATCTTGTATTCAGAATCAAGCCGATTTCGCGCAGATCCCGTGAAGAGGACCCGCGCCGGTAAAGGAGAACCGCGCGACATGAATATCGTCAAGCCTCTTATATATCTTAGTCATGTCCCGTGCCCTCCTTCCGCTGAAATATCAGCTCTATATTGCACGCGAGAAATTCTAGTTATAAAAATTGGCGTTGTCAAGCGTTTTTTCACGTGCGAGCGTGATTCTTACGCTCGTTTAGGCGAGAAAGCGGCGACGGCCTCTTCCGTCGTGTCGAACCTGTATTCCGCCTCGGGCAGCAGGCGGCCCACCGCGGCGAAGCGCCCGCGTCCGAATGCGGCCTGCGCCTTCATGTCGCTCGCGGTGTCGCCGAAGAATACGGGCGACGACGCGCCGATGCGTTCGCAGAGGATTTCAAGCCCTTCGGGCGAAGGCTTCAGAATGCCGTGGTCGCTGTGGATTACGCGTTCGTCTGGAAAGTCTTCCCAGCCGAGGGTCTTTTTTGCGAGATCCCACTCGTATGCGTTGCGCCCCGAATATATTGCGACTGGCAGCCCCAGCTCGTCCCAGCGGCGTGCCAGCATAGGCTTCTCCAGTTTGTAGAGGCCGTCCGCGCCGCCGTAGAGCCCGGCGCACATCGCGCGGCTCTCGCCGCGCGGCACGAGGCCGCCGTATTTGCCGAGCACCCACTCGACGAGCGGCGCGCGGAAGTCCGCGAGCTCCTCCGCGAGGCGCTCGGGCGAAGGCAGCGCGCGCGACAGCAGCTTCTCGCCGCTCGCCGCGGCCATCGAGAGCAGAGTCCACGCGAGGTCGTAGTCGTCGTTGAAGCTGCCGTGGCGCTTCATCACCCACTCGTGTTCCGGCCCATAGCCCGCGCAGTCCGTCACGCCGCCGCAGAATTTCTCCCAGCCGTCCGCGACGCAGCGCCGTATAACTTCGGGGAAGGATTTCGTAACGTCGAGCAGCACTCCGTCAATGTCGAAGATCAGCGCGTCGGCCTTGAATTCGTCTTTCATATTTATTCCTCCGTCGTCGTTTGCAAAAATGACAAACCCGTGATATTATAAGGCCCGTGATGGAAATCATCAAGCTAGCACTTTAATAGAGCAAAGCAATGCTTGGGGAGGATGGACGAAGATGAAGACGCTTTACAAAATTCCGGCTTCAGTCGAAAAACAGGCGGAGCGCACGCTCCACGCCATCCATCTCCGTAACGAACCGCGACATTGCGGGCCATGCCGTGACGCCTCCCGCTAGGGACGGGCGCGCGAAGCATGGCGAAAGCCCTCATCCTTTTACGATAATTTCACATTTCATTTGCCTTGTATGAAGACGCCGCCGCGGCGCGTTTTTGCGCGCGTTCCGCGGTGCTTCTGCGGAGGTGCGCGGGATGCGTCCGCGCGCGGGCGAAACGGGGAGAGATAAAATGACGGACTGCGGCGCGGATCGCCGTCCCAGCCGCGCGTTATGCGGCGCGCCGCGCCCTGCGCGCGAGAAGAGCGCGACGGCGCTTGGCGGGACGATATTCGGAAGCCATCGGAACTTTACGGAATAACGCGGAATTCGGGAAGGCGCGCGGAAACGACGGCGCGGGATGGCAACTTAAAACTTTTGATAAATTCTGGAAAGGTGATATAAATGTTCGGTAAAAAGATAATCCCATGCGTGAAGGTAATAAACGGAATAGCTGAGGAAGGCCCGGTCTACTGCGGAAAGCGCGGCCCGAGCGACCCGGTCGAGTGCGCCGCGGCGTACGCGCGCGCCGGCGCTGACGGCGTGATGTTCATCGACGTTTCAGCGCGCGGCGAAGGCCTCGCGGACGTTGTGCGGCGCGCGTCGGCGGAACTCTGCGTTCCAGTCACGGCTGGATGCGCTGGCAGCCCGCGCGAGCTCGGCGCACTGCGCGAAGCTGGGGCGGACGGCGTGGTACTCGGCGACGCGGCCGTGCGCAATCCGGGGCTCGTGCGCGAGGCGGCGGAGGTATTCGGCCGTAACGGCGTCACGGTTGCGATATGCGCGCAGCGGCGCGGCGACGGCTATTGGGAAGTCTGCACCGAGGGCGGCGCGCAGGCCGGGCGCATGGACGCATACGGCTGGGCGCTTGCGGCTGAGTGGCTCGGCGCCGGCGAGCTGCTGCTTGTCAGTATGGAGCGCGGCGGGCGTGTGAAGCAATGCGACGCGGATTTCGTGAAGCTCATAGCCCCGGCGGTCGGCGTGCCTGTCGCATCCGCCTGCGCCGCCGCAGACAGCCGCGAACTCTATGGCCTTCTTTCATGCGGCATGGCCTCGGCGGTCGTCTCGTCTACGCTCTTCCGCCGCAGCGAGACTTCTATACTGACGCTGAAGCGCTTCCTCAGCACTATGGGAGTTGACATGAGCGCACCGGAAGAGCTGCTCTGCGCCGAAGCGTAAAAACTGCATAACAGAAAAATCAGGTCAGCCCCGTCGAGTCATCCGCAGGGCGGCCCTTTCGTTTTTCAGCGGATTATCCGCCGCCGCACTTAATCCGCTTTGCCGCTTTCATATTCCGGTATTCTATCGGTTGAGGCGTTTTATTCTGTGCGCCGTGAACGGCGGCTCTATTGATAACCGTACGCCATTGATTGCTGCGTTTAATAAATTATTGATATTAAACTTAAATTGAACGCGCCGCCAGCCGCCGCTATAATCACGGACAACGACAGATTTTCCGTAAGGGGGTAATAAAAATGGCGGCACTGGCTTTTGAACGGCTTGCAAGGGAAGTGTCGGCGGAGACTGCGAAGGATATACGCCGGCTTATGTCAGAGGTTGTGGACTTGGCCTTCGGGCGAAACGTGCGCGAGCATCTTTCGATGTTTGCCGTACCCCGCGGTGAGAGCGAGGCGGAGGCTTTGCGGAGAAAGGCTTTCGTCGTGCCGCCGTTTATGGAAACGCGGCCGAAGGAACGCGGCGGACGCGTAAGGTGTGAACCGCTTTCAATGTTCGCGATAACGCGCGGCTAGAGAAGATGAAAAATAAAAGCCGGCGCGCCCGAGACATGGCGAAGCGGACGCCCAAACGACTGAATTTCTGGGCCGCCGCCCTCTGCGGGCGCGCGGCCTTTTTCGTGCCCGCGCGCGAAAGACTCCGCCTTTGTAATATAATTGTCGCGTGACGATTTTTTCTCGAAGGAGGCGGATTTTTATGAAGAAGCGCGCGTTTTTCCTGCTTGCCACGGCCGCCGCGCTCGTCTGCGCCGCTGCGCTTTTCGCCGCGCGTTCCGGCGTGGACGCGGGGCCGTCCGTCTCCGAGGAATTCCGCCTCGGCACATACGTCAGGATCTCGCTCTACGATTTCCGCGGCGCGGACGAAGAGCTTGAAAAGTGTGACGAGCTTATAAAATCTCTTGAAAATCTCTTCTCTGTCAATATCCCGACTTCGGACATAGCGCGGCTGAACGCCGCGGGCGGCGAGTGGACGCGTATAGACGCGCGGACGGCGGGGCTGCTAGAAACCTCGCTCGCAATCGCCGGACTAACGGACGGCGCTTTCAGCCCCGCGCTCGGCGGCGTGACGGCGCTGTGGAAGATAGGCACGCCCGACGCGCGCGTGCCGTCCGATGAAGAAATAACCGAAGCCCTAAAATTTACCGACTGGACGCAAATAGAGCTGCGAAGCGAAAACGGCGCGCATTTCGCGCGGCTGCCGCGCGGCATGAGGCTCGACCTCGGAGCTATAGCGAAGGGGTACGTCGCGGACGTCCTGAAAGAGCGGCTTGCGGTGGACGGAGCGCGCCGCGCGCTTATCGACCTTGGCGGCAACTTGGACTTCGCCGGCGAGTCGCCGCGCGGCGGGGCGTGGCGCGCCGGGCTCCAGCAGCCGGAGAGGCCGCGCGGCGAGTATTTTGGCATAATCGAGGCCGAAGATGTGTCCGTAGTCACCTCCGGCCCGTATGAGCGGTATTTTGAAAAGGACGGGGTGCGTTACCATCATATAATGGACCCGGCGACGGGGCGTCCGGCGCGCTCCGGCCTCGCGTCCGTCACGGTCGTGGACGCGGACTCCGCGCGCGCCGACGCGCTCTGTACGGCGCTCTTCGTCATGGGCTCGCGCCGCGCGCCGGAATTTCTCAGGCGGCACGGAGAAATCATGGCCGTGCTGGTGACGGAGGGCGAAGAGGTAAGGATAACCCCTTCCGTTGAAAAAATGTTCCGCCTCACGGACGATAGCCTAGCGCTCTCCGTTATAGGAGCGCGCGAATGAAGCGGCTCGACCGCGCCGCGGCGCTGATAACGGCGGCGGGGTTCGCGATCTGCGCGCTCTTCGCCTTCGTTTATAAGGACGCGCTCTCGTCGCCCGAGGTTGAAATCGCCGTAGACGGCGAAGTCGTCGAGCGCTTCCCGCTTGACGGCGAGCCGCGCGAAGTTACGGTGCGCGCGGGCGGGGGCTTCAACGTCGTGCGCGCAGGCGGAGGGCGCGCCGCCGTCGTCTCCGCGGACTGCCCTGACCAGACTTGCGTCAAGAACGGCGAAATCTCGCGCCCCGGCGAAGGCTCCGTCTGCCTGCCGCACAGGGTCGTCGTCCGCGTGACGGGCGGCGGGAAAGCAGAGACGGATGCGGTGAGCCGCTGATGAATACGCGCCGGCTGGTCCTCACGGCTCTGCTTACGGCTTGCGCCCTCGCGGTAAACATTGCGGAGGGCGCGCTTCCGATGCCCGCGCCCGGAATCAAGCTCGGCGCGGCGAACGTATTTTCGCTCGCGGCTCTCGTCCTAATGGGCGCGCGCGAGGCCTTCGCCGTCACGCTGCTGCGCGTATCGCTCGCGTGGCTGGCGACGGGAAACCTTTTCGCGCTCTTCTGCGGCCTTGCTGGCGGCCTCGCCGCGACCGCCGTCATGGCGTTTTTCTGGCGGCGCTGGCGCGGCGCGCTCTCTCTGCCGTGGATCAGCGTCGCCGGAGCGTGGGCCTTCAACGTGGGGCAGGTAGCCGTCGTATCGTTCGTAGTGGGCGACTGGCGCGTCGGCCTCTACATACTGCCGCTCTTCGCAGCCGGCAGCGCCGCCGGCTGGGCCGTCGGCTGGCTCGCGGATAAAATATGCGCGCGCCTCGGATATAACGACCTCCAGGAAAGGATTTGAGCAGAAAATGAAAATCTCGATAGAGCCGAAAATCCTCGAAAACTTCCCGAACGCGAAAATCGGCTGGCTGCGCGCGAACGTCGCAGAGGCGGGCGGCGCGGCGCACGTGCGCGCGCTGAAGGCGGGCCTCGAAGCGCGGCTCGGCGACATAGGCATATCGGCCGACACTATGATGATGCACCCAGACGTGCGACGCTGGCGCGAGGTATATTCCGCGATGGGCGTCAAGCCGAGCAAATACCGCTCATCGCTCGAAGCGCTGCTGCGCCGCGTCTTCAAAGGGGACATATGGGAAGTCTCGCCCGTCGTGGACTGCTACGACTGCGTTTCGGCGCTGAACCTCCTGCCGATGGGCGCGCACGATGTTGAAAAACTGCGCGGCGGCCTCACGCTGCGTTATGCGGAAAACGGCGAAGAATTTTACCCGCTCGGCGCGGGGGACGCCGTTATAGAATGCGCCGCACGCCAGGTCGTTTACGCCGACGAAGAAAAAATCTGCTGCTGGCTCTGGAACTACCGCGATACGCGCGACGCGAGCGTCTGCGGCGCGACGAAAGAGGCGCTGTTCCTCGTGGACTGCGCCTTCGATACGGAGTGGCGTTCGGTCGAAGAGGGACTCGCGGCGCTTGCCGCAGAGCTGTCCACGATAGGCTGCGAGGTGCGCGGAAGCGGCGTGGTAAGCGCCGCCGCGCCAGAAGCGGAGACGGAATAGATGGCGAACACGGGCTGCTGCGGAATGGACTGCGACGGATGCGAGGCGCGCCGCGCGACCGCCCGCCGCGATAACGAAGCTCTAGCGAAAATCGCGGCGCACCTCGAAAGCGCGGGACAGGGCTCATTCATCCTGCCGTCGCGGCTGCGCTGCACCGGCTGCCTCGCGCCCGGCGTCAAAAGCATAAACTGCGCCGAATGCGCGATACGTGAGTGCGCGCTTGAAAACCAGATCCCGCACTGCGGCTTCTGCCCCGAGTTTCCATGCGAACTCGGCTCCGCCGTATGGGAAGCGGTGCCGGAATACAAGCACAACCTCGAAGTGCTGCGGAGCAGATAAACAGAAAACCGCGCCTGTGCCGGACGAGCAAGGCGCGGTTTTTTGTGAAGTCCTATCTGATGAATTTCCTGACGTACCGTTCGAGCAGGTAGCAGACCTGCGAGTTCAGGAACGAGACCGCCGAGGGCTCGCCGTCGTTTCTGATCACGTAGACCGCCGCCCCCTCTTTCACTATCAGGTCGACGGCTGAGAACGGCGGCGATGCGCGGCGCAGCGCGCGGTAGTTCGTTCGCTCTGATGCGAGTCTGTCGAGAGCCGCCATATGCGCGGCGTATTCTTCTGGCGTGTACGAGGCTGAGAAGCCAGCCCTCCACGGCAACGGAAGCCGCGCCGCGCCGGATGCTATGTCCGCCGTCGACAGCAACGGGAAAATCTCCGTCACGGCGACGTGCGCGAGCGAGTCGAGAAAGCCTGCGCGCCGCTTCGAGTAAATATGCATAAGCAGCTCGAAGCTCTTGCGCGACGGCGCGACTCGCGAAAATATGCGCGCGGCGAGATTTCCAGGCATAGACTCAAGCGTCGGGCGGCGCGTGAGCTTTATCACGTCGCCGTCGGCTTTGCGGCTGTCCTCCGCGTCGGAGTAGAGCCTTTCGGCGTCCTCTTTTCTGAAAAAAGTTACAAGCGGCTTCGAATAGGAGGCGAGCTCTTCGATCTGCTCTCGGACGAAGGCCGCCTCCTCGCCGCTTTCTGATAAGAAGGCGCGCGGGGACACAGCACCGCCGCGCAGCGTCGCGAAGCGCACGGAACAGTTTCCAGCCGCGCCCATGAATTCGCTGAAAAGAGAACGGTTGGGCGCCGTGAGATAGCGCGCCTCGACCTGCCCCGTTAGGAAAAGCGGCAGCCACGTCTCTATCATCTCGAATATCTCTTCGGTGTCGAAACCGATGTTGTGGACGCTTTTGATTCTGTGCCCGCGTTCCATCATGCCGCGCATCAGCTCCGCGAAGGCTCCGGCGAAGCGCGGTTCGCGTGAGAAAGAACTCAGGTAAGATGTGTAAAGGTATATGTCGCGCGGCTTGCCGCCCTCTTTAGCAGCGCGCGCGAACTCCGCAGCCGCGGCGAGGACCCCTTCCGTTCCTACGTAGACGCGTCCGCGCGTTTCGACGCAGCTTACGCCGGACGCTTCCGCCGCCTCTTTCGCGTTTCCGCTCGTCTCCGCGCCCTCAAGCAGCGCGCTGGAGAGCCATTGCCTCTTTGCGGAATCCTCGCATATCCACTCCATAAGCCGCGCCGCTAGCGCCTCTTCGTCGTCTCCAGCGCCTCCGGCGTTAAGCTCGCCGGCGAGGTTTTGCGGCACGCCGCGCGATTTGCATAAAAAGGCGAAGTATACGCAGAAACTGCGCAATATCGGGTCGTCGCTGCGCACGCTGCGTTTTCCTCTGCGGTAGCGCGAAACGGATGATCCGTCTACGTTCGCGTAGCGCGCGAGCTCCGCGTTCGTCGTGCCGAAGGCCTCCATCAGCGCGGAGAGTTTTTCCGCTATGCCGACGCGCACTGCCGGGGCGGATGCCTCGGCGCGTTTCTTTTCACGCAGGCCGGAGTCTGCGGCGTTGAACCACCTTTCAACGGCCTCTGCCGTTTTTTCGTCTGCGCGCGCGCCTGCGGCCGCGCGCAGCGCGTCCAGCTCTTTCGCGCCCGGGGCTAGCGCGGCCGCGGCGCGCGACAGCCGCGCTACGGCCGCTCCGTAGCGGAACGGAGAGTTCTTCGCCGAGAGATAGCGGCAAACGCAAGATGGGGCGAGCCCTGCTTCGCGCGCAAGCGCCGCCCCTGTGACGGAAATTATTTCTTTGATTAAGGCGAGTTTTTTATAAAAAAGCATTGCGCGTCCTCCTGTGCGAAACAATTATCACTTGAACGCACTGGAAAAACAACTGGAATTTGCTAGCTACTTCTTAAACGGCAATGCTGCGGCGCCGAGGCTCGCAATTTGCGCGCCGGAAGGACAATGGCGCGCCTTGCGCAGCATAATGACGTGTAAACATGACGCCGGCGCGGCCCCTACTCCTTCATCGAATCGTCGAGCGAGCGGCGGAAAATACTAAGAGACTTCTCGACGGCCTCGTCAAGTTCCGTAGTATCGCCGGAGCAGAAGATTTCGAGAATCTTCCCGTGGTTTTCTAGCGCCGTCTCGTCCAGCGTATGGCTGCTCCTTACCATGTGCGGCCGGCAAAGCTCCATTATCATGAGTCCCGTCTTAATAATAAAAGAGTTGCCCGTCGCCTCAAGTATCGCGCGGTGGAAGTCGCGGTCAAACTTATCCGCGCCTTGAAGTCCTTCGCGCTGCGCGCGGCTCAGGCCATCGAAAGCTTCGCGCGCGCGCCGCTTCTGATCCTCCGTCGCCCTCTCTGTGGCGAGTCGAATATACGCGCGGTCGAAAAAGAGCCTGAATTCATAGAGTTCGCCCGCGCTGGTGCGCAGCAGCATCATATCGAGCATCAGGGGACGCAATATCTGCGGACCGACGAAGCGGCGCAGGTATGTGCCGCGTCCCTGCGCCGTCTCGACGACGCCGAGAACCTGAAGCATTTTCACCGCCTCGCGTATGCTCGACTTGCCTACCCCGTAGCGCTCGGCAAGCTCGCGCTCCGACGGCAGCGCCTCGCCGGGGCGGAACTCACCGTCCCTGATGGACTCCTGAATGCTTTCAAGTACGAGCTGCGAAAGAGTGCCTTCTCTTTTTAACGTCATCGCGATCCCCCCTTTGCTCTTCCGTTGCGCCGCGGCGCGGCGTACAAAAAAATATGGAGAATATATTTATAACAATGATAGCATATAGCAGTAACAAATCGTCAGAAAACGTAAAAGCCCGGCGACGCTGAAAAGGCGTAAATTCCATGCGCGCGCATAAAAAGACGGGCAGCGTCAAAGCCGCATGGCAGGCGGGCAGACGCGGCTCCATCGTCCATTGTCGCGCGCTGCGCGATTACGACCCGTAGACGACGTACATCTTTGCGCGTTCCCTTTTCTGCTCTATCTCCATGTCGAGTCGCGCTAGCATCTTTTCGCGGTCCTGAGGCAGACGGCCCTTCGTCCGTACCTCCATGTAGTCGTGCAATCCGTCGTAGAAATCCACTGGGACCGTCAGCAGTTCGAGCAGCCTCCGCTCCTCAAGCATATTTTCGAGCTCAGTCGCCGGTTTGAAGCGCCCGCTCTCGATGTCGGCGTACAACGGCGCGCTGCGGTGAATGAAGAGCGACGTGTTGACTATCCTATGCGGGCCGGTCTCGTTTAGGAACCGCGCCGTGTTCTCCGCGTTCTCGATTCCGCGTCCCGCGCCCGCCGTACCGCACATTATATGCGCGCTGTATATAATCCCCGCCTCCTTGAGCCGCGCTATCTGCTCGCGCGCTTCTTCGACTGTGTGATCCTTCTGTATAAATTCCAGCACGTCCTCTGTGCCGCACTCGATGCCGACGTACAGCTCGCTGACGCCGTTCCCGTGCAGCGCGCGCAGCTCTTCGCCGCTCTTCTCCGAGACGTTCGTCACCGTCGCGTCCATGCTTATGTCGTAACAGTTTGGGAAATATTTGTGAATCAGCTCAAGCACGCAGAGCAGCCGCTCCGTGCTCAGGCCGAACGGGTTGCCGTCGCCGAGGAAAATTTTCTTCGGCGTACCGCCTAGGTTCTTCACTCGCAGCAGCTCCGCCTCGACCTTTTCGAGAGGGAGTTCGCGGAATTTCAGGTGCTTGAAGAGCGTGCAGAAGCGGCATGCGTTATAGGAACAGCCGACAGCGACAGGCAGCATGAACCTGCCTATTTCCATCGGCGGTTTACATATCTGTCCTTCATAATCCATCGTCGACACCCCTTTCTTATCACTTTTATTGTAGCGGGCAGCGCCTCCGCCCGCCAGCGCTGCGGGACGAAAATTTTGAAAAATTTCACAAAAAGCGGCGGCCCCGAAAACGCGCGCCGTTTCGCCCGCGTTCCGAGGCCGCCGTAAGTCCGCCGCGCCGTTACTCTGCGTACACCGAAATACGTTCGCCGGCGTACTTGCCGCTCTCGATAACGTTGAGCATCGCGGCGGCGTAATCGGCGTAGCTTATGAAGCTCTCGCCATTCGCGTTCGTCACGAATTCCTCGCCAGAGAGCCTGTACTTGCCTGTGCGCTCCCCGTCGGCGCGGAAATCGGCGGCGGGGGAGATGTACGTCCACGTCACGTCCTTGCGCCCGCGCAGCTCGTCGAGCGCCGCGCCCATGTTCGCGGCGAGCGGCTTGAACATATCGGGGAAGCCCGGCGCGTCCATCAGCCGCGTCTTGTGCTCCGCGTCGAGGTATAAACTTCCCGCGCCGCCGACAACATAGAGACGCGTGGGCGAGCCGCTCAGAACGTCGCATATTTTGCGCAGAGACGTAACGTGCTGCGGCATGGCCTCGGCCGTCCACGCTCCGAATGCGTCGACAACAGCGTCGAAACCTTTCAGGTCGTCCGCCGTTAGGGCGAACACGTCCCTGATTATCGCGTTCTTCGCCGCGCTGCGGTTCTCCCCGCGCACGACCGCCGTCACCTTGTGTCCGCGGCGTGCCGCCTCCTCTACGATAAGTTTTCCCGCTTTCCCGTTGGCGCATATAACGGCGATTTTCATGATAAATTCCTCCAAGTTTTTTAATTTCGCCGAAGTCCCTTGCGTTTCCCTCGACGCGGTTATAATATGTCCGTAGCGATAATTTATAAAGTAAGCACAAATTTGTGCTGTAGTTACTAAATAGATACTATTATGAAGGAGACCGGAAAAATTGAATAAAACGCTTCCCGCATGTCCGGTTGAGACGACGCTTTCACTCATCAGTGACCGCTGGAAAGTTTTGATAATACGCGACCTTTTGGACGGGACGAAGCGCTTCGGCGAATTGCGCAAATCGGTAGGCTGCATCTCGCAGAAAGTGCTGACCGCGAACCTGCGCGCAATGGAGCAGGACGGCCTGCTAACACGCCGCATCTACGCCGAGGTGCCGCCGCGCGTCGAATACACGCTGACCGAGACCGGCATGAGCCTCCGCCCCGTACTTGACGCGATGCAGTCGTGGGGCGAGGCGTACAAGAAAAGCGCGGCGAAAGGAGAATTGGCATGAGGTTAGAGCGGTTGACGGATGTACGCGACTAGCGGTACGCGCGGCACGCGCACTTCTCGCGGATAGTTTATACCGTACCACGAGCAGCGCTAGGACGAGGCGCTCACGCGCGCGGATTACCTATTCGAGCTGATTTACGACGGCGATGAGTTCGCGGGGCTGATGCTCTGATGGGAGGCGGAGAGTTTTATCTACATCGAGGATTTCTGTGTCTTGACGAAGCTTAGCAGGCGCGGCTGCGGCGCGTGTGCGCTTGAGCTTCTCGCACGCGAGGGAAAACGGTGATTCTCAAAATAAATCCACCAGTCGACGCAATCTCGCGCCGCAGCAAAATTTTCACGAGCGCGTTGTGAATTCTCTGGAAATCCATTCACGCACGTCCACCAGCCATACCATGCTGGCTTCTCTGGCCATCCGCTCGCCGTGACGTCATATCCGCGGACGCTGACCAAAAAGGAGTATCGGAAGTCTTACGGTTACTTGAAGAACGTTGCGATGAAGGACGTAAAAATATAATAGACCGCCGCGGGACATTTCCTCCGCGGTGATTTTGCGCCGGTGCAGCTTTTACATAGCGCGAATCATGCACACAACAGAGCGATGATGGCAAATATAACGAGAAGGCAGGCCAACGCTCCCCACCATCCACAAACTATGAGCAAGGCGGGAAAAATTCCGAAGAGGAGGAGGGTCAAGGCTATCTCGGCAGCCTTATCGCGGAAAGCGTGTTTTCTCGAGTTTATCATGGCTTTAATCCACGCCTGCGCTATCAGCCTGTCGTTGTACTCTTCCCAGCTCTCTTTCTGATATCTTTCCATGCTGAACGTGACAATGTCCGGGTGATGTTTCATCTTTCTCTCCGCTTTTATCAGGTTATACGCGCCTGCAATCGCCGCGGCACGTGGTGGCCGGGAACAGCGCCGCCGCGTTCCCGTCTATTTCCCGACAGCGTAAATCAGATCCGCTTCAGCGGTCTTGATGTCGTAGAGCGCCGTGGCGGTTTCTGAGAGCGCGTTGACGAGCGCGACTCGCGAGTCTGATTCTTCAAGCGCGGTGCCGACGTTTTCTTCGTAACGTCGCACGGCTATGCGGTAGTCCTCGCGCGCCTGCTCGGTCTGGCGAAGCGCGACTTCGAGACGGCTGCGCGCCGAGGCTAAATTCTGCTCCGCCTGCACGACCTCCATGCGGACGGCGTTCTTCATATCCTCGAGCTGGAAGAGCAGCTCCTTCGCCTTTGCCTTGGCCTCGCGCGTCTTCGCGCGCATTTCGCCGCCGTCGTAAAGGTTCCAGTACATCCCTATCGCGGCGACCGCCTCGCCGTCGCCGGGGAAGAAGCTGTCGTCGGCAGCGACGTACCCCGCCGCGCCGAGGATCTGCGGCAGCGTCCTACCCCGGGCGGCGCGGGCCAGCTTTTCCGCCTGCTTGCTTAAAAGCGCGTAGGCCCTGAGTTCGGCGCGTGCTTCTAACGCCGAGCCCGCGTTGTCTCCGCTCGGGACGCGCGGCAGGATTTTCGCGAGTTCGCTGTCGCCGTCCTCGGAGAATAATTTCTGCGCGAATATGTCGGGCGCTTCTAGCTCGGCTTTAATCAGCTCCGTTCCGACCGCGCGGCGCAGCGCCGTCAGCGCGTTGGCCTCGCCGCTCTGCGCGCGTATCAGCGAAAGCTCCGCCTCCGAGACCGCTACGCCGCCGCGCAGCACGTCGTTCTTCGCGACGACTCCGGCCTTGAAGAGCTTCTCCGCGCGCGCGAGATGTTCCTTCGCGAGCGACAGAGCTTCGCGCGCGACGCGCGCCTTGGCCTGCGCGGAACGCAGCGCGTAGTAGGCGCGGCGGACGGAGTTTTCGACCGCCTGCCCGGTGCGCAGCTCCTGCGCCTGCGCGGCGCCGAGCGCGAGCCGCTCCGCCTCCTTCTGCGCCGTCAGCGAGCCGCCCGCGTATATGACCTGCGAGAGCCCTATCGCGGCGGCGTATGTGTTCGAGCCGATTACATTGACGGATGCGGGCAATGTCATAGCGCCGAGGGATACGTTCGGAGTCAGTGTCACGCCGTCCTCCTGCCACAGGCCGCCGAGCCCCGCGAATACGTCCGGCCCGAGCCGCGCGGCGGCGGCCTCGACCTTCGCGCGCGCCGCCTCGGTGCGCTGTTTCGCCGCGGCTATCTGCGGGTTCTCCTCGCCCGCCGCGATAAGCAGCTTCGCGAGCGCCGCGTCCTCTATATAGTCGATTTCGACGATGGGCGAGGTTTCCGCCGTTTCGGCCCCCGCGCAGGGCGCGCAGGCGAGCGTCAGCGCGGCGAGCGCGGATATAAAAATTTTCATCTTCGGCATCTTTATCATTCCTTTCACGCGCCTACGGCACGAAGCGGCGTTTGAACATCACGACCGAGGCCGTGAACATCACGGCGATGTAGGCCGCGAGCGCGAGCGTGTCGCGCCACACGTATTCGAGGCCGCCGCCCTTGAGGATTATCTGGCGCGAGATATTTATGTAATAGGTTATCGGGAAGCACTCGCCGAGGTAGCGGAAGCCCGCGGGCATCGATTCGAGCGGGAAGACGAAGCCCGAGAGCAGGACGCTCGGCAGTATGATGAAAACGGACATCTGGAGCGCCTGCGTCTGGTTCTGCGCGAAGCAGGAAATCATGATGCCGAGCGAGAGGCTCGCGACGACGTAGAAGAAGGTCAGCGCGTAGAAGAGCGTCATGCTCCCGAGGAAAGGCATGTTGAATACGAAAATCCCTATGACTATCGATATGAATATCTGCACGTAGCCGACGATGATGTAGGGGATTATCTTCGCGGTCAGCAGCTCCCATATCTTCATCGGCGTCACGAGCAGCTGTTCGAGCGTGCCCTGCTCGCTCTCGCGCACAATCGCCATCGACATCATCGATATGAGCGTCAGCGTCAGCAGCAGCCCCATGATGCCCGGCACGATGTACCACGAGGTTACGAAGTCAGGGTTGTACCAGAGGCGGATTCGCATGTCTATCGCCTGCCCGGGCACGCGGATGCCGAGGCGCGAAAATTTCTCCGCGAGTATCTCCTGCGACTTCAGCATCCCAATCGTCTGCGCCGCCGAGAGCGCCGACGAGGCGCTCAGGTTGTCCGTCGCGTCCACGATGACCTGCACGGAGGTCTGCCGCCCGCCCTGTATGTCGCGCGCGTAGTCCGGCGGGAAGACGATGCCGACCTTCGCGCGGCCCGACTCGACGTTCTCATTGACCTCGCGCACGCTCGCGGCGAACTTTATCACGTCGAAGTAGTTGCTCGCCGTGAGGCTGTTTATCATCTCGCGGCTCTCCTGCGTGCGCGACTGGTCGAAGACGACCGTCTTCAGGTGCTTTATGTCTGTGTTTATCGCGAAGCCGAAAATCAGAAGCTGCGCGAGCGGCATGAATAAGATTATCGCGAGCGTTATCTTGTCGCGCATGACCTGGATGAACTCCTTGACGATCAGCGCGCGCATACGGTCCCAGTTCATTTCTTCGCTTCCTCCTTCGCTGCCTTCGCGTTCGCCGCGGTCGCGCTTCCTATTCCCGATATGCGCCCCGCGCCGAGGTCGTCGTGCGCGTGCGACTTCACGAGATATACGAAAACGTCCTCCATCGACTGCTCTATGCGCGCGACGCGGCAGCCCTCGAAAATCCCCTCTGCGCGCAGCTCGCGGCCGGCCGGCGCTAAAATATGCACCTTGTCGCCGAAGAAGTACGAGTCGATGAATTCTCCGCCCGCGCCCTCCTGCACCTTCGCGAGCAGCTCCATCGGCGCGGGGCATGAAATTTCGTAAAGCCTGCCGGGCAGCTTCTGCTTTAGGTTGTCGGGCGAGTCGTCGGCGATGAGCCGCCCGTAGTATATGAATGCGACCTTGTTGCAGTGCTCGGCCTCGTCCATGAAGTGCGTCGTCACCATCACCGTCGTGCCGTTAGCCGCGAGGTCGTAGATTATCTCCCAGAAGAGCAGCCGCGCCTTCGGGTCTACGCCGCTCGTCGCTTCGTCGAGGAACAGAATCTTCGGCCTGTGCAGTATCGCGCATCCGAGCGCGAGCCTCTGACGCCAGCCGCCCGAGAGCGATGCCGTCGGCTCGTTTTCGCGCCCAGTCAGCCCCGCGAGCTCGAGCATCTCGCCGATGCGCTTTTTCTTCTCCGCGCCGCGCAGGCCGTAGAGGCCGGAATATAGGTTGAGATTTTCGATGACGGAAAGCTCGGGGTAGAGCGAGAACTTCTGCGACATGTAGCCGATTTTCTCCTTGAGCTTCTGCCCGTTCGAGGCGAGGTCCATTCCGAGGACGAGGCCGCGCCCCGAGGTCGGGGCCAGCAGGCCGCAGAGCATCCGTATCGTCGTGGACTTCCCAGCGCCGTTAGGGCCGAGGAAGCCGTAGACCTGCCCCTCCTCAATCGACATGTTGATGTCGTCGACGGCGGTGAATGAGCCGAACTTCTTCGTAAGGTGCTCCGTCTGTACGACTACCGGGGGCATTGCGCCGCGCTCCTTCCCGCGAAGGCCACGAACAAATCTTCGAGCCCCGGCTCGATTTCGCGCATCTCCGGCATTTCCGCGCCGTGTTCGCGGAAGGCCGCCGCCGCGGAATCGCGCGCGCCCTGCGCGTCGTCCGTGACGACGTGGTACTTCGAGCCGAACATATTCGCGTCCACGATGTGCGCGCGCCTCGAGAGCCACGCGCCCGCCTCGCGCGCGCCCGTCGCGAGGCTCATAATCTTGTACGGATAGCGCGAGAGCAGCTCGCCCGTCGTGCCTATGTCCAAAATGCGCCCGCCGTTCAAAAACAGCTTGCGCGTGCAGAGCTCCGCCTCGTCCATATAGGGCGTGCTGACCGCTATCGTCAGCCCCTCGTGGTTGAACTGGTAGAGCAGCGCCCAGAATTCGCGCCGCGCCACGGGGTCTACGCCCGTCGTCGGCTCGTCGAGCAGCAGTATCTCGGGCGTGTTCAGCAGCCCTATCGCGAGCGCGAGCTTCTGCTTCATGCCGCCCGACAAATTTCCCGCGAACCTGTCGCGGAAGCCCCAGAGGCCGACGCGCGACAAGATGAACTCCGCGCGCTCCTCGACCGCCTTTTCCGGCTTGCCGTAGAGCGAGCCGAAAAGCCGTATATTCTCCATGACGCTCATATTCGTGTAAAGGCTGAAAAGCTGCGGCACGTAGCCCGCGCGCACGCGCGCCGCGCGCCTGTCCGTCGAGCCGAGCAGCAGGCATTCGCCCTCGTCCGGGTTGATGATGCCCATCGCCATGCGCATCATCGTCGTCTTGCCAGCGCCGTCGGGGCCGATGAAGCCGAAAATCTCGCCTCGCTTTATATCGAGCTCCACGCCGTCGAGAGCGCGCGCCGCCCCAAAGCTCTTCGTAACGTTATGGTAGGAGAGGACGCTCGCCGCATCCGTCATAATATCGTAACGTCCGCCGGCATTCCGGGCTTTATGACGCCCTCTGTGTTCTTGATCGAAACTTTTATCCAAAACACCATGTTAGCGCGCTCGCTCTGCGTCAGCGACATACGCGGGTTGTACTCGGCCTGCTGGCTGATTTCCGTGACGGTCGCCTCGAAGGATTTATTTGGGAACGGATCTACGGAAACGCTGCATTTCGCGCCGAGCTTGACGAGCGAGAGCTGAGTCGACGGGATGTAGAGCTTCACCCAGCAGTCAGTCAGATCGCCGAGCGTAGCGATTGGCGCGCCGGCGGCAATCACGTCGCCCTCTTCATAATTTTTCGTCAACACGGTGCCCGCGGCCGGGGAATAGAGCGTCTTGTAGCCCACTAGCGTCTTAGCCTTCTCGCAGGCGGCCTCCGCGCGCGCTGCGTTCGCCGCCGCAGCGGCTATCTGCTCGGCTCTAGGGCCGTTTTCCAGCAGGCGCAGCTGCTCCGCCGCGGCCTTCATTACATTATATGAAGCTTTCGACTGCTCCGCGGCGAGCTCCGCGTCGCGCGCGGCGACGACGCCGTCTGCCGCGAGAGCCGCGAAGCGTTCCTCGTCGCGCTTCGCCTGTTCGTACTGCGCGCGCCGAGCCGCGACCTCGGCCTTCGCGCGCGCTATATCCTCTTTGCGGAAGCCGCTACGCAGCTCCGCAAGCTGAGCGCGCGCCGCGGCTAGCGCCTGTTTCGCCATGCGCAGGTCGTCGTCGGCGCCGTCCATCGAGAGCCGCGCTACGAACTGCCCCTTCTCTACCTTGTCGGACGCCTCAATCGCGAGCTCGACGATGCGCCCGCCCACAAGCGGCGCGAGCTGAACCTGCGTCGCTTCGACCGTGCCCGACGCGCGCACGTGCGAGGTGTCAGGCCTCTCTTTAAGATAAATCGCCGCAGACGTGCCCACTATAAGCAGCGCTGCCGCCGCGGCTAAAATTCCCTTGCCTGTGAAAATTCCGGAAAGCTTCACAACGTCGTCCCCCTTTGCAGGTACTGTACGTATTATCCCCGCGGCCTATAAAAAAGTCAAAAACGAGCGCGCGCATCGTATAAAAAACGGCGGCCACACACAGATGGTGAAGCCGCCGCGCAGTTTGCATCCGCACGCTATTTTGCGCCGCGCGCCGCGTATTCGCGCGCCGCTTCGACGAACAGATCGTCCTCGTCTTTCGTCCGCGCCGCTATACGCACGAATCTGCCGTCAAGCCCAGCGAAGTTCCGCGTGTGGCGGACGACTATGCCGCGCTCTAGCATGAAGCGTATGAAGTCCTCGTCGTCCGGCGTCTTTATGAGGAAGAAGTTAGCGCAAGTCGGGCGCACTGCGAAGCCCGCTTCGCGCAAAGCTGCGGTCAGCCGCGGGATTTCACGCGCGTAGTATTCGCGTGTCCGCGCCTTGAGCGTCCCGTCTCCAATGCGCCAGAGCGCCGCCTGCTGCGCGAGGCCGCCGACGCTCCACTCCGGTTGGCGCGCTTTTATCTTTTCGATTGCGGCTTCGTGCGCTATGAGCGCTCCGATGCGCGCGCCGCATAAGTCGTAAATTTTAGTGAGGGAGCGCAGTCGCACGACGTTCGGCAAAATTTTGACGCCGCGCGAAAGTTCTTCCGTCCAGACGAAGTCGCAGTACGCCTCGTCGATTATGAAGAGCGTTTCCGGGTTGCGCTCCGCCGCGGCGTTGAGCTCCGCGCCGAGAATCAGCGCGCCAGTGGGGTTGCACGGGTTGCATAGCCAGACCGCCGCGCTGCGCGCGCCCTCGGCCTCCGCGAGCGAAAATATATTCTGCGTCCGCGCGCCGTAGCCTGCGAGCGCAGTGCGGTATTCGCCGTAAACGGGCTGGAGTATCAGGTTTTCGCGCGCCGCCGTATAGGAAGCTATTATATAGATGGCTTCGTTGGAACCGCTCGAAACTAAGATGTTCTCCGCGGGCACGCCGAACTCTCCGGCGAGCGCCGCCCGCAGCGCGGCGCAGTCTCCGTCGGGATAGTCCTCGAGCGCGGCGCGCAGGTCTGGGACGAAGCCCTCGCGCTGCGGCACTGCGTTGGTGTTGGTGCTGAAGTCGTATATCTTTCCCGGCTTCGGTATGCCGGCAAGCTCATAGAGCTTTTCGGGGTTCGCCCCGTGCGAGCGGAATATAATATCGTTCGCCATCTGTTTAGCCACCTCTATAGAGCATTTCAAAAAAACCGCAAATCACCGTCATCGCGTAATCGATGGCTAAGACGGTGTAGTACAGCTCTCTAATGGTAGACGCCTCCAGAATTACGAATATGATGAGGGCGCAGAGAGCCACAGATACATTCAGGATGTTGTGCGCGCGTAAGATGTCGTTCGGCTTGGGCTCGTGCAGGTCGTCGCCGAGCGTCGGGCGCGGCTCGAATTCGCCTCCGTAGAAGGCCCCGCCGCCGAGCTGTATCCCGAGCAGCCCCGCGAATACGCTCTCGCCGTGTGCGCTGTTCGGGCTTTTGTGGTTCAGCCTGTCGCGCCGGAATACGCGCCACGCGTGCCTGTAATCCATGCCGCAGAGAGCCCCTGCCGCAATCGCCACGACCCCGCCGATGCGCGCGGGGATGAAGTTAAGGACGTCGTCGAGCTTCGCCGCGGCCCATCCGAAATCGTGATAGCGTTCGTCGTCGTAACCTATCATCGAATCCATCGTACTCGCGGCCTTGAAGAGCCACGCGAAAAGCGCCGCCTGCCCGCAGAGCGAGCCGAGCGCCATGTAGAAAAGCACGGATACTATGCCGTCGACGTAGCTTTCCGCTATCGTCTCAACCGTCGCGCGCACGACGCCGCTCTCGGACAGCAGCTCCGTATCGCGTCCGACGATGCGCCCGACCTGGCGGCGCGCCCCGTCGAGGTCGCCGGAAGCGAGAAGAAACGCGACGGGCGCGGATTCTTTTTTCAAAGACTTGAAGGCTATCGCCACGTAGAGCAGATAGATGTTCACGGTGGCGTAGACCCATGTATTGATAGACGCCGCGAGCGACAGCAGCAGCCAGACGGCCGCGCCGACTGTGACGAGAACGGCGGCGCAGAGCAGAGCGCCACGAGCTTTTGCGCCTTCGCGCGCGTATAATATCTTTTCATAGAAGACGATGAGCCGCCCGATGCCGGCGACCGGATGCGGGACGCAGCACGGGTCCCCGTAAATCGTGTCCAGCAATAAAGCCGCTATTATCTCCACGTCGATACCTCCAAACATTCCGTTGTATGCCAACCGCATTATATTACAACAGCGGCGCAAAAAATTGCGGCCCGCCTGTGCCGTAATTGCGAAAACGTGGTATAGTTTTTTGCATGATTATAGATTTTCATACTCACGTGTTTCCCGATAAGCTTGCGCATCCAGCGATGCTGAAACTCCACGAACAAAGCGGCGTGCCGTATTCATCCGAGGCCGCCGTCGCAGATCTGCGCGCCGCGATGAAAGGCGCCGGAATCGACAAGAGCGTACTGCTCCACATCGCCACGAAGGAAAGCCAGCACCAGCATGTGCTGGAATTTGCAAAGGAGACTGATAAAGACCCGTTCGTTTCCTTCGGCTCCGTCGTTCCCGGCTCTGTAACGGCCCTTGAATACATCTGGAAGATTTCCGACGAAGGACTCCGTGGAGTAAAATTCCACCCAGCCCTCCAGCGCGTCGACGCCGACCTCGAAAGCGCGATGCCGATGTACGACCTTATCCGCGCGCTGAACCTCGTCGTCGTCTTCCACGCGGGATGGGACGCCACCTACCGCGACGAGGAGCGCTGCTCGCCTCGGATGCTGTTGCACATTCTGGAAAGTTTCCCTGGCATCAAGATCGTCGCCGCGCACATGGGCGGCCTGCACATCCAGGACGAAGTCATGGAACTGCTTGCGGGCAAGGCCGATTTGTATTTCGACACGGCCTACACCGCCGACCCGTGGATCGATAAAGCAACGATGGAAAAGATGATACGCGCTCACGGCGCGGACAAGATACTCTTCGGCAGCGACTTCCCGTGGCATTTGCCGCTGCATGAGCTCGAATTCATCGACAGCCTGGACATAAGCGCCGGGGAAAAAGAGCTGATACTCGGCGGCAACGCAAGGCGGCTGCTCGGAATTTAGCCGCCGCCCAAGGCACGGCAAACTGTTACAATATCGTTACGTTGACACAAGATGTTTTCTTTCGCTTATCTTACATTTCGTGCTATCCTAAAACGAATTTGAAAACTATTTGAAAGAAGCGTGACGAAAAAATGATGGAATTTGTTGAACGTTACAGGACGAAGCTATCGCAGATGCTTGCAGTAGCTTTTATCCTTGTTTTTGCATTTTCTAACAACGCTCTTGAATGGACGTACCCTGCGATACCGGGCGTGATGATGCTTGTAGGCTGCGTATTGGTCGGAGCGGCCACAGTGGGCCGTCTCTGGTGCGCTCTCTATATCGCTGGATATAAGACGGACAAACTTATAACATCAGGCCCCTACTCAATGTGCCGCAACCCGCTGTACTTTTTCAGCCTGCTCGGCGGGGTCGGCGTAGGCCTTTGTACGGAGTACCTGACGCTCGCGGCGGTTATCGTCGCTGCGTTTGCCATCATATACCCAATCACGATAAAGCGCGAGGAGGAGCGGCTGCTTTCCATCTATGGGGATGAATACCGCGCCTACATGGAGAGAGTGCCGCGCTTTATACCTGACCTGCGTCTTCTGCGCGAACCAGGACAGTATGTGGTCAACGCGAAAGTATTCCGCCGAGAGGTATGTGACGCGCTCTGTTTTGCCGCCGCGGTCGGTCTTTTCGAGATGATAGAACAGTTCGACGAGATCGGTCTGATAAAGACCTATTTCACTCTTTTCTAAAAAACGTGCGGCGGCTGTGGAACAGCGCTGAAAATTTTTGGAGGAAGCGCCGCGCTTCCTCTTTTTTTGCCGTTATTTCCCGCTCAGAATCTCTTCAGCGAGCGCACGCACGGCGCCCTTCACGTCGTATTCGCCGCCGAAGACGCCTACGCAGGCGGGGCATCCGTTTCTGCACTGGCATGAGTTCAGCATCCCGAGCGCCGCACGCACCAGCTCGTCTCTCACTTCAAAAGCTCCTTCCGCGAGGCCGACGCCGCCCGGGATGTTGTCGATGATGTATATCGCTGGACGGCGCAACTGCGGGTCTTTGACGCGGCTCGTCACGCGGATGTCGGACCTGTCGCACATGAGGAAGAGCGGCGCGGCGTTGCGCAGAAGGTGCTCCAGCCCCTCCATAGCGACCTTCAGCTCAGCGTCCTCAGAGCGGCTTTCCGGCATTGTTATCCAGCAGGCTGTCGTGTGCATCTGCTCTTCGGGAAGATTTATCTGCCCAAAGCCGGCGTTCTCGTGCGTCGCGAGCTTTATCTTCTTGAATATCGTCGGCGTTTCGGTCACTAGCACCTCGCCCCAGCCGTAATTTCCCTGCGTCTCGAAATCGTCCGTGATGTTGATGCGCAGCGCCGCGTCGCCGTCCGTGTAGTATTCGGCGTCGATTTCGCGGATGAAGCACTGCATTTTCTCCGTGTCGAGAGTTTCAACTATGTAGGAGCGGCCGCCGTGGAAATATATCGCGTCGGGGAATATCAGCGTCGGCGCCGAGCGGCGGTCCATAGTGCCGACGACCTTCGGCTTCTGCGGAATCGTTATGTCGGTTATCGTGTAGTTCTCGCTGGTTGCGCTGCGCAGCGAAAGGCCTGAAGCGGGGTATGAGTCATCCTGCCAGTAGTAGCGCCCGCCGTCCTCCGCGGGGACCTTGTGCAGCACGCCGTGTTCCGCGAGGTAGTCGAGGATCTCGTCGACGTTCTGCGCGCCGAATTTTTCTCCCGCCGCGAAAGGCAGCTCGAAGGCCGAGCACTTGACGTGGCTCACCTGTATGTAAGGGTTGTACGGGTCGATGCGCGCCTTCTCCGCAGGCGCGCCATAAAACCACTCGGGGCGCGAGGCGAGGAACTGGTCGAGCGGGTCCGCAGAGGCGACGAGCACCGCCGCCGATAGACCGCCGCGCCTCCCGGCCCGCCCTATCTGCTGCCACGCGGATGCGATGCTGCCCGGATAGCCGTGCAGCACCGCGAGGCCGAGCGAACCGACGTCAATGCCGAGCTCGAGCGCGTTCGTCGAGACGACTCCGCGGATAGCGCCGCTGCGCAGGTCGGCCTCGATTTTGCGCCGCTCTTTAGGCAGATAGCCGCCGCGGTAGCCCATAATCATCATCGGGTCTGCGCCGCGCTTGGCGAGACCGCCGCGGATTGAGGTCAGCAGCAGCTCGACGTTGAGGCGCGAGCGCGTGAAGACGATCGTGCTGATGCCGAGCGAGAGCGCCTCGGTCGCTATGCGCGCCGTCTCGAAGAGCGACGAGCGGCGCATCCCCGTGTTGTAGTCTACGATCGGCGGATTGTAGATGACGAGCTCCTTTTCGGACATCGGTGCGCCGCTCTCCGTTATTAGTTTCATTTTGCGCCCAGTCAGGGCCTCGGCGTGCTCGGCGGGGTTCGCAATCGTCGCGGAGCAGCAGATGAAGGTCGGGTGCGAACCGTAGAATTCGCATATACGCGCGAGGCGGCAGAAGAGGTTCGCAAGGTGCGAGCCGAAAATGCCGCGGTAGGTGTGCAGCTCGTCTACGACGATATATTTAAGGTTCTGAAAGTAATCGGACCATTTTGTGTGGTGTGGGAGGATGCCGGAGTTCAGCATATCGGGGTTCGTAATGACGACGTGGCCTTCCGTGCGCGCGAGGCGGCGCTTGACCGGTTCCGTATCGCCGTCGTAGACAAAGCCGTGAATTTTTCCATCAGCGAACGACGAGAGCTCGCCGAGCTCCGCTAGCTGGTCCTGGGCAAGCGCTTTCGTCGGGAACAGATAGAGCGCGCGCGCCGAAGGATTTTGCAGAACCGCGTGCAGCACTGGGAGGTTGTAGCAGAGCGTCTTGCCGGAGGCCGTAGGCGTAGCTATAACGCAGTCCTCGCCGGCGAGCGCGCAGGCGACTGCCTCGCTCTGATGCGAGTAGAGAGCCTCGACGCCGCGGCGCTTCAGCGCGTTCACTATTCGATGGTCGAGCGCCCCAAACGAGCCGAAAGCCGCGGGCCGCGCCGGGAAACGTTTGACCGCGGGCCGGCGTCCGCCTAGCTCCGTAACGTAGCGCACAATGTCCTCGACGTCGGGCTTCTTCTTAAAAAAATAATTTTCGAGCATATTTCATCCCCCGTTCCCGCTTTCAAGTATAGCCTAAAAGCGCGCGCGGCGCGCATCATTATCGGCCTGCAATTCGCTTTCGGGCGTAAGCTTGCGCTTGCGCATAAGCGCGGTTTTCCCGGTTAGCGACTGCATATCTTTGGCCTTCGGCGTTGCGCCGCCGCCGCCGTTTGGGTTAGAATAAAGCCGGGTCGTCCATACGATGGCATCTATTGAACGGCGGTGATTTCAATGCAGGAATCCGGCGAAATGTATCTCGAAACCATATTGGTGCTCAAAAATAAAAACGGTTCTGTCCGCTCCGTCGATGTGGCGCGCGCCCTTTCATTCAGCAAACCGAGCGTGAGCCGCGCTATAGGCATACTGAAGGACGACGGATACGTGACGGTAGAGGACAACGGCGAGCTCAGCTTGACGGAGACCGGCCTCGAACGCGCAGGCGCGATTTACGAGCGCCATCGCTACATAACCAAATTCCTTGCCGAGGTCCTCGGAGTGCCGCACGAAACCGCGGAGGCCGACGCGTGCCGCATAGAACATATTGTAAGCCAAGAAACTTTTGAAAAAGTCAAGGAATACCTCGCGCGCGCCAATAATTAAGGTATTGCAAGAAAAATCATTGTAAGCTATAATCCATCTACATATCCTGTAGAGATCCGGCTCTGGTTTCCGGGTCTCTTTTGGTGTTGGAGATATGCAGAGCGGAGGAGGCGCCTCCGCGGCTAAAAGAATACGAGCCCCAAAGGGGCATAATAAAACGTAGAAACAAAAACAGGGAGGCATTCTCAGTTATGGCAAAGGAACATTTTGTACGTAATAAGCCGCATCTTAACATAGGTACGATAGGGCATATCGACCACGGCA
>URAG01000032.1 GCA_900545755.1 uncultured Cloacibacillus sp. | reverse complement strand
CGCGTGGCGAGAGCCCTCGCCGCTATAAAGGAAGCCGCGCAGAAGGACGAGAACCTCGGCGACTACATGATCGAGGCCGTCGAAGCCTATGCGACGATCGGAGAAATCTGCGGCGTGCTCAAAGAAGTTTACGGCAAATATACGCCGATGAAGATTTACTAAAGGAGGAACCGTCATTATGGTAAAAGTTTTGATAGCAAAACCCGGACTTGACGGCCACGACCGCGGGGCGAAGGTAGTCGCCCGCGCATTCGAAGAGGCCGGAGCCGAAGTCATCTACACCGGCCTTCAGGCGACGCCGGACGAAATAGCCGACATCGCTGAAAAAGAACATGTCGACGCAGTCGGCGTAAGCCTTCTCTCCGGCGCGCACAACACGCTCATGCCGAAGGTCATCGACAAGGTAAAGGCCAAAGAAGGCATGGACAAGACAGTGTTCATCCTCGGCGGCATCATCCCGCAGCAGGACATCCCCGCGCTCATGGAAAAGGGCGTAAGCGGAGTCTTCGGCCCCGGAACGCCGCTTGACGAAGTAGTCGACTTCACCTTCGAGCAGATCGCGATGGCGAAGGCCGAAGACCTCGCGGAGAACGCCGCGCAGGACATGACGAACAAGGCGTCAAACATCTAGGCAAATAAATAGAGAAGCAATAAGGGAGGAAACTACATGAAAGGAATACTTGACGGAGTAAAGGTCCTCGGTCTTGAGCAGCAGGTTGCAGGGCCGACCTGCACCATGATGCTCGCCGACCAGGGAGCCGAAGTGCTCAAGGTTGAGCGTCCCGGTATGGGAGATACCGCTCGCGAGATGGCGCCGCTTCTTAAAAGCGAAGACGGCGGAGTGCAGAGCGGCTACTTTGCGCGCTTCAACCGCGGCAAGAAGAGCATCACGGTCGACATGCAGTCTGCGGACGGCCAGGCTGTCCTTTGGGATCTCATCAAAGAGGCCGACATTGTAATCGAGAACCTGAAGCCCGGCCTTATGGACAAGCTCGGCTTCACCTATGAGAAAATCAAAGAGGTCAACCCCGGACTCATTTACGTCGCGATAAGCGGCTTCGGACGCTCCAAGAAACATGAGGGCCCATACGCGAAGCGCCTCGCTTACGATATCATCGCTCAGGCTATGGCCGGCCTCATGTACACCTGCGGAAGCGACCCGCAGGGACCGCCGACATGGCTCGGCTTCGCTCTCGGCGACTCCGGCACCGGCGTCTATGCCGCATACGCCGCAATGCTCGGCTATGTAAACAAGCTCCGCACCGGCAAGGGCGAATACTTCGACGTCTCGATGTACGACTGCATGGTCGCGCTCGCCGAGCGTTCGCATAACGTATACGCCTTCACCGGCAACGTCGTCACGAGAGGCCCGGACAAACTCATCGCCCCGTGGGGACCGTTCAAGTGCAAGGACGGCTACGTCGCAATCATCGTTCCGACTGAGTCTATGTGGAAGAAGTTCCTTACCGCCATCGGACATCTCGAACTGCTTGAGAACCCCGAGATTCAGTCCGGTCCGGGACGCGGCAAGTACATGGAGACGCTCATCCGTCCGATAATCAACGAATGGCTTGCTGACAAGACGAAGGTCGAGGCCTGCGAGATATTCATGGCTCAGGGACTTCCCTGCGGCCCGGTACAGAACTCCGAGGACGTCGCGCACGACGAGCACACCAAGAAGCGCGAGATGATAGTCACGCTGCCTGACCCGATCATCGGCAAGATCTCGATGGTTGGCTGCCCGATAAAGATGGAAGAGCACGAGCCGACATACAGGCCGCTTCCGAACCTCGGCGCGGACACTGACGAGGTCCTCAAGAAAATCGGCTACAGCGACGAAAAGATAAAAGAGCTCCACGACAAGAAAGCCATATAACCGAAGCTTTATATACAAAAGGGGATATTGAAAATGGAAAACGTAGTCATCGTATCCGCAGTCCGCACCCCGTTCGATAAATTCGGCGGAGTAATGAAAGGCGAAAACACAGTAAAGCTCGGCTCCTTCGTAGTCAAAGAGGCTATGGAGCGCGCCGCGGTAGATCCCGCAGACGTTGAGGAGACCTACATAGGCATCAACATGCCGACGGCGAACCGTTCGATAGCGCGCCAGATCTCCCTCGCTTCCGGCATGCCGCCTGAGGCTAACTCGACCACGGTAGACCGTGCATGCTGCTCCTCGATGGTCGCTATAGCGATGGCGAAGCGCGCCATCGAACTCGGCGAGGCGAAGGTCACCGTCGGCGGTGGCTCCGAGAACATGAGCAACGTCCCCTACTTCCTTGAAGACCTCCGCTGGGGCAAGCGCATGGGCGACGTCGTCCTCAAAGACATCATGGTAGTATCCTGCCCCTACACCGGCGAGCCGCGCGCGAAGCAGGCCGGTGAAGTCGGGCTCCAGTACGGAATCACCCGTGAAATGCAGGACGAGTGGGCCTACCGCAGCCAGATGTACTACCAGGAGGCTTTCAAGGCCGGCAAGTTCAAGGATGAAATAAAGCCCTACACCATCCAGACCAAGAAGGGCGACGTCGTCATCACCGACGACCAGCAGCCGCGCCCCGACACGACGCTTGAAGGGCTCGCGAAGCTTAAGACCGTCAACGGAAGCCCGACCGTAACCGCTGGCAATGCCCCTGGACTCAACACCGGGGCGAGCGCCCTCGTCCTCATGGCTGAGAGCGAAGCCAAGCGCCGCGGCGTCAAGCCGCTTGCGACGATAGTCGCCCACGCGCAGGCCTCTGGACACCCGAAATACATCGCGACCATCCCCGCCTTCGCCGCACAGAAGGCTCTCGCCAAAGCCGGAATGACCATCGACCAGATGGACGTCATTGAAATCAACGAAGCCTTCGCTGTCATGCCGCTCGCATCGACGATACTCCTCGGCGACAACGACCCGGCCAAGGTTGAAGCCATCCGCGCGAAGACCAACATCAACGGCGGAGCGATAGCGATAGGACATCCGACCGGAGCCACCGGCGGACGCCTCGTTATGACGATGGCTTACGAACTCCAGCGCCGCGGCGGCGGCTACGGACTCTGCACCATATGCGGCGGAGTCGGCGAGAGCGAAGCGTTCATAATCAGAGTGTAGTTTCTGCACCATCTCCACACATCCTGTGCGCCGGCCTACCTCCCGGCGCACAGCTTAACAGGAGGGGATTGAAATGGAATTCAAAGATATAATCTACGAGAAGTACAACGGCAGAGCCAGGATAACTATCAACCGTCCCGACGCGATGAACATGTTCACCCAACGCACTCTCGTCGAGATGATAACGGCCCTCCAGAGCGCGTGGAGCGATAAAGAAGTCGGCGCTATTATACTCACCGGAGCCGGAAACCGTGCCTTTACGATAGGCGGTACGCCCGCCGAGGTTGCAGAGGACGCCGCGCCCGTCGAGAAGCTTCCGATGGTCAGCCTCTTCGCACAGCTTCTCACAACGGTACGCAACATCCCGAAGCCGGTCATAGCCGCAGTCAACGGCTACGCGATAGGCGGAGGCCACGTGCTCCAGGTCGTCTGCGACCTCACGATAGCCTCGTCCACGGCAAAATTCGGCCAGGTAGGGCCTAAGGTCGGCACCTTCGACGCCGGATACGGCAGCGCCTACCTCGCACGTATAGTCGGAGAGAAAAAAGCCCGCGAGATGTGGTACCTCTGTCGCAAGTACAGCGCCGACGACTGCCTTAAGATGGGGCTCGTCAACGCTGTCGTAGAGCCTGACAAACTGCTTGAAGAGACCGATAAATGGGTCGACGAGATAGTAAATAACAGCCCGACAGCGCTTGCGGCGCTCAAGGCGTCGTTCAACGCCGACACCGACGCGCTCTGGGGAGTGCAGTCGATGGCCGGCGTCGCGCTCGGCGTTTACTACGGCACCGAAGAGGCGAAGGAAGTCGGCGCGGCTTTCCGCGAAAAGCGGACGCCCGACGTTGCGAAATACCGTTAAAATTCTGACGGCAGATAATTTTTGAAAGGGGAGTATGATTTATGGCTATAGCAGCTGGAGATAGAACACCTAAAACTCCTGAAGAAAGAGGATTCCAGATAATAGACATACACGCGCATCCGTTCATCCGCGGAGGATATCCGCCGGCAATGAACGCGATGCTCGCTTCGAGAAAATACACCCAGCCCAACTGGCGCGGCAAGTCCGGCAACGCGACGCTTGAGGATCTCAAGGCCGAGTTCGACGAGACAGGGCCGGAGGTAATGGCGAACGACGCTAAAACCCACGGCGTCAAGATGCAGCCCGTCGCGTGGGATGCGACGAGCGGAATGGGCGAGCCGCCGACAAGCAACGAGTTCGTCCACGGCCTCTGGCAGCAGTTCCCTGATTCGTTCTTCGGCGCATGGGGCTCTGTAGACCCGTGGCAGGGGCAGCAGGCTCTTCATGCGGCTGAGCATGCGCTCGTAGACCTCAAGCTCATAGGCCTTAAGTTCCAGCAGTGCACTCAGAAGTTCCGCGTCAACGACCGCCGCTTCTTCCCGCTCTGGGATCTCTGCCAGCAGCTCGGCGCGCCTGTTCAGTTCCACATCGGCTATACCGGAATGGGCAGCGGGGCGCCCGGCGGCGACGGCCTCTACAGCATGACCTATTGCCAGCCTCTCGACGTCGACGAAGTGGCGGCGGAGTTCCCGCGCCTCAAGATAATCGCGCTCCACGTCGGCGAGCCGTGGCCCGAAGTCATCAACCATGTCGCTATGCACAAGACGAACGTCATGCGCGAAACCTCCGGCATGTGGCCGAAGTACTTCCCGCAGTGCATGCTTTACGAGATGAACCGCCGTCTCCAGGACAAGTTCATCTTCGGCTCAGAGTGGGGCGTCTTCAAGCTCAGCGAGATACTCAAGGAGTGGGAAGAGCTCGACCTGAGACCGGGCATCATGGAGAAGGTCATGTACAAGAATGCGCTCAACTTCCTCGGCGAGCGCTTCGAGAAGTGCGGACTCGACCTCAGCCCGTGGAAAGGGTTAATGTAGTAAACAAAGCGAAAGCTTTAAGCGCCGCGCGCAGCCGTAACGCGCGCGGCGCGTTTTGACGGTACGGCGCAACTTTTCGGCGTTTTTCACTTTTTATAAAATTTATCCAAATTTTTGCGGCGCGGAGCGCGGAACCTCTCTTCCCGTTCGCGTCCCGCCTATAGGGAGAATGGTCAAATGAATCAAAGTCTTCAGACTATGCTTGATCTGAAAGCGCATATCATGCTTCAGGGCGGGCAGGAGAGGATCAATAAGCAGCATGCCAACGGCAAGCTGACCGCTAGAGAGCGCGTCGATCTGCTCTTCGACCCCGGCACCTTCGTCGAGTACAATATGTTCGTTAAGCCGCGTGCGACCCGCTTCGGCATGGATAAGGTCGATGCGCCAGCCGACGGCATCGTCACAGGGCACGGCCTCATCAATGGAAGAAAAGCTTTCGTCTACTCGCAGGACGCGACGGTTCTCGGCGGCTCTATGGGCGAGATGCACGGCCTGAAGCTCGCGAGAATGCAGGAACTCGCGCTCGAAGCCGGCGTCCCGATCATAGGGCTCAACGACTCGGGCGGAGGCCGCCTCCAGGAGGGGCCTGGCGCGTCGGTCTACGGCACAGTCTTTTACAACAACGTCAACTCGTCTGGCGTCATACCGCAGATTTCCGCTATCATGGGAAGCTGCGCTGGCGGGGCTTGCTACTCGCCGGCACTCACAGACTTCGTCATAATGGTGGACAAGACCAGCAAAGCGTTCATAACGGGGCCGAAAGTCATCCAGCAGGTGACTGGCGAAGTTGTCGATCTCGAGACGCTCGGCGGAGCCGCGACGCACAGCACGAAGTCCGGCCTCTGCCAGCTAGTCGCGCGCGACGACTACGACTGCATCGCGCAGATTAAGTGCCTGCTCGGCTTCTTCCCCGACAACTGCACGCAGATGCCGCCGGTCTACCAGTGCGACGACGATGTGAACCGCAGAATAGAAGAACTCAACGACATCATCCCTGACAACAAGCGCAAGTCCTACGACATGAAGAGCATCATCACGAAAATCGCAGACGATAATTTCTTCTTCGAGATCTCGCCGATGTATGCGCGCAACATAATAATAGGCTTCGTCCGTATGGGCGGAATGCCGGTCGGCGTCGTCGCCAACCAGACAGGCTGCATGGCCGGATGCCTCGACATCAACGCCTCGTGCAAAGCGGCGCGCTTCATCCGCACCTGCGACGCTTTCAGCATCCCGCTCCTTTCGATAGTGGACGTACCCGGCTATCTGCCCGGCGTCCAGCAGGAACACGACGGCATCATCCGTCACGGCGCTAAGATGCTCTACGCTTGGGCCGAGGCTACTGTGCCGAAGATCATCATGCCGATACGCAAATCCTACGGCGGCGCTACGCCCGCGATGTGCAGCATAGATATGCACGCTGATTTCGTAATGGCGTGGCCGACTTGCGAGCGCGCCGTCGTCGGAGCCGACGCGGCGGTCGCGGTGCTTTACAAGAACGAGATAGAGCAGGCGGCCGACCCGGCAGCGGCGAGGGAAATGTACAAGAAAATGTACGAGGACGAGTTCCTCAACCCCTACCGCTCCGCGGAGCTCGGAAAGTTCGAAGACGTTATAGAGCCCGCGGAATCGAGGAAAAAGATAATCCAGACGCTCCGCATGTTCTGGGGCAGGAAAAAGCAGCGCCCTGCGCGTAAGCACGGCAACATTCCGCTCTAAGCTGAGCGCGTCTTAAACGCAGTCAATAGAATAACTTCTTCACCCACCCCACCTTACTGTGCACCGGCCTTGCGCCGGTGCACAAATTCATATAAATTTCTGACGACCCTTTAAGGAGGATATTTTTACGATGAATATGCTGTTGTTAACGGGAATAGTCGGAGGCTTGGCGCTGTGCTACGCGGCGTTTGCGTCCGGCAAGATAGGTGCGTTCAAGGTAGAGAACGCGCGAGTAAGCGAGCTCTCCGGCATCATCCAGGGAGGGGCGATGGCCTTCCTCTACAGGGAATACAAAGCCCTGGTACCCTTCGTCATAGTGGTGGGAGCGCTCCTTGCGTGGAAAATCAACCCGCAGAGCGCAGTATGCTTCGTCTGCGGAGCCGTATGCAGCGCCCTCACCGGCTACGTAGGAATGAGAGTAGCCACCAAATCCAACGGCAAGACCGCCTACGCCGCCACCCACGGCATGAACGGAGCCCTCAAAATAGCCTTCACCGGAGGCAGCGTAATGGGCATGACGGTAGTAGGAGTAGGGCTCCTCGGCGTAGTAGTCATGTACTACATCTTCGGCGACGCCAACATAGTGACCGCCTTCGGCTTCGGGGCCAGCTCCATAGCCCTCTTCGCACGAGTCGGCGGAGGCATCTACACCAAAGCAGCCGACGTAGGAGCCGACCTCGTAGGCAAAGTAGAAGCCGGAATCCCAGAAGACGACCCGCGCAACCCCGCAGTCATAGCCGACAACGTAGGAGACAACGTCGGAGACATAGCCGGAATGGGAGCCGACCTCTTCGAGTCATACGTCAACTCCATAATAGCGGCGATGGCCCTCGGCGCCATAGTCCTCGGCCCCGGCGGAATCATCTACCCGCTCCTCCTCTCAGCCATAGGCATAATAGCCTCGATACTAGGCACATTCTTCGTAAGAGTCAAAGAAGGAGGAGACCCCGCCAAAGCCCTCAGAATAGGCCTCGGCTCCACCGGCCTCTTCATGATAATAGGGGCTTACCTCCTCACCAATTGGCTCTTCGGCGAACTCACCCTCTTCTTCGCGGTAGTCTCCGGAGTCCTCTGCGGCCTCCTCATAGGGGCGGCGACCGAATACTACACCTCAGGCGACTACGGCAGCGTCAAAGAAATAGCCGCCGCGTCCGAGACGGGAGCCGCCACCAACATACTCGCCGGCCTTGGAGTCGGCATGAAATCCACAGCCATCCCCGTAATCCTCGTCTGCGTAGCCACAGTATCAGGCTTCGTCTTTGGAGGCCTCTACGGCATAGCCTGCTCCGCGGTAGGAATGCTCGCCATAACCGGCATGGCCCTCTCCGTAGACGCCTACGGCCCCATAGCCGACAACGCCGGAGGCATAGCCGAAATGGCAGAACTGCCCCATGAAGTAAGAAACATCACAGACAACCTAGACGCCGTAGGCAACACCACGGCGGCGGTAGGCAAAGGCCTCGCCATAGGGTCTGCGGCCCTCACCGCCCTAGCCCTCTTCGTCGCCTACGCCGAAGCCACCAACCTCAGCACCATAGACCTCAAAGATCCCTACGTAATGGTAGGCCTCTTCATCGGCGGACTCCTCCCCTTCCTCTTCAGCGCCCTGTCGATACAGGCGGTAAGCCGCGCGGCGGAAAAAATGATAGAAGAAGTCAGACGCCAGTTCAGAGAAATCCCCGGCATAATGGAAGGCACGGGACGCCCTGAATACGAGCGCTGCGTAGACATCTCCACCGCTGCCGCGCTCAAAGAAATGATAATACCGGGCCTCATGGCGGTCCTTGCGCCGATATTCGTCGGCCTCGTACTCGGAGCGCCTGCCCTCGGCGGAATGCTCGGCGGATCGATAGTCACCGGAGTCATGATGGCCATATTCATGTCCAACGCGGGAGGCGCGTGGGACAACGGCAAGAAATACATAGAAAGCGGCAACTTCGGCGGCAAAGGTACGCCGGCGCACGCGGCTGCGGTAGTAGGCGACACGGTAGGCGACCCCTTCAAAGACACGGCGGGCCCGAGCCTCAACATCCTCATCAAGCTTATGTCCGTCGTTGCTACGGTCCTCGCTCCGCTCTTCGCGTTATAAAAAGGCGTGGAACACTTGCACGCTGTTGCGGCGCGAGCGGAAATGTGTTAATATCTCTTAGTTGACTAAGGTCAATGGGTTCAAGCAGAGGAATGCGCCTCTCGCCCGTCGGTTCAGCTTGCTGCCGGGCTTGCCCCTGAAGAGATAAATTTCAGGTCCGAGTGCATTCTAGTATGCGCCCGGACTTTTTTATTTGTAGAATTTTATCAGGAGGTGTAATGCCATAGCAAATCCAAAAGAGGACGAACCGCGCGTAAATTCCGAGATAAGATGCCCGGAAATTCTTCTCATCGATGAGTCGAATGTAAAACGCGGAGTCGTCAGCATTCAGGAAGCGCTTAAATTGGCCGAGGCGGCGGAGCTGGATCTCGTAGAAGTAGCGCCGCAGGCTAAACCGCCGGTATGCCGAATAATGAACTACGGCAAATACCGTTTCCAGCAGCAGAAGCGCGACAAGGACGCCAGAAAAAAGCAGAAGAACCAGGTCGTCAAAGAGATCAAAATGCGTCCGAAGATAGACCTGCACGACTACGAATTCAAGGTCAAGGCTATCAAGTCCTTTCTTGAGGAGGGACATAGGGTCAAGGTCTCGATATTCTTCCGCGGACGCGAGATGGCTTTCCTCGACAGGGGACGCGACGTGCTGAACAAGGTGCTCGACGCCGTCTCCGACTACGGCAAAATTGAGATGGAGCCGCGCATGGAAGGCGCTTATATGCGTATTATGATAGCGCCGGCTTCCGATTCTCAGACGAAGAAGCAGGCGCAGAAAAAGCAGCAGAAGCCAGCGGAGGAAACGCAGACTTCCGCCCAGACTCAGCCCGCTCCAGCTAAGCCGCAGAAGGTCAAGAAGAACGTCCTGCCTGATGCAGACCAGATATAAGAATATGCCGCAAACTGGCAGAAATTAGAGGAGGAACCTAGTAATGCCTAAACTGAAAACACATTCCGCAACGAAAAAACGTTTTAAGATAACGGGCACCGGTAAGGTCAGCTTTAAGAAGAGCGGACGCGGACACCTTCTTTCGTCGAAGAACTCGAAGCGCCTCCGCACGCTGAGAAAGAAGGGCATCCTTCTTCCGGGCATCGAGGCCCACGTCAAGAAGATGCTCCCCTACGCGTAAGCGCGGGGACGGACGTTTCATCTTAAAACAAAATCTCAAGGAGTGACTGATAATGCGAGTAAAGGGTTCAAGCGCCAGCCGCAATAAACATAAGAAGCTGTACAGCATTACGAAAGGATTCTGGGGACGTAAGAAGAACGTCTACCGCCGCGCTCGCGAAGCTTATCTGCACGCGCTGACGAGCGCCTTTGCAGGCCGCAAGAACAGAAAACGCGACTTCCGTAAGATGTGGATCATCCGTATCAACGCGGCCGCCCGCGCCAACGGCATCGCCTACAGCGCGCTTATCAACGGCCTCAAGAAAGCCAACATCACCATCAACCGCAAGATGCTCGCCGACCTCGCGGTGAACGACGCCCCGGCGTTCGCCCAGCTCGTGGAGAAGGCGCGCGCGGCTCTGTAAAGACAGCAGCGGCCCTCGGGCTGAAGCCGTGCAGAATTGCAAATACACACTTCGTATAAAGTAGAGAGAGTTATCGTTTTAGGCTTCCTGCTGGTAATATTGGCAGGGGCCTTTCTCTTATGGCTCTCCAATAATTTTGTCCACGACATTCCGATGACGCCTGTCGACGCGCTCTTCATAGCGACCTCGGCGGTGTGCGTCACCGGGCTCAGCGTCATCGACGTTTCCAAGGAGACCGGCATCGTCTCACAGCTTGTTCTTTTGCTGCTGATTCAGATCGGCGGCCTAGGCATCATGACTGGAATGATGTTCATGTCGCTCATAGTGAGCCGCAGGGTCGGCATCAAGGGACGGATATTTTTCCTTGGAGGCTTCGGCGTCGACGGTGTTCAAGGGGCTGTGAAGCTTTTCTTCACGGTCATAAAATTTACCTTCACACTTGAGGCTGTAGGCGCGCTGGCGTTTCTCGCGGGCTTCCTGCTTAACGGCGAGAGTTTCTGGCGAGCCTTATATCTCGCCGTCTTCCACTCGATAAGCTCGTTCTGCAACGCCGGTTTCTCGCCATGCCCAGGCGGCCTTCAGGGCTACGCGGCGACGCTGATAGTGCCGGGTGCGGCGATGACGCTAATTATACTCGGCGGCATCGGCTTCCCGGTCTTCGCCGAGTGCGCGGCGCGATGGAAGGACAGCGCGTTTCGCCTCTCAGCCTATGCAAAGCTCGTCCTCGGCATGACGGCGGGGCTTGTCTTAGGCGGCGCCCTGCTCCTGCTGCTTTCAGACTGGAACGGCGCTTTGCGCGGTTATCCAGTATGGGCGAAGGTATGGAACGCGCTGTTCATGAGCGTGACGACGAGGACTGCCGGCTTCGACACGATAGCGCCCGGCACGTTTTCAGGGCTTGGACAGGCCGTCATGCTTGTGCTGATGCTGATAGGCGCCTCGCCAGCATCGACGGGCGGCGGCGTGAAGACGACGACCTTCGGCGTCCTCGCGGTAGCGGTTTGGAGCGAGCTGCACGGACGCGGTGGTTCGACCTTCATGGGGCGCGGCATCTCTCCATCGACCGAACGTCGCGCGCTGTCGGTCATCGCGGTATACCTCATGACGATGTTCGCAATCACGGTGCTGCTGACATTCACGGAGAAGATGCCATATTCGGCGCTGATATTCGAAGCGGCCTCTGCTCTTTCGACTACGGGGCTTTCAGTTGGAATCACACCGGAGTTGTCGGCGCCCGGCAAGCTCATAGTCACGACGCTGATGTTTTGGGGACGCGTCGGCCTCTATACATTCCTCTCAACTCTGATAGTTCCAGACGGCGGCTCCGAGATACGCTACCCGGAGACTCACGTCCCGATAGGATAACGAAGGGGATTAGCATGAACGTCAAAGAACAGAAAACATATCTTATCGTCGGCCTCGGGCGCTTCGGTACCGCGCTCTGCGAGAAACTCGCCTCTCTCGGACAGAACGTCATCGGCGTCGACGCCTCCGCAGCGCCAGTTGCGGAGATAGCCGACAAAATTTCTGTCGCAGCACAGATGGACGTAACCGACGAGTCGTCGCTGATAAAGATAGGCGCTAAAGAGGCCGACGTCGCGATTGTAACGATAGGCGAGGCCGTCGAACCGAGCGTGCTTTCCACGTCGCTGCTCGTCGAGCTGGGCGTGCCGCTCGTTATAGCGCGAGCATGCAGCAAGCTCCACGCACGCGTGCTTGAGCGCGTCGGGGCACACCGCGTCATCTTCCCCGAGTGGGACATGGGCGCGCGCATAGGCGAGGCTCTCGTCTATCCGTGGTACTCGTCTTTCACGCGGATAGACGGCGGAGATTTCGTAATAGGCAAAATTTCGCCGCTCCCGGAGATGATTGGGCGCACGATGGCCGAGCTGAAATTTTCGCAAAAATACAAGGTTATTGTTATACTTATGGAATATGGCGGCAGGCAGCACAGCCCAGACCCTATGCGCCCCATCGAAGAAGGGGACAAGCTGTGGATACAGGGCACGATAGACGATATCGAGGCCCTCGTCGGCGCGGTTTAGCCTGGCAGGCGTGCGGCGCATTGAAAATATGAAATTTACCCGGCGCATGTAAGCATGTAAAGCGCCGCGGCAGGAGGCATAAAGATGCAGGAGAACGACGGATCGAAGGCCCCGCAGGCAGCGGACGGCGGCCTTCTCGAAAGATTGGAACAGATAAAGCAGTCCGGGCTTCAGAAGATAGCGGAAAGCACGCTTCCCGACCAGCTTCAGCTCGTCAGGGCGAATCTGCTTGGACGCAAGGGCGAGCTCACCGACATTCTTAAAAGCGTCGGACAGGCCGCGCCCGAGCTGCGCAAGGCGCTCGGCCAGGCGGCGAACGAGGTCAAGCAGATACTATCCGACGCGGTGGAGAAGCGCGGCGCGGAGCTGCTCGACTCGCTCTCGGCCTTCGAAGGCGAGGCGGACATCACGGTCCCAGGCACGGTGCCGTTCAGCGGCGGGCTGCACCCAGTAACGCAGATGTGCTACGACCTCAACGACGCCTTCCGCTCGCTCGGCTTCGAGATATTCTCCGAGCCTGAGATTACAAGCGAAAAATACGCTTTCGACAACCTTAACTTTGCGCCGGAGCACCCTGCGCGCGAGAGCATGGACACCTATTGGCTCAAAGGCCACGACGAAGAACGCGGCGCCAAGCGCCTCTGCCTGCGCCCGCACCTTACCGGCGCTTCCGTGCGCTACCTCATGGAGCACGGCGCTCCAGCGCGCTTCGTATATCCCGGTCGCGTCTACCGCAACGAGACCACCGACGCGCGCCATGAGAGAGCTTTCTTCCAGTACGAGGCGCTCATCGTCGACAAAGACTTCTCGTTTGCGTCGGGCATGGTGCTTATAAAGACGATTCTTGAAAAGGTATTCGGCCATGAAGTCGACGTCCGTATGCGCGTCGGCTTCTTCCCGTTCGTCGAGCCGGGCTTCGAGATAGACATGAAGTGCCAGGTCTGCGGCGGAGCTGGCTGCAAGGTCTGCAAGCACGTCGGCTGGATTGAAGTAATGCCCGGCGGCACGCCGCACCCGAACGTGCTGCGCGCGGCAGGTCTCGACCCGTCGGTCTGGTCCGGCTTCTACATCAACATCGGCCTCGACCGCCTCGTCATGATGCGCTACGGAGTCGACGACGTGCGTCTCTTCCACAGCGCCGACCTCCGCTTCCTTCAGCAGTTCAAGTAGGAGGATGAAATTATGAAGCTTTCGTTAAACTGGATAAAACGTTACGTCGACCTTCCCGCGGACCTCACTATGGATAAGCTCGCCTACGACCTCACTATGTGCACAGTCGAGGTCGAGGACGCGACGAGCATCGGCGAGAGTCTTGCCGGCCTCGTCGTAGGTAAAATCCTGACCGTCGACAGACATCCAGACGCCGACAAGCTGCGCGTCTGCACCGTCGACGTCGGCGACGCAGATCCGTCCGTTATAGTCTGCGGCGGAATCAACCTCGCTCCCCAGCAGCTCGTCGCCGTCGCAAAACCCGGCGCGTGGGTCAAATGGCACGGCGAGGGCGACCCCGTCGAGATAAAGCCCGCGAAGCTGCGCGGTGTTATGAGCTATGGAATGATCTGCGCGTCGGGCGAAATCGGCCTTGCAGACCTCTTCCCGACTACGCAGCCGGCGGAGATTATGGACATCACGGAGTTCGGTGCTGCCCCGGGCACGCCGCTCGCCGAGGCGCTCGGCCTCGACGACGTTATTCTTGAAATAGACAACAAGTCTATGACTAACCGCCCCGACCTCTGGGGACACTACGGCATGGCGCGCGAGCTCGCCGCCATCTACAAATGCCCGCTGAAGCCAATTGAGCCTGTCTCGCTTCCCGAAATGAGCGAGGAGCTCAAGGTTGTGATAGAGGACGACGCCCGCTGCACGCGCTACACCGGTTTCATCATCAAGGGCATAAAGAACGTCCCGTCGCCCTTCGAGCTCAAGAGCATGCTCTGGCGCGTAGGGCAGCGCCCGATAAACCTTCCGGTCGATATCACGAACTACATAATGTTCGCTACGGGGCAGCCGACGCACGGCTTCGACCGCAAGCACATCACCGGAGGCATTTACGTGCGCCGCGCCTACGAGGGCGAGCAGCTCGTGCTGCTCGACGGCGAGACGCTGACTCTTACCTCCGAGGACCTTGTCATAGCCGACGAGAAAACGCCGGTCGGCCTCGCGGGAGTCATGGGCGGCAAGCTCGACTCGATACTCGAGGACACGGACGAGCTCATCCTCGAAATAGCGAACTTCAGCCCGCTCGGCATACGCCGCACCTCGCAGCGCTTCGAGCTGCGCACCGACGCTTCGTCGCGCTACGAGAAGGGGATCGATCCGCAGCGCGTGGACGACGCTGCTGCGGTGGCGCTCGCCGCTTTCAAAGAATATTTCCCTGGGTCTCAGGTCACTGCGCACACCGACGTATATCCGCGCCCGCTTGAATGCGCGGTTGTAGAGGTCAGTCTTGACTTCCTTCGCAAACGCCTCGGACGCGATTTGTCCGCCGCCGACGTGGAAGCAATACTTGGCCGCCTAGGCTTTAAGACAGATGAGCATGACGGCGTTCTGCGCGTGACTGCACCGTCGTGGCGTTCGACCGGCGATATATCGCTGCCGGACGACATACTCGAAGAGGTCGCGCGCCTCATGGGCTACGTGAACTTCCCGTTCATCGCGCCCTCCGTGAAGCTTGACCACGCGATAAACCAGCTCGGGCCGCAGCTTGAACGCGCGATACGCGAATACCTCGCCTTCCGCTGCAACATGCAGGAAGTTTTCACCTACCCGTGGATTAACGACCTCTACATCGAAGCCTCCGGCGTGGAAACGTCCGATATGCTGGAGCTTTCGACGCCGCCTGCGCCTGAGGAGAGAAGGCTTCGCTCGACGCTCGTCCCCGGGCTGCTCGGCGCGGTTGTAACGAACCTGCGTTACTTCTCAGACTTCCGCATATTCGAGCTGACGCAGGTATTCTTAGACAGGAATTACCACAGCATCAATTCCGAGGATGAGCTTCTTCCTGAGATGGCGCGCCACCTCGGCGCAGCGTTCGTGGGGAACGACGCGCGCGCGTTGTTCCGTGAGGCGAAGGGAGTGCTCGAATATATGCACCGCGCGGTACAGATGGAACCGCTTAGCTTCGTTCAGAACGACAAACCGTCATGGGCCGACGACAAGCTTTGGGTCAACGTCACGCGCGGCGGCGAGGTAATAGGCTCGCTCGGACTAGTCTCGCCGAAGTGCGCAAAGGCCGCTGGCATCAAGCGCAGCCTCGTCATGCTATTCGAGATAGACGTCGAGAAGCTCGTGCCGCTCGCGTCGCGCCAGAACGAGTTCGCCCACCTGCCGGAATATCCGCTCTCCGACTTCGACCTCTCGGTAGTATTCGACGAAGGCGTCGCGTGGCGCGACATCGAGGCGATAGCGCGCAAGGCCGACCTCGTGCGCGACGTGCGCTTCATCGACGAGTACCGCGGCAAGCAGATAGGCGCGGGCAAGAAGTCCGTCTCGTTCAGAATCTGGGTCGGCTCGGACAAGGGTACGCTCACCTCAGAGCAGATAGAGAACGTCGCCAAGCAGGTGACTAAAAAGATAAACAAAAAATTCGGCGGAGACGTGCGCGGAGCGCAATAGTCTGCTAGACTTATGCGGGGAGGGTTCCGCCTTCCCCGCACGCCGTACCGGCGCGAAGAACACGGAGGTGTTTTGCAATGATGGAGCAGTTTGAGAAATTCAACGAGGCGCTCGACCGTCTCGAAGCGATACTTACAGAAATGAAAAACGATAACGAGGCGCTGCGCCGCGAAAACGCCGAGCTCAAGGGCGTAATTGAGGACCGCGACCTTGAAATACTCCAGCTCCAGGAGGACGCGGAGAAGGCTGCGGCCGCCGCGAAGGCCGAGAAGGACGAGATCGGTAACACGCTCGACAGCCTGCTCGGCCGCATGGGACGCCTCGCCTCGCAGCCGAAGGAGGCCCCAGCGGAGGAACAGCGTTAGCCTCTGTTAAGCAACGGGCCGCGCCCAAATGGACGAGCTTAACGAAATAAAATCGCTCGGCGACGGAAGGTACTCCTTTTGGGTCGGGCGGCAGAAATATACGCTCGCAACGAAGCTTGAACCGGCGCGCTTCTGCCGCATAGCGGAGGGCGTCAGTTCGCTCGTCGCGAGTTTTCCTCCTAATCTGAGCCAGGACGAACGACTAGTTCTGGCGCTGATGTCTCTCGCTTTCCGCATCGAGGACATGGGTGAGCGAGTCGGAGGCTTGTGCGCCGAGTTCGGCGGGGAGGAAAAATCTTGAGCGTTGCTGGATTCAGCTGCTGGGATATATTCTTCGCCGTCATCGGCGTCTATTTCGTCGTCCGCGGCCTTTTCCGCGGCCTCGTCGGCGAGGTAATCGCCCTCGTCGGCTTCCTCGCGTCATTCTACTGCGCTTTCCGGTTTTCAGGCCAGTTCGGACGTTTCATAGAAGGGACGGCGGGTATAAATCCCTATGCCGCGCAGGCGGTGGCCGGCGTTGTGATTTGGCTCACGATAACGATGGCTGCATCGGTCGTGCGCATGGTTATGAAAGGGCTCATAAGAGCCGCGAGCCTCGGCGGCATCGACAAGCTGCTCGGCTTGTTCGCCGGAGCGCTAAAAACCATTATCGTGATATACGCAATCATGGCGGCCGGCATACTTCTCGCTCCGGTGGCGAACCCGACATGGATGTCGGACAGCGATGTACTTCGCTACGCGGGGCGAAGCTGGCCGCAGTTCCGTTCCGCACTGATAGGTCTCGGCCTGGTGCCGCGCGATACGGCTCTGCCTGAGGGCACTCTTGAGGAGATACTGCGCCCATACCGCGAAGGCGGCGAGTGGCCGTACGGATACGATTACCACAACGATGAAAATTCCGGCGGCGGAGAGACGGACGGACTCTCTCCGGCTGGTGGAGAAGTGTTCCCGTCGCAGGACGGCGGGGCGAGCGGTGTCTGAGACCGCATAAAATCACGCAAAATCCCCTATCTTACCTTACGACATGTACATCGAACAATCTGCATACAACAGCCTGGAAATATCGAAAATAACCGCGCTTATTTCGCGCCGCTGCCGCAGCGAGATAGGCGCACTCGTCGCGGAAAACATCGCGCCAGCCGCCGATTTGGACGAGCTTGCGAAGCGCCGCTGGCTCTTCGAGGACGTGGAGAAGTACCGCGGGCGCAAGGGCGAGCTGCCGTGGGCCGACGGCCTGGTCTCGGTCGCCTTCATGCTCGAATTTGCGGAGGAGAACGGCCTTCTGTCTGGCGAGGAACTCGTCAAGATAAGGCTGATGCTCACGCTCTCGGGGCGCATGCGCGAGGCTCTGACCGAGGCGCGCGACGAGTATCCGGCTTTTTCTATTCTTCTGCGCAGCATGCGCGACTTCGCCGAAGAGACGGAGATGCTATCGGTCATAGATGACGACGGCCATCTCTACGACTACGCCTCGGAGAAGCTCTCCGCGGTGCGCCGCGAGATGCGCGGCCTGAAAGAGACGCTGCGCCGCAAAGGGCACGCGCTGCTCAACGACCCCGGCATAGCTTCGATGCTTCAGGAACGTGTGCTGACTCTGCGCAACGGACGCCACGCCTTCCTTGTACGTCAGGACGCGATATCGCAGTTCCCCGGCGCGGTCATCGAGCGCTCAGGCTCAGGGAACAGCGTTTACATGGAGCCGCACAGCCTCATGAGCCTCAACAACGAATACAGCAGGCTCTACAGCGAGGAAATGCTCGAAGAGACGCGCATCTTCCGTGAATTTACCGCGCGGCTCATAAAACGCAAAAAGGGGATACTCGACACCGAAAACGTCCTCGGCACGATAGACCTCTTCTACGCGTTAGCGGAAATGACGCGCCTTTACAAATGGCGTATGCCTGATTTATCGAAGCGCACGGAGTTCTCCTTCGTCCGCGCGCGCCATCCTTTGCTTGGCGAGAAGTCCGTGCCGATAGACATCAAATGCGGCGATAAATTCCGCATCCTCGTCATAACTGGGCCGAATACCGGCGGCAAAACGGTCGCGCTCAAAACGGCTGGCGTCTGCGTATACTTTGGTTGGCTCGGCTTCCCCGTACCGGCTGGCGAAGGCTCCGTGATCGGCGATATAGGCGAACTCTTCGCAGACATCGGCGACGAACAGAGCATAGAACAGAGCCTTTCGACCTTCAGCGCGCACATCACGCACGTCACGCAGATACTCGACAAGGTCACGCCGCGCTCATTCGTCATGTTGGACGAGCTAGGGGCGGGCACCGACCCCGAGGAGGGCGCTGCGCTCGGCATCGCGCTTCTCGACTGGCTGCGCGAGCGCGGCGCGCTTGTGCTCGCTACGACGCACCACAACCCGATAAAACGCTACGCGCTCGCGGCCGACGGCGTAGAAACAGCGAGCGTAGAGTTCGACAGTTCGACGCTCTCGCCGACCTATAGAATCCTGATAGGCATCCCCGGGCGCAGCAACGCGCTGCTCATCGCGGGCAAGCTTGGCATGAAAAAGCAGATAATCCGCCGCGCCGAAGAGGCCATAAACGGGCGCGAAGTCTCCATGGAAGACCTCATCGGCGAGCTGCATGAAAAGCGCGCGGCGCTCGAACGCGAATCGCGCGAGGTCGAGCGTTCGCGCCAGAAGCTGGCCGAGCTCGAAAGGGATTACGAATCGAAGATAAAGGCCATCGAAGAAAAACGCGACGCGCTCATCGCGAAGGCTGACAAAAAGGCGCTCTCGATAGTGCGCAACGCCGAAGACTCGGCGCGAGCGCTCATCAAGAACATGGAGAACGCGGAGGCCGAGTCTCAGGCGCGCCGCGAACTTGAGAAAAAACGCAGCCACTTCCAGAAAATCGAGAAATCTGCGATAAAGCGCGAAGAAAAGAAAGAAACTGCGGAATCTGTCGTCGCGACGGGACAGGAACTCAAGGCCGGAGACACAGTGCAGCTCATAGGCACGAGCAAGAGCGCGACCGTCATTGAGGTAAGCGGCAAAAAGGCGCGTATCCGCGCCGGCATCGCCGAGATGGAAGTCCCGCTGACGAAACTCAAGGTAATCGCGCGCAAAACCCCGCAGCCGCAGCCGACGGTTCAGATAAAGATCAGCCGCCCGGTCGGCGTGCCGTCGTCGATAATGGTGCGCGGCATGACGATAGACGAGGCGATGCCGATGGTCGAGCAGTACCTTGACCAGGCCTACTGCGCCGGCTACGACGTAGTGACCGTCATACACGGCCGCGGACAGGGCATACTGCGCCGCGAGGTGCAGGATCTCTGCAAGCGTCTCCCGTACGTCGCGGAACACAACCTCGGCGGCCCCGGAGAGGGCGGCTACGGCGTCACTGTAGTAAAGTTCCGCCGTTAGCGTCGCGGCGGGCGTTCTTCTATAATTTAGATTCCTTATAGCGGCGGGTGGCGTGATGCTTCCCGCTTTATTTTGTTATACTTTATCCTTCCGTTATATACGTTGTGCGGATGTTGGTTGTGACCTTTAATCAGCTGGCGCAATACGCCGCTTTTATTGCAGTCATAGACGTCGCCGCAGCTTTTATCTTGTTATTGCGAATCGTCAACCGCTTTGACGCTGAAAGGCTTGGAGCGGATTTCTGCGATGCAGGCTGCGAGCACGGCTAAAGCGCCGTTTTACCCTTTCTTCTGTCGCGTTTTTGTATGGTTCTATATGTTGCGACGCAGATGGAGGCCACGATGATGTCCATCATCGGCTGCACTGCCATGATGCCGTACATTGGCCATACGATGTTCATTATCGCCATCAACGGAATGTCTATCGGCCCCTTGCGCAGAAAGGAGAGAACGAGAGCGGGTTTGCCGCGCCCTGTCGCCTGGAAGAAAGCTATTATCAGCGAAATTATCGAGAGGAACGGGATGGACACGCAGTGCAGCCGCAGGAACACAGTGCCGGCTGATACGGCGGAAGCATCTTTCATGAATATGCGTATGAGAGCAGCTGGGATGGTTTCGCACATCGCTAGGTAGGAAAGCGTGACGGCGAGGGAGCATAATCCGGCGAAGTAGGTGCAGCGCCACAGCCGCCTGTAGTTCATGGAAGCGTAGTTGTAAGCGAGCAGCGGAATGACTCCGCTGCATATGCCCTGAACTATGTAGGTTGGCACCTGGTCGATCTTCTTCACTATTCCGACGGCGGAGAGCGCCCCTGCGGCGTAGGCCGACATCAGGTAGTTCAGTACGACGTTGGACAACGAGTTCATGACCATCTGCACAGACGCTGGGATTCCAACGAAAAGTATCTCTCCAGTCGTCGCCCTGCCGAAGCAGACGTATTTCGGAGAAAGAGAGACGACGTTGTCTTCATGCGGTTTCAATAGATAATACAGAAGGTAGCAGGCGGCCGCGACGTTCGAGATGCACGTCGCTATCGCCGCGCCTTCCATTTTTAGACCTAGCCCCCAGTCGTAAATGAATATAGGATCTAATGCGACGTTCAGCGCGCCGCCGAAGCTCAAACCAAAGCTCGCGCGCCGCGACTGCCCTTCTGCGCGGATGAGATGAGCGAGCACCATGTTCATGATAGTTGGGAGCCCCCCTATCGTCACCGTCCAGAAAAGATAGGCGCTTGCATGTGGCAGCGATTTTTCATCTGCGCCTAGAGCGGACAGCAGCGGAACGCGCCATATAAATACCATGAAGGCGTAGAGCACCGCAGACGCCGCGGCGAGCCACGCCGCCGTCGCACCTGAACGCCGCACCATTTCGTAATCGCGCCGCCCGAGCGAACGCGAGAGCAGGCTGGCCCCGCCGATACCGAAGAGGTTCGCGACGGCAGAAAGCATGAGGAATGCGGGGAAGACGAGCGTGACTGCGGACATCATGCCCGTGTCGTTCAACTGGCCGATGTACCAAGTGTCCGCGATGTTGTAGATCATAGCTATGATCTGGCTTATGACGGTCGGCACGGCGAGCGCCGCTACGGCCCTTGGCACCGGCATAGTCTCGAATATCTCTATTTCTTTTTCGCTGAGCTGATTTTTCACCGCAAGCCTCTAAAACATGCCGCGCCGCGCCGAAATTATGTAGACCGCCGCCGCCGCGGGGACTGCGAACGCGAGCGCAGGATAGAAAAACGCAAGCGGCGCGTGGCCGAAGAGGAGGCCGCCGAAGACGGGCCCTAGTATCATTCCTATGTCCAGGCCGATGTAGTACGTGCTGTTAGCCAGGCCGCGCTTCTCCGGCCCGGCTGCGAGCATCGCCGCCGATTGGCAGACTGAGCTCATAACGCCGTAGCTGCCGGCCATGAAGGCGGCGGCGAAGAAGAGGACGACGTTTCCGTCCATAAACGTGAGGCATGCCGCTGAGGCTATCGTGCTTGCCGACGACGCCGTAAGAAAAGTCTTGAAGGGAAGTTTGTCGAAATAGCTTTTGAGGCAGAGCCTGAGCGTGAGCAGCACTGCGGCGTACGACGGAAAGAAGATCCCCACCGCGACGTGCATGGCGCGCGCTTCGGTATAACCGACGATGAAAGACTGCGTCGCGCAGTATGGAATCGCAAATAGCATTATTATGATCGCGACCGGTACGACTCTTATATGGATGAAGCTGAAACTTCTGCGCTTTTCGCCGGAAGCTTGACGCAGCTCCGGCGTGCCGTCGTTTTTGATAAGCATAATAATGAAAGAGCCTATAAGTGACAGGAGCATTGCGACGCCGAAAGCGGCGCGGTATCCGAAGAGCCTGTACGCGAAGATGCCTAGCGCGGGGGCCAGCGCCATTGCAAGCGCGTTCATCGCGCCGTACAAGCCCATGCCTGAGCCTATTTTGTCGCGGGGCAGCAGATTCGACATCCACGTCGCCATGCAGACGGAGCAGCAGGCGAAGCCAACGCCGTGTACGACGCGTGCGGCCGTCACTACGTTGGGCGTTAGCGCGAGCATATAGCCGAGGCAGGCCGCGGCCATCATCCAAGTCCCCGCTATGGAAAGGCGGCGTTTGCTGATTTTGTCCGCCAGATTGCCGGCGAATGGGCGGCAGACCAGTGAGCAGATGTTCATCATGCCGCCTATGAGCCCCATGAGCGCCGCGGAAGCTCCGATCGAGCCGGAAAAGCCTGTAATTATCGGCGTGACGAGCATCGGGCATGAAAAGTAGAAAAAGCTTGCCGCGAGAATAAGGATAATATCGCGTGAATAGAAACCTTCCTTAACCATAAGCCCCGTCCCTTCGCCGCATGTTGCGTGATTTGCTTAGGCGCGCGCCGCGTTCGTTATGTTATATTATTCTTTTAGGGCTTTGTCAAAGGATTGGGACAATGAGAAGCTCACGTCAAAGCCGAACTTTAACGCAGTTGCCCCTCACTATTCAGGAACAGCTTCGCCGTATCTTTCGGCTCAATCCTCCGTGCCTACCGCGCGTTTCAACTTCGGCATCAAGCGCGTGCCGGCGGCGAAGAGCAACAGGCCTGCGCAGGGGGCTGCGCCTAGGGCAAGGAACGCCGCGCTGTAGCTTACGTGGTGTGCGAATAGTCCGCCGTAGGTGTTACTCAGCGCCGCGCCTACTCCCTGAATCGTCAAAGCGAAGCCGAGGCCAAGGTTCACGTGTCCGCTGCCGCGCAGCAGACGTGCCGCGAGCCCAGGCGTCGCGACGCCGAGCAGCCCGGCGCCTACGCCGTCGAGCATCTGAACCGGTACGATGTTCCACGGATTTTCCCAGAGCTCCGCTACGCAGCCGCGTAGAGGCAGAGCAGTCAGCGCTAGAATGAAGAGCAGGCCGTATCCGCGCCGCTTCGCCGCGCGGGCGCCCCAGAGAGCCGTGCATATCATCGTCGCCTGCGCGAGAATCACCGTTCCCGCCGTGTATGCCGCCGGGTCTACGTCGAAGCGCGCTACGGCGGACTGCCCTAGCAGCGGCAGCATCGCAGCGTTGCCGAGGTGGAAGAAAAAGAGCGTGCCTGCGACGCAGAGCAGAGGCAGATCTGTGAAAAGCGCGCGGTAATCCCCGCCGCGCGCCGCCCCGCTCTCGCTGCCGCGCGCCGAGTCGTAGTCTATGCAGCGCGGCTCTATGCATAGAAGGCTGAAGAGTGCGAGCGCGCCCATACAGGCCATTACGAAGAAAACGCCGGGGATGCCGTAAACGTAGCCGACGAAGCCGCTTGCAGCGGCGGAGAAGGCGTTGCCGGCGTGGTTCCACGCCTCGTTGACGCCTAGGCGGCGGACAAAGCCGCGCTGTCCGGTCATACCGAGCGTTATCGCGTTCAGCGCGGGTTTTATGGCGACGGCCGCCGCGCCCTGCAAGATCTTTGAAAGCGTCGCAGAAGCCGCGCCGCTCTGGATGAAAACAACGCCGCAGCTCGCGGTCATGAGCGCGACGCTCGCTGCTACGAGCGCGCGTTTGAAACGCGTGTGGTCGGTAAAGGCCCCGAGCGGAGCCGTCCCGACGAGCCCAGCGAGGCCGCCAGCGGTCATGACGAAGCCTATGCCGTCGGGAGTCCACCCCTGCTGCTGCAAATAGACGCCGAAGAAAGGCCCGAGGCCGTCTGCGACGTCAGCGAGTGCGAAACAGAGAAGGGAGAGGAAAACGAAGGAGCGCCGCTTAGTCTGTTCGTCAGTCAAAGAATTACCGCCTTTGGGTGAATTTCCAGCGCCTGGTTACATCCTGGTTACATCAGAGTACCGAAGGTGCGCGTCGCCCCGAGGCGTTTGTCGAGCGCCCAGACGAGCGCCGCGCCGATCAGCGCGCCGGGGACGGAACTGACGAGGAACGAGCCGGAGAAGAAGAGAAATCCGACGCTCTTGCCTATCGCGGGGCCGAGCAGCTTCGCGCCCACCCACGCGCCTACGATTCCGGTTCCTACGGGCTCGGCGCAGGCGGCGGCGATTTTGTATTTGCCGGGCAGCGCGCGCGCCGCCAGCCCGACGAACAGCGCGCCGAACATGCTGCCCGGAAAGGCGAAGAGGCTTCCGGTGCCGAGCAGGTTGCGTATGACGCTCGTCGTGAAGGCCGCGCCTACGGCCCACCACGGGCCGAGGACTATGCCGGCGAGGACGTTGATCGTGTGCTGAAACGGGAAGCATTTCGTCGGCCCCATAGGTATGGAGACGACGGAGAGCGCGACGCCCGCCGCCGCGAGCGCGCCCGCGAGCACCGCTTTTCTGAACAGAAGGTTGTTTTTGCCGTTTGCCATTGTTATCTCTTCTTTACATGAAATATTTGTTTATTTCGTTTATCAGCGCGCGCGCCGCGCTTTCGGGGTCGTCAGCGCGCACTATAGCGCCGGAGAGCGATATGCCGCTCGCGCCGCAGCCAGCGAGTTCGCGCACGTTCGCCAACTCTATGCCGCCTATCGCGACCGATGGGATTTCTATCGCAGAGAGCGTTTTTTTAATCCCCGCAGGGCCGATGACCACCGCGTCTCCCTTCGTCGCTGTGCCGAAGGCCGCTCCGCAGCCTACGTAGTCTGCGCCGAGCCTCTGCGCCTCGCGCGCGAGCTCCGGCGTGCGCGCCGTCCCGCCGATTATGAAGTCCAGCCCCGCTATCGCGCGGGCCGCGTCCACGGGCAGATCCTTCTGTCCGAGGTGTACGCCGTCGGCGTGAGAGGCGAGCGCCACGTCAAGCCTGTCGTTGACGAAGAAAAGAGCGCCGCGCTCCGCGCAGAGCTCTTTCAGTTTCAGCGCAGTCTCGTACGTTTCGCGCCCCGTCCAGCTTTTTACGCGGAGCTGCACCGCCGTGACGCCGCCAGCGAGCGCCGCGCGCGTCTTTTCGATTACGGCCCCGGGCGCGTCGCCCTCGCCGCATATCATATAGAGGCGAAGCCTCTCCGCCAGCTTCTTTCTATCGTACATTTTTCTTCCTCCGAATTGAGCTCCGCGAGCCAGTCCATAAAGGCCGTGCGGAAGGAATAAGGCCCAACGGAGGCGCTGTCCTTCTCCGCGAGCGCCGCGGCGCGGCGGAAAAGTTTCAGCGCGCGGCGCGAGGCCACGAACGGCTCGTCGTGCGCGCAGAAGAGCGCCGTCGCGCTGCCGAGCGCACAGCCTATGCCGCTCGTCATCGCTAGCATCCGCGAGCCGCCGTCTATGACCTCGCGCCTGCCGCTTTCGGCTCCCGCCAGAAAATCGCGCTCGCCGGTGCAATAGACGACGGCGCCGAACCTTTTTGCGCATTCGGCGGTTATCTCCGCGGCCCCGTCCTCGCCGCACTCGCTCGAAACGCCGCGCGGGGCCGCGCCTTCGCCGCAGAGCGCCGCTATTTCAGAAAAGTTGCCCTTTATGACGGAAAATTTGACCTCGGAGAGCAGAGCATCCGCCGCCTCGGTGCGGAAGCGCGAGAAGCCGTAGCCGACCGCGTCCATTACTATCGGGCGTTTCGCCGCGGCGGCCGCGCGCGCCGCCGTCAGGTAAAGCTTGCGCGCGCCGTCGGGCGGCGTGCCGATGTTTATCAGCAGCGCGTCGCAGGCTGCGGCTATCTCAGCCGCCTCGCCGGCCTGCGGCGACATTATCGA
>URAG01000031.1 GCA_900545755.1 uncultured Cloacibacillus sp. | reverse complement strand
TCGGGTATATTTTCTTCATAATTTCTTTGGACTCTGGAGATTCTGCCTCCACAAGACTGATAAGGCGGCCGATTGCTCTTGGGTCGCCGTCGAAAGCGCGGGTTAGCAACTTATCCATGGTATCGAACGCTCCCTGTATTTATTTTGTGAGGTGAAATCGTTGCCTTCATTCATGACAGTGTTATTTGAAAAGTATGTCCACTCCGGCAAAACTGTAGATGCCGAGGCCTATCGAAGCCGCGAAGGTGAAGCCGAGCACCATGCGCAGATAAGTCACCCACACCGCGCCGCCGGGCCATTTGCCGGAGCTGATGTTGACGACCATGCGCGCAAGCAAGAGAGAGACTCCGAAAAGTGTGAGCGCCACAAACGCCTGTAGATTTACGGAAGGCACGTCTTTAAGAAAATCGAACAACGCCGCACACCCTTTCGCGGACAAGGGATAAATAAAAGAGAGAGGAAACGTCCCTCTCTCTACATAATAACGCTTATCTTGCCGAATGTCATGCTTTTCGTGCTACATTGCGGAAAGAATAGAGGTGGCGTGGCGCTTTTCCTCATGTATCTGGCGCAGCGCCGCAACGCAGACCTCAAGCGCGCGTTTGCCGTCGCGGATGCCGACCATCGGCTGGCGCCCCTCACGCACACATGAGACGAAATGCTGAAGCTCCATCTTGAGCGGCTCTGTTTTCGGAAAGACGGGATGCTCCATGACCTCAACGATGTTGCCACCGCTCTGGCGAACGCAGCGCTGTACAGTGATGTCCTGCGCCTCGTAGTTGACCGTGATGTAGCGCTCGGCCTCGGTTATCTCCATCTGGCGCTGGCGCTTTTCAGAGACGCGGCTCACTAGTATCTGCGCGAGCGTGCCGTTCGCAAAGCGCAACTGCACTGATGCGATGTCCTCGTGCGGCGTGCGTATGCAGCTGCCGACCGCAGATATAGAAACGAGGTCGGAATGCACCATCGAAAGAATGATGTCGACGTCATGTATCATAAGGTCGAGGACGACGCCGACGTCGCTGATGCGCGGAGAGAAGGGCCCCATGCGGCGCGTCTGTATAAAATAAGGGTCTTTGATGAATTCGCGAGCGTGCTGCACAGCGCTGTTGAATCGCTCGATGTGGCCGACTTGGAGTATCACGTCCTTCTCGACCGCAAGGTTGAGAAGTTTCTCCGCCTCGTCGACGCTCGTCGTCACTGGTTTCTCGACGAGCACGTGTATTCCGTGCTCCATCGCCAGCTTCGCGACCTCGTAATGTCCGACGGTCGGCACAACGATGCTGACTGCGTCGGGATGCGTTTCTTCTATAAGCCTTTCAAAGTCGCCGTAGGCGTTTACACCGAGAGGTTCGGCTATCGACTGGGCGCGCTCTTCGTTGACGTCGGCGACGCCGACGAGCTGAGCGCCTAATATCTCCGTATAAACTCGCGCGTGGTGCATTCCGAGATGCCCTACGCCCACGACCCCTACTCTTACTGTGTCCACAATGCTTCACTCCTCGGAACGCGGTTTACTCCTATATAATTATTCTCACATATTTTCTCGGTTTGTGGAGCTTCCCGCAAGTAAAAAATTCCTTTTTTCTTCGTCTCCGGCGCGATATGAATAGAATAGGCCGTTTTCGCAGCGCGTGCATCCGCAATAGTCGTATATATTTTCGTCCGGCACGCCGCAGCCGGATAGCTGCCGCCGTATCTCTCCGCCTAGGTCGAAGAATATGAGACCGTCTCTATCATCGACGCACTCAGACGAAAATTCCGCAAGCGCATTGCGCGTAGCCGGATCGTCAACATGGCGCGAATAACAGCAGCCTCCTATGCACGGGCCTATCCACGCCCAAATCTTTGCGTTCTCTCGTCCGTTCCAGAAACGTCCAAGCGCCGCTGCTGATATGTTCAGCAGCGTACCGTTAAAGCCGGAGTGAAGAACCGCCATCCACGGCTCCGCTCCGGCGCTGGCTACGACGACCGGCGCGCAGTCGGCAAAGCGCAGGCTCGCCAGCGCTGTACAGCCTTCGTGAATAAAAATCCCGTCTGCATCCGGGCGCGTGGGCAGAGCCGCGCGCTCCGATGCATCTATAATAGAGACGCCGTGAACCTGACGCGGCGCGACAAGCGGGCGTCCCTCATACTCTGCTGAAAGCGCCGCCCAGACGCGCGCGGGGGCGCCCCCCGCCTCGTCGTTCAGTGGTCCGCGTGCGTACAGCCGCGCGAAAAATTTCCCTTCAAGCTCGTGCGGCATGACGAACTCCAATTCGACGCCTAGAGCCGTACGGCTCAGGCGGAAGCCTTCGTATTCTTTATAGTTCATCAATGTGGGCCTTCACATATCCGACGAGAAAAAGGCTGCCGCAGCAGACGGTGGGCACTCCTCTGCGCGACGCGGCGCGTATCGCGTCTCGCGGGTCACTGTAGCTCCCAGCAACGAGAAGCCCGGCACGCTCCGCCGTTGTCTTCATGTCTTCTGCGCTCATCGAGCGTCCCAGTCCTGGCACCTCTGTACAATAGATTTTAGCACCGAGCGGACGCAGCAGCGACAGCGCGCCGCTTACGTCCTTATCTCTCATCATAGCTAGCACTATAGACAGCCCGCCGTTCGGAAACATCGACGCGAGCGTCTCTGAAAGCCGTTTCATAGCGTGCGGGTTGTGCCCCCCGTCGACTATCACCAGCGGCGAGCGGCGCACTATCTCCATGCGCCCTTGCCACTGCGTTTCCGCAATTCCGCGCTTTATCGTGTCTTCCGTGACGCGCGTAAAACGTCGCGAAAGCAGCAGCGAGGCCGCGACGGCCATAGCTGCGTTGTCAGCCTGGAATGAGCCGGCGAGCGGAGTAAAATATTCGCGCGAGCCGGATGCGTCCGCCAAAGTAAAGCGAGTGCCGTCCAGCGAGTAAGCGCGCGCCGTTATCTTATATTCGTCCGTAAATACATGAGGCACTGCGCCACTGCGCGCTGCGGCCTCGCGAAACTGCCCGTCGAGCCGTTCGTCGCCGAAGAAAAGCGCGGGCGTGTCCCTGCGCATGACTGCGAATTTCTCCGCCGCAATTTTTTCGAGCGTGTCGCCGAGGAAATCCGTGTGGTCCATGCCTATCGGCACGACGACGCTGAGCGCGACGTCCGTCAGAATGTTCGACGCGTCGAGCCGCCCGCCCATCCCTGCCTCAAAAACAACGACGTCGGGTTTCCTGCGCGCGAGTATTAAAATCGCGGCGGCCGTTATAAATTCAAAATACGTCGGATGATTATCATTAAAATAGTCCGTTTTGCGGACGATGCCGTCGAGCTCTTCCGCGGCGTTGAGCCACTCTTCCGCCGCAGCGCGTTCGCCGTCTATCATGAGCCGTTCCGAGAAGTCTACGAGATGCGGGCTGGTGTAGAGCGCCGCCCGGTATCCAGAGGCGCGTAGGACGGAATAAATTCCCGCAGCCGTAGAGCCTTTGCCGTTCGTCCCCACGATATGGACGGCTGGAAATTTTCCCTGCGGAGAGCCAGCCTCGCGCAGAAGACGCGCAAGACGGGCGAGCCCGGGGCGTATGCCCGGGCTCGCCAGCTGAGCCAGCTTTGACTCGACAAGTTCAAAATTATTTTTTTCGTTCATTGCATATTATTCGGAGAGGCTGGCGAGGTTCGCCTTCGTTCTCGCGGCCTTCGCTTCGTTATCAGCGAGCGTGTTCTTCTCCTTTTCTATGACTTCTGCTGGCGCGCGCTCTACGAATTTCTCGTTCGCGAGCTTTGCCTTGCTCTTCTCTATGTCCTTCTCAAGCTTCGCGAGGTCGTTGCGGAGGCGCTGCATCTCCTTTTCAACGTCGAGCAGCTCTCCGACGGGCAGATATATCTGCGCGCCGTCGAGCACGGTCGCGAGGCTCTTTTCCGGCTTCCCGCAGCCCTCGCCGGCGAAGGTCACGGTTTCCACCTTCGTCAGGAGCTTGAGCTGCTTCTCGCATTCCCTGAGCAATGCCAGCTCGGCATCGTCGTGGACGGCGAGCGTGACGCCGGGAATCGTCTGCTGCGGAGCGATACGCGCCTCGGCCCTGAGGTTACGGATTGCGCGAATCGTCTCCTGCACGAAGTTCATGCCGGAGAGTACTTTTTCGTCTATTTCCGCAAGCCTCGGCTTCGGCCATCCGCTGCGCATGATGAAGTCCGTCCCGAACGGGAAGGCGTGCCACAGTTCTTCAGTCACGAACGGTATGATCGGGTGCAGGAGTTTCAGCACATCCTCGAATACCGCGAGCATGACGGCCTGCACCGTCCCGCGACGGGCTTCGCCCTCTTCGCCGCGCAGTGCAGGTTTCGCGAGTTCGATGTACCAGTCGCAGAGCTCGCTCCACGTAAAGTCGTACATAAGGCGCGCAGCCTCGCCGAAGAAGTAGCCGTCAAGCAGACGCGTCATCTCGGTAGAGACCTGTGAGATACGGTTCAGTATCCACTTGTCCTGAAGCTGGAGCTCGTTTTCGTCTATCTTCTGCCCAGCCTCGGCGTCTTCGAGGTTCATGAGAGCAAAGCGGCTCGCATTCCAGAGCTTGTTCATGAATAGGCGGTAGGTCGAAATTCTCTCGGTCGAGAGGAATATGTCGCGTCCCTGCACCGTGAGAGCCGCAAGCGTGAGGCGCAGTGCGTCTGCGCCGTAGTCTTTGACTATCGTAAGCGGGTCGATGACGTTGCCGCGCGACTTGCTCATCTTCTGTCCCTTCTCGTCGCGGACGAGCGCGTGGATGTAAACGTCGCGGAACGGAACGTCATGTTTTGCTTCGAGGCCGAACATTATCATGCGCGCGACCCAGAAGAATATGATGTCGAAGCCGGTGACGAGCACCGAGGTCGGATAGAACTTGCGCAGCGTCTCCGTATCGTCGGGCCAGCCCATCGTCGAGAAGGGCCAGAGCCCGCTCGAGAACCACGTGTCGAGCACGTCTTCATCCTGATGCAGATGAGTGCTTCCGCACTTCGGGCATTTCTCGGGCGCGGTCTCCTCCACTATGACCTCGCCGCACTCCTCGCAGTACCAAGCCGGTATGCGGTGGCCCCACCAGAGCTGGCGCGAAATGCACCAGTCGCGTATATTCTCCATCCACTGATAGTAGACGTTCGTCCACTGCTCGGGTATGAACTTTATCTTTCCGGCCCGCACTGAAGCGACGCCAGCGTCCGCAAGCGTGCGCGTGCGCACGAACCACTGCTCCGAAAGGTATGGCTCTATTACGGTGTGGCAACGGTAGCAGTGTCCGACGGAGTGGCGCAGGTCCTTGACTGATAGCAGCGCGCCCTCTTTCTCTAGGTCGGCGGCTACGGCGTCGCGCGCCTTAAAGCGGTCCATTCCGGCGTACTTGCCGGCGTTCTCGTTCATTATTCCGCGCCCGTCGATGACCTGTATCTGCTCTAAGTTGTGGCGCTGGCCTACGAGGAAGTCGTTCGGGTCGTGCGCCGGCGTGATCTTGACGCAGCCGGAACCGAACTCGGGGTCGACCATGTTGTCCTCGATGACGGGGATGACGCGGCCGACAAGCGGCACGACGACCTTTTTGCCGATGAGGTGGCGGTTCTTTTCGTCGCGCGGGTGTATCGCTATCGCGCTGTCGCCGAGGATGGTCTCGGGGCGCGTCGTCATAACGACGACAGCTCCGTCTGAACCGTCCGCAAACTTATAGGCAACCTCGTAGAACTTACCGTCCTCGTCTTCGTGCTCGACCTCGAGATCGGAGAGAGCCGTCTGGCAGCGCGGGCACCAGTTGATAAGATATTTACCCCGGTAGATGAGCCCCTTCTTGTAGAGCTGGACGAAAATCTTGCGCACCGCACGCGAAAGCCCCTCGTCCATCGTGAAGCGCTCGCGGCTCCAGTCGCACGAGGCGCCGAGCTTCTTGAGCTGGTTGATTATCGTGCTTCCGTAGAGCTCCTTCCACTCCCAGACCTTTTTGACGAATTCCTCGCGTCCGAGGTCGTGGCGTGAAATTCCTTCTTTCGCAAGCGAACGCTCAACGACGTTCTGCGTCGCGATGCCTGCGTGGTCCGTGCCTGGAAGCCAAAGAACCTCGTAGCCCTGCATTCTCTTGGTGCGGCTCAGTATATCCTGAAGCGTATTGTCCAACGCATGGCCGACGTGCAGTGAACCAGTGACGTTCGGCGGCGGGATGACTATTGAAAAAGCCGGCTTCGGCGACGAAGCGTCGGCTTTGAAGAGCTCGTTCTCAACCCACTGTGAGTACCATTTGTCCTCAATAGGCGAGGGATCGTAACTCTTACCCAGCTGTGTTCTCTCGGAATCCATCCGCGTTCCTCCTCAACAGACGCGCCTGGTGGCCGCGTCATTTCTATTCACATTCCCGACAGCCGGCCGTTCCGGGACATCGGGATGTGTATTCATAAGTTACTCGCCGCGCGCGGCTTCAATAGCGTCGAGCCGTTCCATTTCGCTCAGGACGTCCGTGACTCCAGCGCGCAACTTCTCCATCTCGGCATTATTGACGCCCGATGTTATGAAGGGCGGCAGCACGGAATCAAGCCCTCCGCGCATGATCGTATTATACTGCCCCTTACGGCGGCCCGGCGAAATTTTATCGCCCTTCGTGAAGACGACAAGACGCGGCATGTCCATGCGGTCGAGCCATGCGATTAGCTCTTCATCGTTCGCGAGAGGGCCGTGGCGGAAATCTATCAGGTGTACGACGTATGAAATTTTACGTCCGACGTTGAAATATTCTTCGATAAATCTCCACCAGCTACGGCGCTCGTCCATGCCGCGCGCCGCGTAACCGTAGCCGGGAAGGTCGACGAGCGCAAATTTCTGCCCGCCGCAGTCGACGTTATAGAAATTGATGCTGCGCGTCTTGCCAGGCTTAGAGCTGACTTTCGCGATTTTCCTGCCAAGCAGCGCGTTGATTAGCGTAGACTTCCCAACATTCGAGCGGCCGACGAAAACTATCTCCGGCCTTTCGGGCGGAGGAAGCTGGCCTTTGTTGAACGCCGTGCAGAAAAGCTCGGAATTCCAGTGAGCCATAGCGCTACTCGCCAGGCCTCAGCGCGAGCTCGAAAACCTTAGTAATGTTGGAGACATAATGTAGTTTCATGCCTTTCAACACCCAAGGACTCAGCTCCGCCGCGTCGGGTTTATTGTCGTCTGGCAGTATTACGTCCTTAATGCCGAGGCGCTTCGCGGCCAATATCTTTTCACGTACGCCTCCTATGGGCAGCACGTTGCCGTGCAGCGTCATCTCGCCCGTCATCGCGTAATCTGTATTTATTGAACGCCCGGTTAACGACGAGCAGAGCGACAGCGCGAGCGTGATTCCTGCCGACGGGCCGTCCTTCGGCACCGCTCCGGCAGGGACGTGTATCTGTATGTCTTTCTTGTTCCAATCGAAATCAGCCAGTCCATAGCGCTCTGCGTTGGAACGCAGGTATGCAAGCGCCGTAACTGCTGACTCCTGCATAATATCGCCGAGGTTGCCGGTGTAGGCGACCTTGCCTGCGCCGTCCATGACGGCGGACTCTATCAGTATCACGTCGCCGCCCGCTTCGGTCCATGCGAGTCCGATGGCCGTGCCGACCGTGCCGCCCTTAGGTATCCTTGTCGCGTAGAGCTTTGGTGCGCCGAGGAGCAGATGAAGCTTTTCCTTCGTTATCTGCCCCTTAAGCACTTCGCCCTCTCCCGCGAGCGAAGCCGTCACCTTGCGCGCGGCTTTCGCGAGCTGCCTGTCGAGTCCGCGCACCCCTGCTTCCATCGTGTACGAAGAAATTATCTCCTTTATCGCCGCGTCCGTGACGGAGAACTCTTCGGACGTAAGTCCGTGCTCTTTGAGGATACGCGGTATGAGGTGCTTCTTCGCGATTTTCAGCTTTTCTTCCATCACGTAGCCGGGAAGCGAAATCACTTCCATGCGGTCGAGCAGCGGGCGCGGTATCGTAGCGGTCGAGTTCGCAGTCGTGATGAACATCACCTTGCTGAGGTCGAAGGGGACTTCAAGGAAGTTGTCTGTGAAATTTTTATTCTGTTCTGGGTCGAGCACCTCAAGCAACGCCGACGCAGGGTCGCCGCGGTAGTCCGATGCGAGCTTGTCTATCTCGTCCATCAGTATGAGCGGATTGTTCGTCCCGCACTGCTTTATCTTGTGGATGATGCGCCCCGGAAGAGCGCCTACGTAGGTGCGGCGGTGCCCGCGTATCTCCGCCTCGTCGTGCATGCCGCCGAGCGAAATGTTGACGAACTTACGCCCCATCGCGCGTGCAATTGATTTTCCAAGCGATGTCTTGCCGACGCCTGGAGGACCGACGAAGCAGATGACCTGCGCGCGCATATCGTCGCCAGCGCGCTTCTTAACGGCGAGAAACTCAAGTATTCGCTCCTTTACGTCTTCGAGGCCGTAATGGTCTTCGTCGAGGACTTTGCGCGCGTTCGCGACGTCGAGGTTGTCTTCCGTCGAGACGTTCCACGGGAGCTCCGTCAGCGTCTCAATGTAATTTCTGGCGACGGCCGCCTCAGGCGAGAGCGGAGGCAGTTTGCAGAAGCGGCCAATCTCTTTGTTGACCTTCTGCAAAATGTCATCAGGCATTCCCGACGCCGATGCGGCCTCTCTCATTTCGTCAGCCTCAGAAGTCGGGCTTTCTTCTCCTAGCTCGTCGTTTATAACCTTGAGTTGTTCGCGCAGGTAATAGTTGTGTTGGTCGCGGTCGATTTCCGAACGTACCTTCTCCTCAAGATCTCGCTCAAAACCAAGCAGCTCGTTCTCGTTCACAAGCATTTTCATGAGAAGGTTGAGCCTGTCCTCGGCGTCCACCGTCTCTAAAATTTTCTGTTTATCAGCCGTGTCGAAATTGCCATGCGAGGCTATGATATCGCAGAGCACCTCTGGATCGTCGATGTCGCGCACAGAACGCGCTACTTCTTCCGGCAGCTTCGGGTCAAGGCGGACATTTTCTCCAAATTCGCGCAGCACGGCGCGCATCAGAGCGCGAAGCTCAGTCGATATCGCGGGCCGTTCTGCGTCCAGGAGTGCAACGGAGGCGAGCATGAAAGAGTCGTTCGATGCCATCTTCTTGACCTCGGCGCGGTGTACGCCCTCGACTACGACCTTCAGCGTCCCGTCCGGCAGGCGCACGTTCTGGAGCATCTTGCATACCGTGCCTACCTTGTACAGCCCGTCAGGCTGGAGCGAATCACTGTAAGGGCGCTTCTCGGCGACGATGAAAAGCGTGCGGTCTCGCTCGGCTGCCTCCTCTACGGCGCGTATGGATTTCGGTCTGCTTATGAAAAGCGGCGAAACTACACCGGGGAATATGACTAGATCCCGAATAGGGATCACGGGGTATACCAGCGTCCTATTCTGCTCCGCCATCGTTCGCTCCGTCCGTTTCCGCCACAGGCTGCGCGTTTCCTTCGACGGCGTCTTTCGTCACCGTCAGCTTCGTGACGCTGGAATGCTTGCTTGGTATCTCATACTGGAGGTCGAGCATCAACTTTTCAAGAATGGTTCGCAGGCCGCGCGCGCCTGTATTTAACTTGAGCGCCTTCCGCGCGATCGTCCTAACCGCGTCGTCGGTGAATTCTAGATCGATCCCCTCAAGCTTAAAGAGTTTCTTGTACTGCTTCAGCGGAGCGTTCTTCGGCTCCTGGAGTATCCGAACGAGCGCGTCTTCGGTGAGCGACTCTAGCGCGACGAGCACCGGCAGGCGTCCGATAAATTCCGGAATGAAGCCGTAGGCCCGTAGATCGTCCGGCTCAAGCTTCTTCAGCAGCTCCGTCGGGTTGTGCTTATTGACGTTGGAGTTTATGTCGCCGCCGAAGCCGAGCTGCTTTTCGTTCACGCGGTGCGAGATAATTTTCTCCAAGCCTTCGAATGCTCCTCCACAGATAAACAAGATGTTGCTAGTGTCAATCGGTATCATCTCCTGGCTCGGATGCTTGCGTCCACCCTTTGGAGGAATGTTAGCGACCGTGCCCTCGATTATCTTAAGCAGCGCCTGCTGTACCCCCTCGCCGGATACGTCGCGCGTTATCGAGGTCGACTCAGATTTACGTGCGATCTTGTCTATTTCGTCTATGTATATGATCCCGCGCTCCGCGGACTGAATATCGAAATCCGCGGCTTGCAGCAGACGAAGCAGAATGTTTTCTACGTCTTCGCCGACGTAGCCCGCCTCAGTGAGAGTAGTCGCGTCGGTCATTGCGAACGGGACGTGCAGCATTTTCGCAAGCGTCTGCGCAAGCAACGTCTTTCCGCTTCCGGTCGGTCCGACGAGAAGCACGTTGTTCTTCGGAAGTTCTACGTCGTCGTCGTCCGATGCGGGGTTCAACAGCCTCTTATAATGGTTATAGACCGCAACTGAGAGAACTTTCTTCGCCTGCGTCTGCCCTATGACGTACTGGTCGAGAAATTCTTTTATCTCGACTGGCTTGGGCAGTTCTCCTAGGGCCGGGAGCGAGACATAATCAGCTTTATCACCCTTACGGCGTCCTTGCGCAGTGTAATCAGGCTGCGGCCGCTCGCCCCTCAGCATTATGCTGCATATATGCACGCAGTCAGAGCAGATAAAAACATTGGGAAGCTGCCCAGAAAAGAGCTTTGGCACCTCGTCCTGCGATTTCCCACAGAATGAGCAGTAATTCTTTTTTCTGTCTTTAAATATATTTCCGTTCTCGTACATGCGAAATGGCACCTCGCAATAAAACGAGGGGACCCCCCTACGGAATCCCCTCGTCAGACTGTGTCCTAGCGTTTTTCGATTATCTTATCGACGATCCCGTACTGCTGAGCTTCTTCTGCCGACATATAGAAATCTCTGTCAGTGTCCGCCTCTATCCTATCGAGCGGCTGGCCAGTATGCTTCGCGAGTATCTCGTTCAGCTTCGCCCTCGTCTTGAGGATTTCTTTAGCGTGTATCTCTATATCCGAAGCCTGCCCCTGCATTCCGCCCATCGGCTGATGGATCATTATGCGTGAGTTGGGAAGAGCTATCCTTTTACCCTTGGCCCCCGCGGTGAGAAGCACAGCTCCCATGCTTGCGGCCATGCCTAGACAAATCGTCGAAACGTCGGGCTTGATATACTGCATCGTGTCGTATATCGCAAGCCCGGCAGTCACCGAACCTCCGGGACTGTTTATATAGATTGAGATGTCCTTATCTGGATCTTCGCTCTCAAGGAAAAGCAGCTGCGCCACGACCAGATTGGCCACCGTGTCGTCGATTGCCGTGCCCAGGAATATTATCCTGTCTTTCAGAAGACGGCTGTAGATATCGTATGAACGCTCGCCTCTTCCGGATTGCTCAACTACTATTGGTACGTAATAGGACATTATAATATTCCTCCTTTTACCAAAATTCCTATGAAAAAACTACTCCGCTTCTTTCTCAGCGGGAGCTTCTTTTTTCTCGGGGACTTCTACGCATTTTACCGTCTTGCCGACGTAGTCTATCGTCTTACGCGCGCGAAGTCTCTCAGCTATATCATAAAGCCTGTTGCGGTCTCCGTAGATGTACTCCTGGAGCTTCTGCGGCTCGACGCCGGACATGAGCGCCATTGAGTTGATCTCCTGCTTCAGCTCTTCTGGGGTCCAGTTGATGTCGTTCTCGTCTGCTATCGCTTCGAGTACTAGCGAACGTTTGACTATCCTTCTCGCAGCCGCGTCAAGCTCAGCCTCATAAGCGTCCTTGTCCATCCCCGTCTTTTCGAAGAAATCTTCCATGCTCATGTCGTTCTCGCGTTTGAGACGCTCTGCCTGCTGGGCTCTCATGGAATCTTTCTGGCGCTCGATCATCTTTTCGGGAATCTCTACTTCGGAAAGGTCGACAATCTTCTCGACGGCAGAATCCTTGAGGCTGGACTCGCTCTGACGGCTGGCCGAAGCCTCAAGCTGCTTTCTGACGTTGGCTTTGAATTCGTCCACTGTCTTCTGAGCGCCGTGCGTCATTTCATTCACAAGCTCGTCGGTCAGCTCCGGCGTGTTCTTTTTCATGATGCCGAGAACCTCTATCTCGTAACGGCTCTTAACGGCCTTCGCCTTTTTCGCCTCCTCGCCTTCGTTCGGAAGCTCTATAGAAACCTTCTCGCCTGGGGTCTTGCCTATCAGAGCCTCTGCGACTTCTGGACGGATAGTGTCGGAACCGAGGAATATCTCCGTCTTCATACCGTCCTGCTCTTTTTTCTCCTCGCCGTCTTCATAAGTCACATATGTGTCGTACTTGACGGAGACATAGTCTTCTTTAGCGAGCGGGCGTTCCTCGTAGGTAGGTACGATCTCGGAGCGCGAATCTAAAATGTTCGCGATTCTCTCGTCTACCATAGCGTCAGTCACTTCGTAGATAGTTTTCTCAGCTTCCACTTCGCCGAGCTCGGGAAGTGTAACTTCGGGCGTCACCTCGAACTTTACGGTGAACTCATACGGCTCGTTCTCCTTGAGCGGCTCAGGCTTGAGGTCAGGGTCGGCGATGAGTTTGAGTTCGAATTCCTCTACCATGTTGTCTATAGCGTCGCCAAGCAGTTTTTCCAGAGTTTCTGCGCAGGCCGCATCTTTCGGAAAGTATAGCTCGAGCATTCTGCGCGGAACTTTGCCCTTGCGGAAGCCTTTGATGTTGGCTTTCTTCGATATATCCTTATATGTATTTTCTATCGCTTTGTTTATCTCTTCTGCCGTGAATTGAGCCTTGGCCTCCACAACATTTTTTTCCTGCGATAAAATTTCGGTCTTCAATTTATTTTCCCCTTTCCAAATATTACAACTGCCATAGCATAACCACAGCATTGTACCATAACAGCGCGCATTATACACTATGCGGCCGCGAAAAATATTTTTCGGCACATAAAAAATGCGGGGCATGGCATACCCCGCATAATTTTCGCAATTTTGGTCGGGATGGTCGGATTCGAACCGACGACCCCCTGCTCCCAAAGCAGGTGCGCTAACCAGACTGCGCTACATCCCGAGACTATGAGATTATACCACGACTTTGCGGATATTAAAGAGGCATTTGCTTTTTTAGTTTTTTTTATGTCTCAGCCGGACGTTCCGTTTCTTACATCGTCGAGCTGAGCTACTACGGTCGATGCGAAGAGTACGGCGCAGCCTATCAGTTCGCGTGCGGAGAGCACTTCATCGAAGACGAGATATCCGAATATAGCGGCGAAGACGGATTCCATGCTCATGATAATGCATGTTGTCAGCGGACTGACCCAGCGCTGCGCCGCCATTTGAAATGTGTAGGCTATGCACGTGCAGACCAGCCCCGCATATATGATCGGCGGCCACGACGCGGATATTGCCGCAAAGTTTGGGCGTTCGACGATGAGCGCGCCCGCGGCGGACAGCACCGCGACAGTGACAAATTGTACGGCGGAGAGCTTCAGCGGATCGCTCGTCCTTACAAAGACTGAGCAGGCCATGATGTGCGCCGCCCAGAAGAACGCGCCTAGAAAGACGATAAAGTCGCCCCGTTCTATGGAGAATCCATCTTTGATAGAAAGCAGGTAGAGTCCGCCCATGCTCATGAATATGGCAAAGACCGCCGTCTTGGACGGGATTTTCCCCGTGAATATGCCGTATATAGGGACGATGACGATGAATGTCGCCGTTATGAAGGCCGCCTTCCCTGCTGTCGAGCCTTGCATTCCGACAAGCTGAAGTATAGAGCCTGAAAATAACGCAAGGCCGCATATTGCGCCGTGCATGAGGACTTTGCGCCGCTCTTCGCGTTTTTCTGCCGCGGAGCGCAGGCCGCGGCCGTCAGGCGAATCGACGCGGGTCCCCATGACGGCGAGAAGTAGCAAGAGCGCCGTGGCGCTCACCACGTAGCGGCTAGCGCAGAAGGTAAGCGGCCCGATTTCCTGCATTCCTAGTATCTGAGCTATGTATGACGTGCCCCATATAAGCGCGCAGGAGAGCAGCATCGCTGTTGAAACGGCGCGTCTTTTTATCATTGCGGAATCCTCCTATATCGTTCGTGCCTCGCCGGAGAGCGCAGAACCTTGCGGTCTAGTTGTCTTCGACGAGTTTTATCTCTTTAGCGGAAAGATTATATAGTTTGTAGACGGCCCTGTCGAGAGAGCGTTCAGTCTCGACGATGTCTGCTGGAGCTTTTTTATATTTCCCCGGGGGGTCCTGCTTGTAGAGCACGGATAACTTTTTACCCGCGGCTTCTATCTCTTCTTTCAGAGCGCGCTGCGCGGCGTTTTCAAGGTTGACTCGCCTTATGGGCAGCGCTGATAGCGCCGCTGTGCGCAGCTCGAAATATCCGTTGAGCAGCTCGGGTGATCGCGAACGGAATACGTAATCCATGAGCTTTGAGTTTAGCAGCGCGAGCAGAAACCAGTCGCAGCCTTCGACGACGCAGCATTTGTCGTTAACGTAGGCCGCGCCGTCAGACGCCGCAGCTGAGAGGCGCTTTGTTATAACTGGCAGGATTATCTTGCCCCGCTCAAAAACGCCGTAGTATTTGCACGGCCGCAGTTCCCACCAGTAGTCTCCCTTGTCGCGCCGCTTCGCCGCTTTGCGCTCGAACGGCGCGAGACGTGAGGCGACTAACGGATGATTGGCCGCGAACCAGCGGTCGGGCTCTTCTAGCTCACGGCGGCGGTCGGTGTAGCCCTTCGGCATGAATATCAGCCGTTTCTTTGCGGGCGGCAGATAATAGCGCTTCACCTCGCGCCCAGAATAGAATGGGACGAGCATAGAAGCCGATGCGGCTTCTTTCGCGGCTATCTCCTCCGCCTCGGCGGCGTCGAGCACAAAGGCTTCGTTAAGCCCGGTTAGAACGCCACGGTAGACTCCGCCGGCGCACGAGGCGAGCGGCATGCTTTTTTCATATATTTTCGCTTCGAGGCTTTTTTTATCGCTCCCGGCGAAATTCCACGGAGCTTCGCCTAGCTCTTCCGCTCCTCGCACGTATGGCTGCACGGAGGCGCGGCTTCTATGCAGTTCGTTCCATGCGCCCTCTGCCGCTATCACAAGCGTAGGTTCTTCATGCACATTTTCCCTAAAGAACGAGAGTACGCACAACGGCATAGCGGAACCGGTTATCTGCGGAGCGCTGCCGAGGTCGGCGACCATGCGCGGTGGACGTTCGGCAAAAAATCTTCTTAGCCCTTCGCCGTAGCGCGACTTCATCCACTTGTTCGAGACTAGCATTACGGCACTTCCTCCGGGCGCTAGCATAGCCGCCGCTTTCTCGACGTAATAGCAGTATAGGTCAGCGCCGAATTGCGCTGACGCGTAGCCGCCTAGTAAGGGCTTGATGGAGGAGAACTGCTCGCCGCGCACGTGCGGCGGCTTTGATATTATAAGGTCGAATTCCTCGCCGTCCATGATTCCGTCCACGAGGACGCTGCCCCAGACGAAGCGCCCTTCTCCCGGCGCAGCCCCATATTTAAGCATAAGCGCCGCGCTCAGGACGTCGAGCGCAGGCGCCGAGCAGTCCGTGGCGTGCAGGCAGTTTTTTATAAATTCTGCGGCGAATCTACAGGCGTTCCGCCCAGGCGCGCCGAGATATTTATTGAGTTTTACGCGCGCCTGCGCGGCTTTTTCTACAAAAGCGAGCACGATCCTGCCGTCGGAGGACGCGACGTCGCAGAAACGCATCGCCGCCAGCGCCTCGTCTATCTTCGCCGCTTGACTGCGCACTATGCTGTCGTCGAAAAGTATCCTGTCGTCAGCCACGTAGCCGTCGAGCGCCGCTTCACTGAGGCCGCAGCTTTTATGGAGGTACATTTTGAGCGCTTCCGCGCAGATAAAATCCATAAGCCCTGCCGGCACAGAAACGCTCTTGACCGGCGGCGCCGCCGCGAGAGCGATAAGGCCCCGCCATCCGCCGGATGGCGGTACGAATGCAAGCAGCCCGTCCGAGCCCTCCGAGGCGACGCAGGCCTCGACGAACCGTACGAGGCTTTCTTCCCTCGCCGCCGTGACTTCCACACCTGGACAGAGTTTTACAACAGCGGCATCTATCCTGCCGGCGCCGATCAGCGGCGTATGGCTGCCGATGATTTTATAAGACGAGACGAGATTTTTGAAACCGCGCGGAATGCGAAGGCCCGAACGTATTCGCCCGTCTCCGGCGGAGAAGTTGGCAAAAAGGGAACGCGCCAGCAAAGAAAATTTTTCCGCGTCGAAGCCTGTTTCGCACGGCGCGCTGTACAACAGGGACGGACTTCCCTTCTGCATATCTGACACCACCCGCTTGCAGTATTCGTACCTTTAAGTATAAGGCATAGCGGGCTAAAAATATATCCCGTTTTGCGCGCCGCGCGATGCTACGCAAAAAGCCGGGGCGCGGGCCCCGGCTTTCAGAATTTTACAGAAGCAGTTCAGCGACCTGTACGGCGTTGAGCGCGGCTCCTTTTCTCAAGTTATCGCCGACGACCCACATCGCGAGCGCGTTGTCGAGCCCCGTGTCGCGGCGTATGCGTCCGACGCAGACGTCGTCCGTGCCCGCAACGTCGAGCGGCAGCGGGTACTCCACCGACTTCGGATCGTCGCGCACGACGACGCCGGGGGCCTTCGAGAGTATCTTGCGCGCTTCTTCGGGCGTTATCGGCCTTTCGAACTGCGCGGTCACGCTTTCGCCGTGGCAGCGGAATATCGGCACGCGCACCGTAATGCCGCTGACGCGCAGATCTGGCAGGTGCATTATCTTGCGCGACTCGTTCACCATCTTCCATTCTTCTTCAGAGATTCCTTCATCGTCGAAGGGGCCGATGTGCGGCAACAGGTTGAAGGCTATGCCGTGCGGGTAGACCTTTTCCTCATAGGCTCTGCCGGCAAGCGCAGCTTTCGAGCCGTCGCGCAGAGATTCTATCGCGGCCTTGCCGGTGCCGGCGACCGACTGGTATGTGCTGATGTTTATATACTTGAGCCCAGCCGCCTTGTGCAGCGGATAGAGCACAACGACTGCCTGTATAGTCGAGCAATTGGGGTTCGCAATGATTCCCTTCTTCGGAGCTAGCTTCACGTCGCCTGGGTTGATTTCTGGGACTATCAGCGGAACCTCTGGATCCATGCGCCACGCAGAACTGTTGTCTACGACGGTCGCTCCGCTCGCGGCCGCGACAGGCGCCCAGCGCTTCGATGTTTTTCCGCCAGCAGAGAAGAGCGCTATGTCTACGCCTTTGAATGAATCTTCCCTGACGGCGCGTACCGTCACATCCTCGCCATGGAATTTTACCTTCTTCCCCTCTGAGCGCTCCGAGGCGAGCGGCACGAGCTCCGAGACGGGGAAACCGCGCTGCTCCAGCGTCAGCAGCATCTCGCGCCCGACAAGGCCGGTCGCGCCGAGAACCGCAACTCTCTTGCCGCTCATCAGAACGCCACCTCGTCGATGAAGTGGTCGTGCAGCTCGCGCACAGCGTCCTCGGCGCGCGAAGAGCCGACGACGCAAGTGATTGCGAGCGAAGTCGAGGCGATCATCTCTATGTTTATACCGGCCTCAGCAAGTATGTTGAACATCTTCGACGGTATCTCGGGGTGGTTGGCTATACCCGCGCCGACTATGGAAACTCGAGCTATCTCGGTGTCGAATGAGACGCCCTGCGCGTCTACCTCGCGGCACATTTCGCGACAGACCTGGCTCGCGACTTCAAGGTTCGTCTTCTTAACTAAGAAACCGATGTCGTTGACGCCTCCGCGCATGTTGTTCTGGATTATCATCTCCGCGCCGACGCCTTTTTCCGCAAGATTCGCGAAAAGACGCGCTGCAACACCGGGAATGTCAGGAACTCCCAGCAGCACTACCTTAGCCGCCTTCATGTCATGGACGACGGCCTTTATGATAAGCCCCTCCGTTACGGGATTGCTCATTACCCATGTGCCCTCCTCTTCTACAAAGCTTGAACCTACGTAAAGCGGCACGTCGTAGCGAGCCGCCATCTCGACGCTTCTGGCCTGAAGGACGTTCGCGCCCTGCACCGCCATCTCCATACATTCGTCGAAACCTATCTGCTTCAACTTGCGCGGATTTTTTACGACGCGCGGATCGCCTGTCATCACGCCCGTCACGTCTTTAAGCAGGCGGCAGGAGTGCGCACCAAGCGAAGCCGCCAGCGCGACGGCTGAAAGGTCTGAGCCGCCGCGTCCGAGCGTAATTACGTCGCCGTTGTCCGTTATAGCCTGAAATCCGGTAATGACCGCGACTGTGCCCTCGTTGAGCACCTTTTCTACGGCCTCCGGTTCTATCCTGTAAATGCGTCCCTCCATAGGGAAGCCCTTCGCCCTTATGCCGGCCTGCTGAGCCGTGAAGGACTGGGCCGGGAGTCCAAACTGCTTCAGCGCGAGCGCGAGAAGCGCGACGCTCTGCTGCTCGCCGGTCGCAAGCAGCTGGTCCATCTCGCGGCCGTCCGCCTCGGACGCAACGTCACTCGCGAGCGCGAGCAGGTCGTCGGTCGTGTTGCCCATCGCCGAGACTACGACGGCGACGCGGTAACCCTCTTCGCGCGTCTTTTTGACTATCTGGGCCACGTGCCTCATGCGCGCCGAGTCCGCGACTGATGAGCCGCCGAATTTAAGGACGGTGAGCGGAAGTTTGTCCCATTCCATCTATCTGCACCTCCGATATTCCTCAAGCAGGTGGGGAAACTCCATGTCAACGTCGACACGCGCGCCCTGGGCGCTGCCGTCGAGGACGAAGAACTGCGAACGCACTCCGTGCTCCGTGAAGGTGCGGCACATCGCCTCAGCAACGCGCTGCGTTGAGCCCTTGACGAGTGCAATGACGCTCGGCCCCGAGCCGCTTATCGCAACGCTGAGACATTCCGGCAGAGCTTCGACGCGCGAGAATATGACCTCTCCGCCGGAAAAAAGCTTGCTTCTGTACGGCTGGTGAAGTCTGTCGTCCATCCCCCATTTAAGATAATCCCATTTGCCGGTAGCCCATGCCGCCGTCAGCAGCGCCGCTCGCCCAACGTTGAAGACTGCGTCGCCGAACGGAACCTCCTTCGGCAAAGCGTTGCGGGCGTCGGAGGTTTTGACGCGCTCGTCAGGCACGGCGACTACGCAGAGCACCTCCGGCGGAAGCGCAGGAAGGTTCACGTAGCGCAGATCCTCGCCGTCCCAGCAGCTTACGACCATGCCGCCGAGGAAGCATGGCGCGACATTGTCGGGATGTCCCTCTATCACTGTCATCGCGCGAAGCAGCTCGTCGTCGTCTGCGTCATAGCCCGTAAGATATTTCGCTATAAGCACGCCCGCGACGACCGCGCCTGCCGAGCTTCCGAGGCCGCGGCAGAGCGGTATGATGTTGTGGCACCAAAGCGCGAAGCCAGGCCCTGTGACGTTCCACCTTTTGCAGGTTTCCTCATATGCCCTGATCACGAGGTTCGCTTTCGGCGACGAAAGCTCGCGAGCCCCTTCGCCGAGCGCCTCGACCTTGTATTCGCCCTCTGGCAAAAGCTCCGTGACCTTAAAGATGTTGTATAGCGAGACCGCCATTCCTATTGTGTCGAAACCCGAGCCTAGGTTTGCGCTCGTCGCCGGAACGCGGAGCGTTATCAGCGCGTTCACCCCTTCATCACCTCCATAAGCTCGTCGAAGCTGTCCCCTATCTCCACAGGGCGACCGACCTGCGACATAGCGGTGTCTGGGTCTTTGAGTCCATTGCCGGTCAGTATCATTACCGCAGTGATTCCGCGCGGCAGGCGGCCTTCCTTCTTCAATTTGATAAGTCCTGCGAGCGGCGCGCACGAAGCCGGTTCTGCGAAGACGCCGCCCTTCGACGAAAGTATGTACTGCGCCGCGAGTATTTCTTCATCTGTGACGGAGTTGAACTCGCCGGCCGACTGCGCGACGGCCTCCTTCGCGAGATGAGCGCTGACGGGATTGCCGATGCGTATAGCCGTCGCGACGGTTTCTGGATTCGGGCATGGACGCCCGGTTACAAGTGGAGCCGCACCCGCCGCCTGGAAGCCCATCATACGCGGCAACGTCTCGATTTTTCCAAGATCTTTGTACTGCTTGTAGCCCGCCCAATAGGCGCTGATGTTGCCTGCGTTGCCGACAGGAATCGCGTGCCAGTCTGGCGCGTGTCCAAGTGCCTCACATATTTCCCACGCGCCGCTGCGCTGGCCCCAGAGCCTATATGGGTTGACGGAGTTCACGATCGCAAAGCCCTCGCGCTCCGCAGCCTCGCGCGCCATTTCAAGCGCGCGGTCGAAATTTCCGCGCACGGCAATGACCTTCGCGCCGTACATTAGAGCCTGCGCAAGCTTACCGAGCGCCACCTTGCCTGCCGGGAGCAGGACGAAACATGGCACCTGCGCAGCCGCAGCATATGCCGCGGCGGAGGCCGAAGTGTTGCCGGTCGAGGCGCAAACGAGCGCTTTCGCGCCGTCTTCAAGCGCCTTCGCTACAGCCATAACCATTCCCCTATCCTTGAACGAACCTGACGGGTTACAGCCCTCGAGCTTAGCCCAGAGCTCTATCTCAAGCATACGGCTGATGCCGTCGAGATGCACCAGCGGCGTCGACCCTTCACCAAGCGTGATTCGCGGCGTCTTTTCCGTTACCGGAAGCAGTTGCGCATATCTGTCGATTACTCCCATATGAACTCCTCCATTCCAAAGGCTTGCGTCCTACGTTATAAAAAAGCGCCGCCTCTGCTTAGTTTACAGAGGCGGCGCTGATTCGTTCCGCGGTTCCACTCTTATTTCGGCTCTAATAAAAACGGCCCTTGTACGCGCTGTGTCGGGCGCCCCCGGACGTCTTATCCGCACTGCATAATTGCGCGGCTTCGGCGCCAGCTCAAGGGTGGTCTTCAAATTCTGCCCGACAAAGGCTTTTCAGCACTTCAGCCTTCTCTCTGTGAAGGGCACGAACTTTACTATCCCCGTCATTGCTGCAAGATTATTAAGTTCGATGTCAGAGTTTATACTACTCACAAATATAATTGTCAAGCATGAATTGATATTTGATATTTCGTCTCCTTTCTGATAGAATTCTCAAGAATTAAAGATATATGGGTTTTAGGTGGGATAATTCAAATGGCAAAATCGGCATCAGATAAAGTCGTAATGACACGCGAGGGCTACGAGAAGCTCAAGGCGGAGCTTGTCTCCCTACGTAGCGACGGGCGTTCTGACGTAGCGGCGAAGCTCGAAGAGGCCAGAGCATTCGGAGACCTCAGCGAAAACTCGGAATACCACGCTGCGAAAGAAGAGCAGGAGAAGCTTGAAAACCGTATCCTCCAGCTTGAATATCAGCTCAGCAAAGCGCAGATCGTCGAAGTCCACGACATCGACACTAGCGTCGTCAGCCTCGGCACGACGGTCACGCTCGAGGACCTTGACCTTAAGAAGACTTTCGTCTACACGCTCGTCGGCACAGAAGAGGCCGACATCAAAGAGAACCGCATCTCAGCGGCAAGCCCGGTAGGCAAGGCGGTCATGGGCAAACGCGCCGACGAAGAGGTAATGGTGAGAACGCCGCGCGGCGTGCGTCATCTCAGAGTCACAAAGATACAGCTAAAGTAAAGATACGACACATACGAAAAGCGGGACGCAAAAGCGCCCCGCTTTTTTGTTTTTGATTGCGCCTTAGAATTTAACCGCGCTTGACAGCGAAGGACAGTTTTATAAGCGACGAGAGAAAATCCCCAAAGGCTATGCCGCGGGCTTTAGCAGCCTTCGGCACGAGGCTCGTGGAGGTCATGCCCGGCGCAGTGTTGGCTTCAAGCGCGTAGGCATCTCCATCAGGCGTTATTCTGAAATCAACGCGGCTGTACCCGCGGCAGCCGATCGCGTTGTGCGCGGTGACTGCGTCAGCCGCAATGCACGCGTTTACGTCGTCCGGAAAATCTGCGGGGCAGATGTATTCCGTACAGCCGTGCGTGTATTTGTTCTTATAGTCGTAGAATCCGCTCTTCGGCTTGATATGTACGGCAGGCAGGGCTTCGGCGGTTCCAGCCTCGCGTTCCCATACTGCGACGGTCGCTTCTTCACCGGGTATATATTGCTCGACGAGAGCGTACTTATCGAGAGGCCATACGGCTTCCAGCGCCTTGCCGTAATCCGCAGCATCGGTGATAAACGAAAGGCCGACTGTGCTTCCTCCGCCGTTCGGCTTAATCGTGAGCTTGCCGTACTTTTTGAGATATTCGACGGCGAGCGTTTCCTGCGGGCATTCGCGCGAAGCGATGAACCCGTCAGGTACCTTGACGCCGGCCTCTGCAAAGAGCGCCTTGGAGAGACGCTTGTCCATGCCAAGCATCGAAGCCTCTGGACCGGAGCCAGTGTATGGAATGTCAAGCGATTCGAGCACGGCCTGTATTCTGCCGTTTTCTCCCCAACCGCCGTGCAGCGCGATGAAAACGCCTTCAGCGTTGAAGCTCTTCCACGATTTTACAAACTCGCCAATAGATTTTATATCGTAAAGCTGTGCCTCCCAGCCACATCCGTTCAGCGCCTCGGCGACAGCCGCGCCTGAGTTGAGCGAAACTTCGCGTTCGGGGCTCACGCCGCCGCATAGCACAACAATCTTATTCATCGTCTTGCAATCCCCTTTCAAGCTAATCATCCTTCGAGCCAATCTCGAGCTTGCGATCCGGGTAGGCGTTAATGAAAAGCGTCAGTCCTATCTTATAGTCGTCCTCAGAGCGCTTATCCTTGTACCAAAGCTCCCAAGTCATGCAGTGCATGTTGTAGGTGAGCGAATAGAAGATAGACGAGAAATCTTCTATCTCGATATCGTAGTTGGCTCCGATGTAGACGGTCCACTTTTCCCATGGCGCGCCTATCGGCAGCGGGAACGAGACGGATTGGAAGAACGTCTCGCTGTTTGTATAGCGGTCCCACGCCATCGGGCTCTTTCCCTCTTCAACCCAGCGGCGGTAGTAGGAGCTCACGAAGTTGAACGCGCCGATCTTGTAGCTGAAGCCGCCCCATGCGTCAGTGGCTTTCTGGTTTCTGTCCTCGTTGTAGTAGTCGAAGTATCTATACCTTGCGCCGTAGAATGGTTTGAAAATACCTATAGACCACTGCGGCCTGCCGCGGTACTGCGCAACATAGGCCATGCGTTCCGTCCACTCCTGGCGCGTGACGTTGTCGCCGTAGCGGCCCCATGCAGTGTAAAGACGGAATTCGCCGCCCGTAAGCGGCTCGCTAAACCACGGCGAGGCTATCGAGAATTCCGGATCGCGCCAAACGTCGCGGTCTTCGGTAACGTCGGTCGCAACCTCTGTTGAGACAAGCTCGCGCTGCGCCCAGTACAGCCGCGCCCTCCATCCTGCGTTTTCATACTCCATTCCCCACGACGGACGCCACAGGGTATCTTCCGTGTCGTCGTTGTAGAGACGACTGATATCGGCGAAGACGCTCAACTGGTCGGTAAAACGGTATCTATAGTTGATGACCGTCTCGAACTCACCCTGCGTCCAGTACATCGCCTCAAGGTCAAGTTCTCCGTACTGTCCTAGGTCAAGCGGCCCGCGCAGGCCGAACCCAGCCCCGAGATCTGAGTCGTAGTTGAGTATAGGCTGGATGCCCTCTCTCTTGTGGCTCGTTATTATGTAGTCAAATGGATATGGAATAACAAGCGAATCGCCGATGTAGAAGCGTGGGCGTTTGAGCACCGTTTTTTTGCCAGGGAATATGATCGCTCGCTTCGTCACGAATTTATAGTGCGGTTTGGTGAAGTCGCAGGTCGTCGAGGTGACGCCCATCCATTCTGCGACGTTTTGGGATTTCTGGCTGTTTTTCTTTCTTCTAGGCGCGTGTATAACGCCAAGCTTCGCTGCGTCGCTGTCGGGCATGAATCTGACTCGGCCGCCCTGCATATGCATCGGCCCGGACTCGCCTGAAACCTGAGTAAAGACTCCGCGCCGAGTCTCGACGTTATATTTTAGGTGCTTCCCTATATATTTCTCGATTCCGCTATAGACGACGACGTTCTCGCGGTAGTCGGAATAGGCGTCTACTACGTGTGACTTCGTATCATATTCTACGTAGGGGGCGAACATGCGCACGTCTTTGTTGCGGACTCGGACGTTGCCCTCGGCTATAGCGATGCCAGTGTGTTCGTCGAAGCTTATCTCGTCGGCGTCAAGGAACACTTCGTTCGGGATTTTGGATGGCTGCTGAGCGAGATCGCCCGATACCGGACGCGCCGCCGCTTCTTCGTCCTGGATCACAGTGGGCTCTTCGACGGCTACAGGCGGCTCCGGACCGCCGTAAGGCATAGGTTCGACGCCAGCGTCCCACGGCATAAATACGCCGTCGTCCGGCTCCGCCGCAAGCGCCGGCGACGCAGCGAAAAATGCGGCGATAACGGATATAAACAAAAGGCATACGGCCATGCGCAGCGCAGAGCCGGTATGCGCAAAGCCGATTTTTAATTTATCCAAGTCACTGTGCCCCCGTTCGTTATATAACAGTCTCCGCTGAGCGTATCGTAAATCCCCGCGTCCCCGCTGATGGTCATGTTCTCTGAGCTCAGAGTGACGCCTTCGGAAAAGTTCCATTGCTCCGTCGCGGCATCATACTTGACGAAGCCGGAGTGCATGTCGTAGCTCTTTCCGTTCTCCGTCATCGTTCCGTCTCCGTTGGTCAACGTTATGTCGTTGCTATCTCGCGTGAAGGTGCTGCCGTCGGCGTAAATATGAGTGTTGCGGCCGTTGGGGTCTTTAATCGTAATGTCAACCGAAGTCCCGTATATCACGCCATCCTTGTGCTCTGCGCGCGGCGAAATTATTATCCAGGTTCTTCCGTTTACGACGCGCTCGATTTCAATATCCTCAACGATGATGTCTGGCAAAGGAACATTCTTCATAGCGCCTAGATGAAGATCCCGCCACAAGTAAAAAGCCCCGACGGCGATCACAAGGACCGCCGCCAGGACGATGGCTTCACGTTTCGTTAATTTTTTTATACGCACGGACTGCCTCAGTACTGATTAGGATCCGAGCGCGTTCCTTGCGGGGCGAGCCCGCCTGGCTGTGCGAGCGGCGATATCTGAGACGGTATCTGGTAGGCTGTTATCGGCGTAGCCTCCGATGTCTGTGCGTAAAAGAGCGTGCCTTCCTTAAGCTGCTTGTCGTTACCGCGGATAAGGAAGCCGCCCGCGAGACCGACCGGCCCAAGCAACACCGCTCCGGCAAGGCTCGCGCCCGCCGCGCCTATCATTGCGCTGTCGGTCTCCATGGCCTTCTTCGCCGCGTCGCCTATATTGACCGGCACCACGTAGGGGCCGAGCACCTCGACGCCGTCGATCTCCATCTCTATAACCGACGAGCGGCCGAAGCTGCGCGGCGGTTTTACCGTAGTGATGTGCGCAAAGACGCGGCTGCCTTTCGGCGCTACTAGCATGTCGCCTATCATAATCTGCTCATTCAGCGCAAGTATGATTATATCTCCCACTTTGACGTTTCTTACGGTAAGCGTGTCGCGAAGTATCCCCTTAACGATAGTCTCCTTCGGCAGCTCGAACTGCGTCGCAACGATGCCTTCAGGAAGCAGCTTCATAAGCAGGCGCTCAAGGCGCGAAACAAGAGGGCCGGGCTGGTTGGCTCCTTCCAGTATCGCCTCCATGGAGTCGATACGCTTCGTGAGCGGCCACGTAGGGTGAATCTCCTGGCTCACGCCCCATTCCGCGACTGAAAGCTTGAAGAGAACCGACGGCTGCGTATCCGTTCCTCTTTCAAGGAAGTCTATCAACGCGGTCTGGCGCTCTGTAAGACTGCCCGGAAGCTCGCGCCCGAAAATGGTTTTTTCCACGTCGTTAAGCCTGTTGAGCAGGCCGCCCTCACGCTTGCTTCCGTATATGATCGTTTCTATCCTCTCAAGCGTTTCAAAGGCTGGAGCTGATTTGTCTGGCTTGATTATAGTGTTGGCCGTCCCGGTAGAAATAGTGGCGGGGCCGGGCGTTTTGACTTTCGCCGTATCCGTCTGCGCCGCAGACTCCGCCGCCGGCGCGTTGGCCGGTTCTGGGGCCGCGCCGTCCGCAAACGAACAGGCCGGGAAAGTCAACGTTAACGCCGCTA
>URAG01000030.1 GCA_900545755.1 uncultured Cloacibacillus sp. | reverse complement strand
AGCCGTCGACCGGCGTCTCTTCCGTGAAGTAAGGATGAATCGCGCGGCCCTTGCGGCGCACGGTCATTTTCTGCTCGCCGAAGGTCGTGACGGCGGGCAGCAAGCCGAGCCCCTCTATCTCGGGAATTTTATCGTTGTCGCGCAGATGGGAGTCGTCTATCTTCTCGCCCATCATCTGGTAACCGCCGCAGAGTCCGTAGACAGTGCCGCCCTTTGCGTAGAAGCGGCGTATCCCATCTGCGAGGCCCGAGTCGATGAGGTATTTCATGTCGAGCACGGTGCTTTTCGTGCCGGGCAGGACTACGGCGTCAAGGCGCGAAAGCTGCGCCGGCGACGAGAGCTCTACTATCTCGACGTCTGGCTCGAAGCGGAAGGCCTCTATGTCGGTGTGGTTTGATACGCGCGGGAATTTGACGACGCCGACGCGCAGCTTTTCTTCACAGTCGCCGCTGCCGCTGTTCCAGTTGAGGCTCAGTATGTCCTCGCCCTCTATGATTATATCGGTGAGCCACGGCATTACGCCGACGACTTTGACCCCCGTGCGCTTTTCGACCCATTCGACGGCGTCCTGGAAGAGCGATATGTCGCCGCGGAATTTGTTAAAGATTATGCCCTTGACGCGCTCCCTGTCTTCACCGAGAAGTTCGAGCGTGCCGACGACGGAGGCGAGCGAGCCGCCGCGGTCCACGTCTGTGACGAGGATGACTGGCATGTCCGCTTCGCGCGCGACGCGCATGTTCGCTATCTCGCCCGCGTTGAGGTTTATCTCGGCGGGACTGCCCGCGCCTTCGCATACCATGAGGTCGAAATTCTTATCTATTATGGAGAGGGCTTCGCGCACCGTCTCGATGCCTTTGCCCATCGTGAAGTCTTTGTAATAATTTTTGTCGCAGGGCGCGTCGTAGACCTTGCCCATGAGGACGATTTCCGACGAAACGTCCTTGCGCGGCTTGAGAAGTATCGGGTTCATAAATGCCTGCGGCTCGACGCGCGCCGCCTCGGCCTGCACGCCCTGCGCGCGCCCCATCTCGAGGCCGTCCGCCGTGACGTACGAGTTGTTGGACATATTCTGGGATTTGAAGGGGCAGACGTTGTAGCCCATGTCGGAGAAGATTCGGCAGAGCGCCGTCGCGATGAAGCTCTTACCGCTGTCGCTGCTCGTGCCCTGTACCATGACGCCTTTCATCTGATTCACCGCCGTTTTCAGTATTCTATGCCTTCGCGCGCGGGAACTCCGGCGTCGAAGAAGTGCTTCGTCTTTTCCATAGTCGTGACGAGCCCCGCGCGCTCGACCAGCTCGCGCGGCGCGCGGCGGCCCGTCATAACTATTTCGGTGTTTCCCGGACGTATATCGAGAAGCGAGAGGGCTTCGTCCAGGCTCACGCATCCGTGGCGTATCGCCGCCATCAGCTCGTCTAGCACGAGAAGGTCGGCGGCGTTTTCTTCAAGGACGCGCCGCGCCTCCGTGAAGAGCGGGCAGGGATGCGCGCATGGGCCGCTTTTGCGCCCCATCGGGCACTGCATAACGGGAAGGCCGATCTTCTCCGCAGCAATGTGCTCGCCGCAGCGCTCCGCCTTTAGGAACTGCACGACGCGGACGCGGTGGCCGCGTCCCAGCGCGCGGAGGCAGAGGCCGAAGGCCGCCGTCGTCTTGCCCTTTCCGTCGCCCGTGTATATCTGGACTTCGCCCTTACGCATTTAGAAACCGTCCGAATTTATCGTCTCTTGCGCCGCGTCGAGGAACTGCGACACGTCTTCCGCGGTGTGCGCCGCGCTGAGGAACATCGCCTCGAACTGCGACGGGGCCATAAGCACGCCGTGCGCGAGCATTCCGTTGAAGAATCTCGCGTAGCGCGCCGTGTCGCTCTTTTTCGCGTCCGCGTAGCTGAATACCGGCTCTTTCGTGAAGAACACCGTCGAGAGCGACTCTATGCCCTGTACGAAGGCGCGGACGCCCTTCTCGGCGAACATCGCCGCGAGCCCAGCGCCGAGCGAAGCGCGCAGGTAGTTGATGTCTCTGTATATATTCGGGTTGTCGCGCAGGGTCTTGAGCGTGGCGAGCCCAGCGGCCATAGCTATGGGGTTGCCGGAGAGCGTCCCCGCTTGATAGACGGGGCCGAGCGGTGCGACGCAGCTCATAACGTCGCGCCGTCCGCCGTAAGCGCCGACGGGAAGGCCTCCGCCGATTATCTTTCCGAAGGTCGAGAGATCGGGCGTGATTCCATAGTAGCCGGAGGCGCAGTTTATGCCGAGGCGGAAGCCCGTGATGACTTCGTCGAAGATGAGAAGCGCGCCGTAACGCTGCGTGATTTCGCGCACTCTTTCAAGGAAGCCTTTTCTCTCAGGCAGCCGTCCGCATTTGGGATATTCCACTTCCATGCCGGCGTTGCCGGTAGAGTCTTTGGCCCACTTCGGCACGTCTTCGTCCGGGAGGACGACGCCCATGTTCGCGGCGACGGGCTCCACAATAACGGCTGCGATTTGCTCGCCGTGCTCCGCGAATATCCTTTCGAGCGCGTTCGCGTCGTTGTAGGCGCATGTGAGCGTCGTAGCGGCGGTGCCGCGCGTGACGCCCGCGCTGTCTGGCTGCCCCGCAGTAGCGAGGCCGGAGCCCGCCTTGACGAGCATCGAGTCTGAATGTCCGTGGTAGCAGCCCTCGAACTTCACGACGACCTCGCGCCCGGTGAAGCCGCGCGCGACGCGCAGCGCCGAGAGCACGGCCTCCGTGCCTGACGAGACCATGCGCACCATTTCGACGCCGGGGACGAGCGAGCAGACGAGCTCCGCCATCTCGACCTCGGCCTCGGTCGGCAGGCCGAAGCTCGCGCCGTTCTCAGCCGCCTTCATGACTGCTTCGACGACCGGCTCGTAGGAGTGGCCGAGTATGAGCGGCCCCCACGAGCCTATGTAGTCTGTGTAGCGTTTCCCGTTTTCATCCCAGAGATACTGCCCTTTGGCACGCGAGGCGAATATGGGCGTGCCTCCGACGCTTCTGAAGGCGCGGACCGGGCTGTTGACGCCGCCTGGAATTACGCGCTCGGCGCGCGCGAAGAGCTCTTCGTTGCGGTTCATTAGAGCCGCCCTTCTTTCATCATCTTCGCGAGCTCTGGCGCGAAGTAGGTGACGATTATGTCCGCTCCCGCGCGCGCGAGGCAGACGGCGCTCTCCGCGACTACGCGCTCTTCGTCGAGCCAGCCGTTCGCTGCCGCGGCCTTTATCATCGAATATTCGCCGCTGACGCAGTAAGCTCCCGTAGGCACGTCGAAGGCTTCCTTGACCTTCGAGAGGACGTCGAGGTAGGGCAGGCCGGGCTTGACCATTATCATGTCCGCGCCTTCGTCTATGTCGAGCTCCGCTTCGCGCAGCGCCTCGCGCACGTTGCGCGGATCCATCTGGTAGCTGCGGCGGTCGCCGAAAGCCGGCGTCGAGCCCGCCGCCTCGCGGAACGGGCCGTAGAATGCCGAGGCGTACTTGACCGCGTAGGAGAAGATTATCGTCTCGTCCATCCCCGCCGCGTCGAGCGCGTCGCGTATCGCGCCGACGCGCCCGTCCATCATGTCGGACGGCGCTACGACGTCGGCTCCCGCCTGTGCCTGCGAGAGCGCGGTCTTGGCGAGCAGTTCGACGGTCGGGTCGTTGTCGACGGTGTCGCCCTTGAGCAGGCCGCAATGTCCGTGCGAGGTGTATTCGCAGAGGCAGACGTCGCAGATGAATGTCATTTCGGGGAAATTTTTCTTACCGATTCTAAGCGCCTGCTGTATAACTCCGTTTTCGTCCCACGCGCCGCTTCCGCACTCGTCCTTGTGCTCTGGGAGGCCGAAGAGCAGTATCGACTTTATTCCGGCGTTCGCAGTCTCTTCGAGGAATTTAGGAAAGGTGTCGGGGCTGTAGCGTTTCTGCCCCGGCATCGCGGGTATGTCTTCGATTATGTTTTTGCCTTCACGTATGAATACGGGATAGACGAGCATAGAGGGAGAGAGCCTTGTCTCGGCCGCCATGTCGCGTATCGCCGCGGTTCTTCTGAGTCTTCTCGGCCTGAATATCATTTTTCATCAACCTCCAGTGTTTTTATAAGCGAATCGAGGGTCGCCTTTTCGGCGGTCCTTATTTCTTCAAATCCATGCTTCGCCGCCTCCTCGGCGGTCTGCCGCCCTATGCAGCAGGCGGTCTTCACGACTGGGCCGCCGAAGGCCGCGACGAAGCCGCGCACCGTCGAAGCGCTCGTGAATAGCGCCGCGTCCGCGCCGTCTGGGAGGACTGCGGGCTTTTCGTAGGTTGTCTCATAAAGCTTAAATTCTGTAAAGTCGGCGCCCGCCGCGCGAAGACGCTCCGTCAGCTCGGGCGAGCCGTCCTTAGCGCGCATCATCAAAATCTTTCCGCCCGCGGCGAGCGAGGCGAGGCCGTCCGCGAGCGAGGCGCCGTCGTAAACCTCTGGCACGTAGTCGACCGCGAGGCCGCGCGCACGCAGGGCTTCGGCGGTAGCGCCGCCTATCGCGGCGATTTTCGCGCTTCCTATCTCGCGCACGTCGCGCCCTTCCTTCGCGAGAAGCTCGAAGAAACTCTCGACCCCGGTTGTGCTCGTGAAGCCGAGCCACGAGTATCCGCCGAGCGGCGGCAGCGCCGTGTCGAGCGTGCGCGTCGAGATGCAGGGGCATTCGACGACCTCCGCGCCGAGCGCGCGCAGCTTCGCGCAGAGCTTTCCGGCGCGTCCGCGCGGGCGCGTGACGACGACCTTGCGCCCCGATAGCGGAAGAAATTTCTTCCATTCAAATTCTTTGCCGAGCGCGGCGACCGCGCCGACTATTATTATCGCTGGCGAATGCAGCGCCTCGCGCGTAGCGATTTCCGTCAGCGTGCCAAGCGTGCCTTCGATGCGGCGCTGGCGCGCGGTAGTGCCGCGTTCCACGGCGGCGGCGGGAGTGTTGGGAGACATGCCCGCTTTCGTCAGCGCCGCGCAGATGTCAGGCAGGGCCGACGCGCCCATGAGGAAGAGCAGCGTACCGCCGAGGCGTGCGAGCGCGGCGTAGTCGGTGTCGGCTATGCCGCCGTCCTTCGTATGCGCCGTGATTATGTGAAGCGAGGCGGCGAGCCCCCTGTGCGTGACCGGGATGCCGGCCGCCGAGGGCGCGGCGATCGCCGACGTGACGCCCGGCACGACTTCGAACTCTATATTTTCCTTTTTCAGCGCCTCTATCTCCTCGCCGCCGCGCCCGAAGACGAACGGGTCGCCGCCCTTGAGGCGCACGACGTTCTTGCCTTCGAGAGCCTTTTCTACGAGGATTTTTTCTATCTCGCGCTGCGGCACTGGATGGCGTCCGCCCTCCTTGCCTACGTTTATCTTCTCGGCGCGCTCGGGCATCATCGCGAGCACGCCGTCGCCGACGAGCCTGTCGAAGACTATCGCGTCGGCCTTTTCCATAACTTCGCGCCCGCGCAGCGTGAGCAGCCCCGCGTCTCCCGGGCCCGCGCCGACGAGCCAAACCTTGCCAACGGGCATTACTTTCCCTCCCTCAGTCTGCGCGCGAGGCCGCGCGCGAGCTCTTCGGCATCCTCGGGCCGCCCGCAGGCGCGCCCGTCCCTGTATCTTTCTTCAGCCTCATCGGCGAAGAAGCCGTGAAGCGTCAGCTTTCCGCCGATTATTTCCGCGTAGGCTCCGACGGGGGCCGTGCAGCCGCCGCCGAGCTCCGCCGAAAATCCGCGCTCCGCACGCGCGCAGCAGGCCGCCGCCTCGCAGCGCACCGCGTCTAGGTAGTCGTAGCTCTCGCCGGCGCGCCCCTGGCAGGCTAGTATCCCCTGCCCTGGCGCCGGAATCATCTCGTCCGTCGTGAAAAAGCGCGAGATCCGCGAACCGAGACCGATGCGCTGAAGGCCGGCCGCGGCTAGCACGAGCGCCGAGAACTGCCCTTCGTCGAGCTTGCGCAGCCGCGTGTTGACGTTGCCGCGCACCGGCTCGACGCGCATGTTCGGGAAGAGCTTCGCGAGCTGTATGCGACGCCGCGCCGACGAGCAGCCGAGCGGCAGTTTCTCGTCCAACTCGCGCGCGCCCTCCGGCAGCACGAGCGCGTCGCGCGCGTCACCGCGCGCGGAGTAGGCGACGATGGGAAGCTCTTCGTTCGCGTACATCGGCACGTCCTTCAAACTGTGGACTGCGACGTCTATCTCGCCAGACCGAAGAGCCTCTTCCAGCTCCTGCGTGAAGAGCCCCTTTATGCCGAATTTGTCCGAGGCCTCGGAGAAGGGCTTCATGTTCACGTCGCCCGTCGTCGTCATCGTCACGAGCTCGGCCTCTATATCCGGATGCGCCGCGGCGACCGCGTCCATCAGTATGTGCGTCTGCGCGACGGCGAGCGCGCTTTTGCGGCTTCCGAAACGGATCACTCTTTTCATCTAGATCCCTCTTCTTCAATGATTTTGGACTTTTCCTCCGCAACCCACGCGGGCCAGACCTCGCGCAGGCGGTCGGCGAGGCGGCGCGTCAGCTTCGGCGAGAGCGCGCCGGCAGATACGCTCGCCGCGGCCTCGCCATCCGTCACGAGCGACGGGAAATAAAACGAACATTCCTCCGCCGCGTCGGCGACGCTTACGGGAACGCCGGCGGCCTTAGCCTCGGCCCCTATCCTGCGGTTCAGCTCGCGGTCGTCCGTCGCGGCGACTATCAGAAACGCGCCTGCACCGTCGGAGCTTTCCCATCTTTTCCTGTGAAGTATAAAGCCTTCGCCCTCGAAGCCCTCGGCGAAATCAATGGCGACGGCGTGTACCTCCGCGCCGCATTTCGCGAGCGTGCGCGCGCGGCGCAGCGCGATCTTTCCACCGCCCGCTATGACGGCCTTTCTTTTTTCTATGTCCGTGAGCATTGGGAAAAGCGGCGGGCGCGCCGCGCCCAGCCTGCGCCGCAGGACGAGCAGCGCCTCGCGCGCCGTGAGCCCCTCTTCTTCCGCGCGCCCGACGACTATGAGCCGCGCGCCCGTTTCGCGCGCCGCCTCTATTTTTTCGGGCATTCCGCCGGTCGCGCCGCCGTCCTTCGTGACGAGCGTTGACGCGCCAGTCATGCGCAGCAGCTCGACGTTCATAGCCGCCGAGAACGGTCCGCGCATCGCGATTATCTGCCCAGGGCCGAAGCCGAGGGCCGCGCAGCGCTCGATAACCTCTTTCGACGGAAGCACGCGCGGGAATATGCGTTCGCGGTAGCCGTGTACTTTTGTGAAAACGTCCAGCTCCTTGCTCCCCGTAGCGACGAGCGCGCGCTCATCGCATTCGTCAAGCAGCTCCGCCGCTTCGGCGCAGCTTTCGACGACTACTGCGTTCTCGGGCAGCGGCGTGCGCGCGCGGACGATTCTCATGTAGTCCGCGCCGGTTTCGGCGCAGGCCTTTTTTATCTCCGCCGTCACCGCGCGCGCGTATGGGTGCGTCGCGTCTGCGGCGACGGTGATCCCCTCTTCGCGTATGAGCGCGGCCATCCCGGCGGCGTCGAGCCGTCCCGTCCGGACTTCAAGACCCGGCGCTTCGCACAGCACCTCCGCCCCGTACTCCGTCGCGACGCAGCAAATCATCGGCAGGCCGCTCTCCGCTATCTCGCGCGCCTCCGTCGTGCCGCCGAAGAGCAGGAGCTTCTCTTTCATCTTAGTCCTTGTAGCCGCGCGGCGTGACGAGCCGTCCGCCGAGCTCGCGCGTCGCGCTGTTGCCTATTATTACGGTGCAGAACATATCTATGGGCGCTTTCGGCAGCTCGCCGAGCGTAGTGACGCCGTATGTCTCGCCGTCGCGCCCCGCGTTGCGGACCCAGCCGGCGGGCGTCGAGGCGGGCTTCTCGTCCATGAGTATCGCGCAGGCGCGCGCCAGATGCTCGGGCCTTCCGTGGCTCGCGGGGTTATAAAGACAGATTACAAAGTCAGCGGCTGCGGCGGCGCGCAGACGCTTCTCGATAAGCTCCCACGGCGTGAGCAGGTCGCTGAGGCTTATGACCGCGAAATCGTGCATCAGCGGCGCGCCCAGCACGGCGGCCGCGGTCGAAGCCGCCGTCATGCCCGGCACTACTTCGACGTCGGCCTTGCCGTCCGCTATCTCGAGCATGATGCCAGCCATGCCGTAGACTCCCGGGTCGCCGCTCGATATGAGGCCGACGGTGTGCCCCTGCTTTGAAAGTTCGAGCACTTTACGGCAGCGCTCCGTCTCGCCTTTCATCGGCGAAGCGACGAGCTCCTTGCGTCCTTCGAAGAGATGGCGCACGAGCTCTATGTAAGCCTTGTATCCGATTATGATGTCGCACTTCTCAAGCGCCGCGAGCGCGCGCGGCGTCATCTGGTCCTCGTTGCCCGGACCGAGGCCGACGACGTATATCATCCCCTCGCCGCCTTCGCGAGCGCGCTGTAGCAAGTTTTAGCCATGTCCATGTCCACCTTTTCCTTCAGCGAGAATAAAAGCTTGTTTATCATGTTGCGCGACGCCTCGCGCACCGCGTCGCAGTCGTAATCCGAGCCTGAGAGCTCCGCCGCCATCTCGCGCTCCGCGAAAGAACGTATCTCCTCTATCATCGGCATACACTCGTGGATGTGGTGCCACTTGTAGAAGCGCGCTATGTGCTCGTCCATTATGCGCTCGATCGTCGCGCGCAGGCCTGCGGGCAGCGCGTCGCAGCCGAGCGAATCCATGTCGTAGAGCGTGACGTTCGGGAAATTCCCGACGGCGGGCTCGATGTCGCGCGGCACCGCGAGGTCGGCTATGACCAGAGGCCTCGACGGCGCTTCAAAGTCCTTCGCGAGCAGCACGTAATGCGGGCTCGCGGTCGCGCCGACGATGACGTCGCTCTGCTTCGCCGCCTCGTAGCGGTCGTCGTAGGATATGACGTTCACGCCGCGCGGCGGCTTTGCGCCGTCCTTGCGGCAGCGGCGGCGCGTCATAAAGACCGCCGCTCCCTCGTCCGCGAGCATGGAGGCGCAGAGCATCACTATCTCTCCGCTGCCGACTACGAGCGCGCGCGCCCCTTCGATTCCGCCGAGCGTCTCGCGTATCCTGCGCACCGCGCGCTGCGCTACCGACGTCTCGTGCGGATGTTTCTTGAACTCGGTGCGTATGTCCTTGCCCGCGGTAATCGCGCCCTGGAATAGGCGGCTCAGCGTCGGGCCGCAGCTTCCTGCGGCGCGCGCCGCGGCGAGCGCGTTCTTCATCTGCCCTAGTATCTGATCCTCGACCGGTATCTGCGAGCGCAGCCCAGCCGCGACCTCGAAGACGTGTCGCACCGCGTCCGCGCCCTCGAAGAAAAAGAAATCCGCATCCCCGCGCGCCTCGCGCAGTATGTCGCGCGGGTCCTCCTCCGCGAATACGAACAGCTCCGTCCTGTTGCAGGTCGAGAGCAGTATGGACTCCACGCCGCGCGCTTTCATCGCAAGCATGAACTCCTCGGCCGCCGACGCCGTGAAGGCGAAGCGCTCGCGCGTTTCGAGCGCCGATTCGCGCTGGTCGAGCCCAGCCGCCATAAGTCTCATTGAACCTTCCTCCTGTGCTTCGCAAGGGCGAGAGTCACGCCCGGATAAATCGTCTTTCCCCTCATAAGGACGCCGCCTTCTGCGGCGAGCACCGCTGCCCGCTCGCAGACGCAGCCGACGCCCGTCTCCCTCTCCACTCTCTCCGAATATGAAAAACGCCCGCGCGCGCCGTTCAGCGCGTCTGCGCCGTAGGTGACGAACGGGACTTTATATTTTCCCGCGAGCTTTATAATCGCGGCTTCGTCTTTCTTGATGTCTATCGAGGCGACCGCCGCGAGCGAAAGCGGCGAGACGCCCGATTCTTCGAGGAACTCTTCCGCCGCTTCGGCGAGCGCCGAAAACTCGACGCCGCGTTTGCAGCCGACGCCGAGCGCCAGCACGCGCGGGCGCAGCCACAGCGTCACGGGCCACGGCGCGGGCTGGAGCTCCTCCGTCACCGCGACGCCGATTTCGCGCCCCGCGAGCGCCGCTGACGAAATCTCCTTCACCTCATGGACGTTCTCGACGGCGCAGTTGTGGGCGACTGCCCATGAGTCGACCGCCGTCACGCCGCGCACGTCCGTCGCCGTCGTTATGACGGCGCGTCCTCCGACCGCCGCCGCTATCTCATTCGCAAGCTCGTTCGCCCCGCCGAGGTGCCCCGACAGAAGCGATACGACGTTTTCTCCCGCTTCGTCGAGGACGACGACCGCGGGGTCCTCCGCCTTGCTCCTGACGAACGGCGCTATAGCGCGCACAGCTATGCCGCATGCTGAGACGAATACCAGCGCGCCGCAGTCCGCGAAGCGCGCGCCGGCCCATTCTTTTAAGCTCGGTTCGATGACGCGCAGCCCCTCGCGCGCGTATCTGCCCGGGACGTAAATTTCTGCGCCGAGCGCACGGGCGACGGCGCGCGCCGTCTCTATGCCTTTCTCGGAGAAAGCGGCGACGGCGGCCTTCATGCCGACGCCTTGCGGAAACCGTGGGAGAAGTGCTTGTCGTAGAGCTTCGATAGCTCGTAGTCGTCTCCCAGGAAATCTCCGACCATTATCAGCGCCGTGTTCTTTATGCCGTACTTCTCGGCCTCGGCCGGCAGCGCGGTCAGGTTCGAGCGTATCACGCGCTGCTCGGGCCACGAAGCCTTGTAGACCATTGCGGCCTTCGTCTCGGGCGCGTAGCCTCCGGCTATCAGCTCGGCGCAGAGCTCCTTAACCATGCCCGACGAGAGGAACATAACCATCGAGGCGCGGTGCGAGGCGAGCGAGCGGATCTTTTCCTTCTCCGGCACCGGCGTGCGCCCTTCCATGCGCGTGATTATGACCGTCTGGCTTACGCCCGGAAGCGTGTACTCGACGCGCGCCGCGGCCGCTGCGGCGCAGAAGGAGCTGACGCCAGGCGTCACGTCGTACTCTATGCCGAGCGCTTCGAGCCTGTCCATCTGTTCGCGTATCGCGCCGTATATAGACGGGTCGCCCGTGTGCAGGCGCACAGTGTCGACGCCGCTTTCCTCGGCCTCGCGGAATTTCTCGACGACTTCGTCGAGCGTCATTGAGGCGCTGTCATATATCGAGCAGCCCTGCTTCGCGAGCGCGAGCAGCTCTTTGTTGACTAGCGAGCCGGCGTAGATTATCATGCCCGCCTCGCCGAGCAGGCGCGCGCCGCGCAGCGTTATAAGATCCGGCGCTCCCGGGCCGGCTCCGACGAAATGTATCATCTTCTATCCCTCTCTCAAAGCTCCGCGCGCTGTGGCGGAGAATATCGCGACGGGGTTCTGCGCGGCCATGACCTCGCTATCCCCGAGCTTCTTCATTTTGCTGACGTTTATCTGAACCGCGTCGAAATCCGAGAACGTTTCGCCACTGAGTATCGCCGACGCTATCCTGAAAGTTTTCAGCGTCACGGCGGAGACGGCGACGCGAACGCCTTTGAACTCCGCGACGCGCGCAAGCAGCTCCGGCAGTTCGTTGCCCGAACCTCCGACGAATACGTGCGTCGGGCGCGGAAGCTTGCCTATAGTCTCAAGCGCGCCGCCCTTGTGCAGCGTTACATTGAAGAGGCGGAACTTCTTCACGTTCTCCGCTTCAAGCTCGTGCGCCTCGCCGTTTATCTCGACCGCATGGACTTCGCCCTCGCGGCATATCATCGCCGCGGCGACGGAAATCGAGCCCGTCCCCGCGCCTATGTCCCAGAACACTGAATCCTCCGTGAGCCCGAGCTTGGCGAGCACGACGGCGCGCACCTCCTCGCGCGTCATCGGCACCTTCGTGCGTATAAAATCTTCGTCGCGCGGCAGCAGCTTCGGCTCCGGCGACGGATTCGGATTTACGGCGAGCACGATGGAGAGGCCGTCGAAATCCTTCTGCGCGAGCTCGGAGGGACGGCCGCGCGTAATTTTCTTGTCCGCGTAGCTGAGCCGTTCGCCGATCGTGACCGTCACGCCGTCAAGGCCGCGCGAGGCGAGCAGCGAGCAGAACCAGCGCGGGTTTTTATCTGTGCCGCAGAAGAAGGCCGTAGCCTTGTTACGGTCGACTGTGGCCAGCACCTTCGCCTCGCTGATGCCGCGTCCGTGTCCCGAAAGTATCCGCACGCTCTCCCACGTCTCCGCGGCTTCGGCGCAGAGGCTCTGCAACGAGCTTATGCCGGGAATGACTTCGAGCGCCGCGTCGGGGAAGCGTTTTTTTAGCAGCGGCATAAGGCTGTAAATCCCAGGGTCGCCGGAGACTATCACAGCCACGTCGCCGAGCTCGAGCTCGCGCTTGATCGCGGCGAAGGTCTCGTCGAATCCGCGCAGCGGCACGAGCTTCGCGCACTTCGCGGCGAGCGCCGCGTGGCGGGAGGCGGCGACGGCGCAGCGGCAGCGCGCTATCGTCTCCGAGGCCGCGAGCGTGAGCTGCGACGGGTCGCCGGGACCGGCTCCTATAACGTAGAGTCTGTTCGTCATCGCGCGCCTCCTAATCTATCTTTCTTAGTTCGGCGGCGAGCGCTTCCGCGTTTTCGCTCTCGCCGAGTATCTTTCCGTCGTTGTCTATGTAGGCCGCCTCGACCGGCATTTCGCCGAACGACCTGTCGGTGCAGCGCTTCGCCGTAATCTGCGCGAGCGTCGTCCAGAGGCGGTCCAGGCCGTTGTCCGCGACGATGCGCATCGCGTTCTCGGTCGTCATACATTCGTATAGCTTGCGCACGAGCGCGGCAGGCGCGCCGGCGATGGCGGCCTGCGTGCAGAGCGCCTCAAGCCGCCCGTCGCCGGTACGGTTGTGCGTGTTGAAGCTCCCCGCCGCGACCTTGAGCAGTTTGCCCGGATGTCCGCAGAGCAGCGCGCGCTTGAAGCCGAGCCGCACGGCCTCGTCGAGCACGTAGCCGATGTAGTTGCCGCACTGCACGACGCAGCGCCCCTTGATTTCAAGAGCCTTGCGCATCGCCTGCTCGCCTGTGTTGCCGAAGGCGACGGCTATGATTTCCCGTCCGGCTGCGGCGTGTGTGTTGAGCTCGAGCGTCAGCGATTCGAAGATGGATTCCTCGTTCATCGGGCGCACGACGCCCGTCGTCCCGAGTATCGAGATGCCGCCAGTCACGCCGAGGCGCGGGTTGAACGTGCGCTTCGCCGTCTCTTCGCCGCCAGGCACGGAAATCGTAACCCTCGCCGCCTGCGCGCCTATGACGGAGCGCAGAGCGTCCGTTATCATCGCGCGTGGCACCGGGTTTATCGCGGGCTCGCCTGGCGGGACCTTGAGCCCCGGCAGCGTCACCGTGCCGACGCCCTCGCCGCCTGCGAAGGTTATCCCTCCCGCCTCGCCGCCGAGCTCGACGCTCGCGAGTATCAGCAGGCCGTCCGTCGCGTCCGGGTCGTCGCCCGCGTCCTTTATCACGCCGCAGCCGCGCGGCGTATCGAGCACCGGTATCGTTAGGACGCGCCCTTCCGGCGTCGTTATCTCGACGGACTGCGGGCATAGGCCGTTGAGCAGCTTCATCGCCGCAGCCTTCGCCGCGGCCGCCGCGCATGAGCCGGTCGATATTCCTTCGCGGAGATTCTTATTGTATGCCATAGAGTAAAGCGTTCACTATCGCCGATGCGACCGCGGAGCCGCCCTTGCGTCCCATCGCCGCGATGTACGGCACGTCGGTGCGCACCAGCAGCTCCTTCGACTCGACGACGTTGACGAAGCCTACCGGCACGCCGATGACGAGCGCGGGCTTCGCGCGCCCTTCCTTAACGAGCTCGCAGAGCCGTATCAGCGCGGTCGGCGCGTTGCCTATCGCGAATATCGCATCCGGCGTCTTTTCCGCGGCTATCTCCATGCTCACGACGGCGCGCGTTACGCCGCGCGCGAGCGCCGCTTCGCGGACTTCTTTCTCCGCCATGCGGCAGACGACCTCGACGCCGAAGCGCGCGGCGGAAGTTTTATTGACGCCGGCGGCCGCCATGTTCGTGTCCGTCACGACGGCGCAGCCTGCGGCGAGCGCGCGGCGCGCGCGTTCCACGGCTCCGTCGGAGAAGCGGAGATTCTTCACGAAGTCGAAGTCCGCCGTCGTGTGGACGACTCGCTTGACTATCGGAAGATTTTCCGCGGGGCCCTCCCACGGCCCCATCTCCGAGCCGATTATCCTCATGCTTTCCTGTTCTATCTCTTCGGGCCTCATCTATATACGCACCTCGTCTCTCTAAAAATCAAAAATCTACATAGCTTCCGCAATCAGCGGAACGGCTGCGGCGGCTAGCGTTATCAGCGCGAAGAACGCCGTCGTCGCAAAATTCCAGAAGAGCAGCTCCTTCGCCGTCTCTTTGGAGAAAAGTCCGAAATAATATCCGGCGTTCGCCCGGAATAGCCGCGTCACGATGCCGAGGATGTTGCGGAAGAGCAGCGCGAACACGGCCTGCGCGACCGTAAGGGCGCGAGCCGCGAGGCTTCCGCCCGCGAGCGCGAGCGCGGCCGAAACGTGGGCGATCGATGCCGCCGCCACAGTGAGCCCGGCGAGCGGCAGGAACGTCGTGCCACCGAGCAGCCATCCGCGAAGCGCCTCCTCGGCCCACGGCACGAGTGCGTAGGCGACGCCGTAGAAGAACCAGGCTATCGGCAGCGTCTTGAGCATCCGCTTCCCGAACCTCACCTTGCGCGCCGAGCCGGCCGCCTCTTCCGTCAGTTCGCCGCTCTCGCCCTCTCCGCGCCTGAGTATCACGGCGAGGAGCACGAAACGCGCGGCGCTCCGGGCAAGAAGCGTGAGCCCGAATATCGCGCCTGGCAGCCCTGCGAGCGAAACAGCCATCACCATCGTCGATGGCCAGCGGTGCAGGTATGCCGGAAACGAGAGCATCAGAGTCCCCCATTTCGCGGGCCGTTCGCCGATTCGTCCTTCGCCAAGCGCTGAGGCGATGACGGCGGCGCCGGCCTTCGCCGAGCCGAGGCTTATAGTGAGCGCCATGCCGAGCACGGGGCCGATGCCTGCACGCCGCAGAAGCGGCAGCAGCCGTTTCATAAGTTTATCGGCGAGGCCGCTCCTCAGGACGAGCATCCCAACGGCGAGTCCCGCAAGTATGTCGAAGGTGAGCCGCAGCTCGCCCCTCAGCAGGCCGCTCCAGTCCACGCGCTACCTCCAGAGCAAAAGAACGGAGAGGTATTCCCCGGCCGCGTCTAGCGCGGCGCTCCCTTCGATTATCTTTTCATCAGCGAGCCCCGCGTGGTCGACGCGGATCATCTGCCGCCACGGGCCGCAGCTTTCTACCGTCTCGCGCAGCGATTCACCGAGCGCGCTCGGCTTGTAGAGCGCGGCCGAATCCGCCGCCGCGAGCGCGCGTTTGATTTTTTCGCGTTCGCCGGTACAGGGGATTATCGACAGCACGTCCTCCGCCATCGCGATGAACTTGCCGGCGCGCGACGCCGCCAGCTGGTGCGCGGAAATTCCCGGTACGAGCGCGAGCTCGAGTCCCGGCGCGATTTTGCGCCAGACGTCGTAAAGGTACGAGCCCGTAGCATAAAGTGCGGAGTCCCCTATTACGGGAAGCGCCACGTTCTCGGCGCTTCCCCAGAGCGCGCGGCTTTCTTCGAGCTGTTCGAGCAGCTTTGCGTCGCGTTTTTCGACGTCGCTGGTCATAGGAAAGAGCAGCGGCAGAGTCTTCAGCCCCGCGAGGTTTTCAAGCACGGCCATTTCAGCAACTCCGGCTTTGCCGTCCTTCGCGCGCGGCACCATGACGAGGTCCGCAGTCTTCAGCACGTTCAAGGCTCTCAGCGTCAAAAGGTCCGGCGCTCCTGGGCCGATACCGACAACAGTAAGTTTCATAGGGTCACTCTCCGTAAAATATTTTTATCAGCATAGCGCCGCCCTCTTTAAGTCCCGACAGTGACGGACGACTCAGAAGGTACTCCGGCACGACGGCGGTTCGGACTCTGGTGAGCGCGCTACTCCACGGCCTCGCGCGCAGCGACGTTTCGTCAGACGCGTTCATCGGCCCCTGCTGCACAAGGTAGACGTCGAGACCGGAATTTATAGTTTTCAGCACGCGCTCGAGGCCCCACGGCGCGATCGAGCTGCCGCTTCTCAGCGGCTTCGCTTGCGCTGCCGCGTTGACGCCGCCAGCGAGTTCCACCAGGTGTGCGGCCCACGAGTCGGGCGAGCAGGTGTGGAGTTCGCGGGACGTAGCTTCGACGAAGACGAGCGGCCTGCGCCCGCGCGAGCGTTTTTCCGCTTCGACGCGGATTCCCGCGCGTATCTTCGCGAGCTCCGCGACGGCGTCGTCCGGCGGAGTTCCAACGAGTTCCGCTATCTTACGCAGATATTGCTCGAATCCGTCCCACTTCGGCGGGGCTATGACCTCGACGCGCACGCCGGCGCGTTCGAGAATTTTCCGCAGTTCCGGGTTCTGGCTGTCCGCGAGCGTGCGCGTCAGCACGAGGTCTGGGCGCAGCGCAAGCAGAGCTTCCGGCCCCGCTTTCATGGAAAAGCGCGGAACTCCCGGCAGCAGGCCGTCGTTGTCGTTCTCCGATATGCCTACGAGCTTCGCGCCCGCGCCGAGCGCCATGACGTTGTCCGTGTGGCCGGGGTAGAGCGAGACTATGCGCGCGTAATTCCCCGCGCGCGCGGGAACTGCGGCGAGCGCCGCAAATATGAGGACGGAGACTAAAATGAGAAACTTTGTGCGGCAGGGTGCCATGCGCGTCCTCCTTCCTCCGAAGTGTATTTTTTGAACTCTATGCCGTATAGCGGGCCGAGCACTTTTTCATCAAGCTCCGATGCCGCGCCCTGCGAGGCGAGCGCGCCGCCGCGCAGCGCGATGTAGCTGTCGGAGAAGGGTATCGCTGCGTTCAGGTCGTGCGCCGCGACGACTACGGTTTTGCCGCGGGAGGCCAGCTCGCGTAGAATCGAGAAGATCCGTACCGACTGGTTGGGGTCGAGCGCCGAGGTCGGCTCGTCGAGCAGGAATATATCGGGGTTCTGCGCGAGCGCGACGGCGATGTACACGCGCTGCTGCTCGCCGCCCGAAAGCTCCGACGCGCGGCGGAAAAGCAGATGCGAAACGCCAGCGCTCTCCGCAGCGTCGAGAACGGCCGCGTCGTCCTCCGCGTTCAACTTTGAGAAGAGACCGCAGTAGGGCAGGCGGCCCATAGCGATTACTTCGTAGACCGTGAAAGGCGACGAGATTTTCGTCTGCTGCGGCACAAAGCCGACGGCGCGCCCGAATTCCGCACGCGACATAGCGCGCAGTTCGCGCCCTTCAAGCTCCGCGCTGCCGCGGTAGCCGACGATTCCGCCGAGAAGTTTCAGCAGCGTGCTCTTGCCGCTTCCGTTCGGCCCTATGAGCGCAGTCAGAGCGCCGCGTTCGACGCTCGCGGAAAATCCGCTCAGTATGTCCTTGCCGCCGTAGCCGCAGGAGACGGAATCGAGGACGAAAGCGCCGCTCACGCCGCGCGTCTCCTTCCAGCTAGTATCCAGCAGAAGAACGGCCCGCCGATAAGCGCCGTTATCACGCCGACCGGCAGCTCGCCCATCCTTTGCGCGAGGCCGTCCGCAGCGGAGAGCAACAGAGCGCCGCCGAGGAAGCTGAATACGAGCAGGGGACGGCTCGCCGGCCCGATGAGCGTGCGCAGCAGATGCGGCACGACGAGGCCGACGAAGCCGATGATTCCGAAGCAGCTGACCGCGAGCGCGGTCGCAATCGAAGCGAAGAACAAAAGCGTGCGGCGCAGTTTCCGCTCATCGACTCCGAGCAGTTCTCCGCGCCCTTCTCCGAGCGAGACGGCGTCGAGCTGTCGTCCATATACGAAGGCCGGGACGAACACTAACGCAGCGCCCGCCCACGCCATGAGCGCCGACGCCGGCGAAGCGCCGGAGAGGCTGCCCATGAGCCAGAGCACAATCGCGCCTAGCTTGTCGTCGGCGATCGCCTTTAGGAAGGTCACGCCGGCCGAGAGCACGGCGTTAGTAATGATTCCGGCGAGCACGATGTAGGCCCCGCCGCCCCCGCTGCGCCATGCGATGACGCCGACGAGCCAGAGCGCGAAGAGCGCGCCCGCGAAGGCCGCGGGCGTGACTGCGAAAGAGCCGAAGAAAAATCCTAGCGCGCCGCCGAAGGCCGCGCCCGACGCGATGCCGAGAGTGTAGGGCTCGGCGAGCGGGTTTGCCAGCAGGCCCTGAAGCACGACGCCCGAGACCGCGAGCAGGCCGCCCGTTCCGGCTGCTGCGAGGAACCTCGGCAGCCGCACTGAACGGACGACGAGGGCCTCGGGCGAGGCGAGAGCTTCGCCCGAGAGGAACGGAGAGATGAGCTCCGCGACGCGCGCGAGCGGTATCGCCCACTCGCCCTGCGTTATGCGCCACACCGCGGTGAGCGCGAGCAGCGAAAGCATGACGAGCGCGAGCTTCGTCCGTTTCGCCGCCGTCTCTTTACGGTAATTTTGCAGATCGCGCGCGGAGCCTTCCATATTTATTTCATCATGTCCTTTATCTTCGCGACGAAAAGCTCAGCCATGTTAGGGTCTTCGCCGAGGCCGACGAGCTTCGTCGAGATGTTCTTAAAGCCAGCAGCTTTGAGCACGTTTATCCACGATTCGTCGTCGTCCGCGCCCGCAAGGTCGTTGTTTGCGTGGTCGCCGGCGACTATCATAAAGGGCGAAAGCACGAGCGCCTTCGGCTTTGCCTGCTTGAGCCCGGCGATTACGTTGTCGATAGTCGGCGCGGCCTCGACGGTGCCGAGGAAAAAGCGCCCGGGAGCCGCCGCGTCGAGCGAAAGCTGGAGCTGCGCGTAGAGCGCGTTCGCTATGTGCTCAGGCGTGCCGTGCCCCATGAGCACTATCGCAGTTCCATTCTGCGCGAGCTCCTTTTCAAAACGTTTGACGAGGATCTGCGCCATAGTGTCGCAGTCTTTCACCGACGCGAGGTAGGGCTGCCCAAGCTTCAGCTCCTTGAAACCGTACTTGCCGCGTATCTGTGCATAGCTGCCGACCAGACTCGCTATGTCGTCGTATTCTTCGCCCGGGATTATGTGCATCGGCATGACGCAGACGTGCGTGAAGCCCTCGTCGTTCATCTGCGCGAGCGCCTCGGCTGGCGTCGGTATTACGATGTTCTGCTCGCGCGCGAGCTTTCTGCGGATGATGTTCGACGTATAGGCGACGCGCACCTCTGTATCGGGAAACGCGGCCTTCGCCGCATTCACAAGATTGTCTATCGCCTTCTTCGCCTCCGGCATCGAAGTGCCGAACGAGGCTATAAGTATGCCCCGCTTGTCTTCTTTAGGTTTTGCCTCGGAAGCGAGAGCCGTGCCCGCTATCATTACGGAGATTAACAACATCATAGTCAATGCAAACATTTTCATTGCGTGGTTCTTCCTTTCCGCGCCGTCCTCGCGGCGCCTCGGTCAAAAATCGGCCCGACCAATAAAAAAAGACCCGGCGTATTCGTCCGCCGCGTCTCTCACCTTTTACAGCTCTCAGGCCAAATCTTCTATTAAGCTGCAAAGGCGTTCGTCCGCGCAAACTTTCCCCCTTCCCCCTCCGGCGTCAGGTTTCCTGGCTCCCCTTCGTCCTCCGTCGCGCCTTCCCGACATTGTCAGTGGCATCTCGCGGCTTCGTCCGGGCTACAGTAGCGGGACTGCTCCGGCATCAAACCGGATTCCCTTGCGCCGAAAGCTGATATTCGACTGTTCTTGGATTATATTACAGCGCCGTAAAAAATAGAAGACAGGCAGGCTCGGCATGTAAATAAAAAAAGCGCGCGAAGCGGCGTGTGCGCCGCGCCCGCGCGCTTTTGCGCCTGCAAAAAATCTGCAAAACGGCGATCGCTTTAGAGAAACACGCGCCCGTCGGCGAGCTTCCGCGCTCGCCGCAGATAAACCGGCGCAAGAAAGGCGAGCGCCCCCATCCACGCGAGCGGCGTAGCGAAGCAGATGCCGGCGTAGCCGAAGAAGCGCGCGAGCACGAAGGCCGCAGTCACCCGCATCACAAGCTCCGCGACGCATGCCGCGAACGGCGTGCGCGCGTCGTCCATGCTCTGTAGCGCGGAGCGGTAGACGCAGAGCAGGCCGAGCAGCGGATAAAAGGGAACGACGACGAATAGATAGCCGTAGGCCGCCGCGCCGACCGCCGCCGTCGCGCCGTCGATGAAGAGCGGCACGACGTAAGCGCGCCCCAGGAGCATCACCGCGCCCATGACGACGTTTGCAATTTCAAGCTGCACCAGAGAGGCGCGCACGCCGGCCTTGATCCGCCCGCCGAGCCCCGCGCCGTAATTCTGCGCGACGTAGCCCGCGACGGCGACGCCGAAAGCTCCGTTGACGAGCACCGAAAGCTGGTCTACCTTTGTGGCTGCGGTGAAGCCGGCCACCACCTCGGCGCCGAGGCCGTTGACCGCCGTCTGCATCGCGAGCAGCCCGACGCACATCACCGACATCTGAAAGCCCATCGGAAAGGCGAGCCGCAGCTGGTTCTTGAAGAGCAGCGGAGACCTGTGCCAGTCGTTGCCGAGCACGCGCAGCTCGCGGAAATTCAGCGCGCCGTACAACGTGCAGAGCGCCGCCGAGACGAGCTGCGAAAGCACCGTCGCCCACGCCGCGCCGGCTACGCCCATGCCGAGAGGCACGATGAAGATAATGTCGAGCACGATGTTCAAAAAGGATGAAAATATGAGGAAGTAAAGCGGCGTCCTGCTGTCTCCGAGCGCGCGCAGCACGTTCGAAACGAGGTTGTAGGCGACCGTCGCGCCGGTGCCGAGCATTACGGCGAACATATAATCGTAGGCCATTCCGTAGATTTCCGGCGGCGTGTCCATCCATCTGATGATCGGACGGGCCGCGAGACATCCGAAAAGCGTCAGCACAACCGTGAAAGCGAGTGACAACAGGACAGACGCCGCGACGGCGCGCCTGACGCCGACCTCGCTGTGCGCGCCGAAGCGCTGCCCTATGCAGATACCGAAGCCGCCGGTCAGCCCCTGCACGAAACAGAGTATGAAATAGATGAAGGTCCCCGTCGAGCCGACCGCCGCGAGCGCCTCAGCGCCCATCGTGCGCCCGACGATGACCGTATCCGCGAGCGTGTAAAAAAGCTGAAACAGATTGCCGCCGATGATAGGCAGCGTAAATGCGAAGATCGTCCGCGCCGGACTTCCCGCCGTAAGATCCTTTACCATAGCGATGTTCCTCCGTCGTTTCACGCGCGCGGCGTTTTCCGCGAAAAATCCGCCGAGCGCCGCACGCTTTTGAGAGAGCATATTTTAGTACCGCCCTGCGGAAATTCAAGAGCTTTTTGTAAATTCGTCGTAAAGAAGGCGAAGCGGGGAAAAACGCGGAGGTTCGCACCGTGCGCCATGAGCCTGCGAAAACTCCGCCGCGCCGTGACGCGCGCGCTCAATTTAGGAAAACGCCGCCGCGTTTACCCGCGGGCGCAGACGCGACGGCGCGGACGTGGATTTGACGGAAAGGACGCAGCGTCTGCGCGGCGTGCGCTGCGCTAAGCCCCCTGCGTCAAACCGCCGCGCTCCGCTGTACTTACGGCTTTCTCCGGCGGGCCGCATGCCACGGCTCACAGCGCAGCGCACGCGCTTATTGCAGCGCGCCGCGTTTTCCTATATATTGCGTCTGTTGGAGCGATGATTTTACGCTCCGGCGTATCGACAAAGACAGAAGAGGGGCGTTGTGCAGATGACGTACGTCGCTGTGGCCGGGCTGTTCATAGTTTACTTGATAACCGAATATCCGGCGCCGGCCTGCGCGATCGGGGCGCTGGCGCTGTGGTGGCTGTGCCGCGTCGCAGGAAGTCTCGTCCCTGCCGCCGCCTTCGCGATATACTGCGTCCTTACGGCGCTCGTATACGCCGCCGGCAAAGCGCTCTTCCACACATCATATCTCCCGAATATGGGCGGGTTGGCGCCGCTCGGCGTTATGGTCGCCCTCTTCCCCGTCATATTCGGCGCGCTGTGGCTGTTTCTGCGCCGCCTGATGTGACGGCACGCGCCGGAAAAAATCCATCCGTTTTTGTACACTGCGCGCCGCGGCGCAAATCTCGGCTATTCCGCGCCCTCCGCGGGGCGGATGCCGAGTTCGCGCTCCCCGGCTATAAGATGCGAGCGGACGAAACCGTAGACGCGCAGCGATTCGAGGAAGCCGCGCATATCGTCCTTCGAGCGGAAGGCCGCCTCTATGAGAAAATCCAGCTCGCCGTAAATTTCCCAGAAACGTATCACCTCGCGCGAATTTTCGAACAGTGGCGCGAGTGTCGCGTTCGGTGTGCCGCTGAACTGCGCGTCGGGGTTGAACTTGAAGGTTATCATCACGTGCAGCGCGCGCCCTACGGCCTCGGCGTCTAGCTCCGCGCCGCAGCGCGCAATCACGCCGCGCTCCTCCATGCGCAGCACGCGCTCCCGCGCCGCGGGGCGCGTCAGCCCGACGGCGCGCCCTATCTCCTGGTATGTGACGCGTGCGTCCTTTTGGAGCAGCGCGAGGATTTTCCAGTCCGTCGCGTCAAGATCGTCCCTTTTCAAAACCAACGTAAGCCGCCTCCGATCATTGTGAAGCTTTAAGCGCGCCGATGCTTTACAAACGTAATAGAGCGCTCGATAAAAAGATTCTATCCGATATTCCGCAAAATCGGAAACTCTGGGAAAATTACCTCAAACAGAGCCGCGAGATATGGAGTGATGAAAATGTCCGAAATCGACGCCGAAACGAAAAAATCATGGAGTTCACCCTTCTGCACCTGCGTGGACACGGCCTGCCCGAACCATCCGTCGAACCACGCAAAGGGCTGCGCGCCCTGCGTCGCCTCGTGCGTAGCGAAGCGCGAGATTCCCGTCTGCTTCTTCCGCAAAATTCAGCCGGACATGACGCGCGACCAGGATTACAGCTTCGAGGGCTTCGCGCGTTTCGTGACGACGGGGCGCAGCAAGGAATGATGAACAGCCGGACCGCGCGCGGCGTCCTGATGGCGCTAGGCACGGCGCTCGCGTGGGGCGGCACGGGCGCGTTCGCGAAGCTCATCGCGGCAGGCGGCGTCAGCCAGCTCACGGTCGTCTGTTACCGCGGATTCTTCACCGCCGCAGTCGTCGGCCTCTTCGTCCTCGCGCGGCGCGGCTCGTCGTTCTTCCGCTGCACGCGCTTGGAGCTTGCTCAGTACGCCGCGCTCGGCGTTTTCACAGTGATATTCAACGCGACGGGCTATATGATGTCATGCGTCTACCTCTCCGTGCCGCAGGTGCTGATGCTCAACTACACTTTCCCCATTGTGACGATGGCGGGAAGCGCGCTGATAAACGGCGAGCGTCCTGCGCCTCTCCAGGTGCTTTCAGGTTTCCTCGTCCTCGTGGGGCTGTACGTAGGCTTTGCGGCTGGCGGCGTGGACTTGCGCTCGATTTCGCTCGCGGGCGTCGCGTGGTCGATGCTCTCTGTCGTGGGGCTCTCGGGCAACGCGCTGCTCTCGCGGCGGATTTCTGAAAAGTCGGAGCCGTTGAAACAGCTTTTCTACTCGCACCTCCTGGGCGCGCTCATGCTCTCCGCGATACGCACATGCGCGGAGGGCTGGCCGGACCTCGCGAACATGACGCCGGAAATTTTCCTCTATATGCAGTATCCCGCAGTTTTCGCCGCCGTCGCCGGCTACGGGTTGCTTTTCTCAGCGCTGCGCCTTATCTCGGCTTCGCTTGCGAGCATGATATGCACGATGGAGATAGTATTCGCCGCAGCGCTTACGCCGATCATCATCGGAGAAGTGCCGCCGTTGCACGAGCTCGCCGGCTGCGCGGTAATCGCAGGCGCCGTTCTGCTCTCGATAGCGTCCGAGCGCAGAAGCGCGTAACGCAGCACAATTTTCTCCATCCGCCGTACGCCCCTATGCACCGGGAGCGCGCGGCGGGTTTTTGTAACGATTATAATTCCACCATAAAATCTCCATACTTTTTTGATACAAATGAAGCCGTAATGGACGCGCTGGCAAGTGGTACAATATGCGGACGGGCGGCGGGACTGCGCCGCGCCGCAAAAATTTAAGGACGGACTGCGAACGGAGCGTATGCGGATAAATATGGCGAAGGATATTTTTTCAAGGTTTGGATTTGCGGGGCGCGCCGCTTTTGCGGCGATCGCGCTCGTCTGCGTGGCGGCGTTTGTGCCGGCGCGCGCGGAAGCGCTGACGATGGCGGAGGTAGCGCCAGTTGTGTTCGAAGCGCTCGGGCGGGAGACGCCGGAGAAGTTTTTGACCGTGGCCGAGGGCGATATGACGCGGCGCGACGCGCTGCGTTTCGCCTTTGAGGCTATGGGCTGGGGCTTCGCGCTCGCCGCCGTCGATCAGATTGGGATTCTGCCTGAGTGGCCCGAGGTGGAGGGAGTATCGTATATTTCCGCTACGATGAACCCGCAGCCGCCCGCGGCTATGACGGCCTCTTTCGACGAGCCGCTTCTGCCTGAGGATATGGATGAATTTGAAAACTGGCTGATCGAGTGCCGTAAGTCGGTCTCATGGAAGGCCTCGTTCTCGTGGAACGGTACGACGCTGTTTATGGTGAAACGCGGCGTCGGCGACCCGTCCGGCTCCGCGAACGGCGATTTGGAAAACGGCAAAAACGAGCCGCTCTTCGCAGCCGCCCTTGCGGTGGATATGAGTACAGTGCCATGCCAGATAGCGACTGCGGAGATGATAGGCTCGAAGCGCGCGGCGCTAGCGACGATCGCGGCAGAGAATTACGGCGTCGTCGGCGGCATCAACGGCGGATATTTCTCCGGCGCGAAGCCGATCGGCGTGCTGCGCCGCCAGGGGCGCACGGACAACGCGAAATTCTGGCCTAACCGCTCGGCTTTCGGTTGGAACGAAAACGGCGGCTTCATCTTTATAGACGGGAAGATAGTCAACAACATAGGCTCGGTCCATGAATATGATGAATATACGGAGATGATGCAGGCGGGGCCGCTGCTCGTCAAGGATGGGGCGGCCGTGCCGAACACCGAGGATGTGGACCCCGCGGTGCTTAACCGCCGCCATCCGCGCACATTCGTCGGGACCGACGGTTCGCGCGTCTTCTGGGGCGTCGTGGATGGGCGCGACAACATGCACAGCGTCGGCATGACGATAGAGGAGCTGCGCGTATTCTGCATAAAGGGGCTGGCGCTGACGGACGCGTTGAATCTCGACGGCGGAGGCTCAAGCTCGATATGGTGGCGCGGAATGACCTTCTCGCAGCCGAGCAATAACAGCGATGTGGAACGCCCTATCCCATATGCGGTGCTGATGTTCGAGCCTGGCGCGGGAGTGCGGCAGTAGACGTTGCGCCGGAGGGTGCGCCGCTGTTAAACTATACGAGGCTTTATCGATATGTAAAAACGCGAAAGACGAGAGGAAAATAACAATGGCAGAGAAAATTTACGCGCCGGACATGGATTTCGGCGAATGGAAGGAATATACGGAGAAGGAGCTCGGCGAGCCCGCCTATCGCGCCGGGCAGATATGCCAGTGGATCTGGCAGAAACACGCTGAAAGCGCCGATGAGATGACGAACCTGTCGAAGCCGCTGCGCGAGAAGTTGGCTGAGAATCTCGACTTCGCCTTCCCACAGCTCGCGCGCGAGCAGAAGTCTGCTGACGGCACGCGCAAATTCCTGTGGAGGCTGCGCGACGGCGAGTCCGTCGAGTCTGTGCTGATGAAGCAGGGCGACAGGCTGACCGCCTGCATTTCGACTCAGGTTGGGTGCCCGCTGCAATGCACCTTCTGCGCGACTGGGCTTTCAGGCTTCGTGCGCAACCTCAGCGCCGGCGAGATAGCGGGGCAGGTCGCCGCGATTGAAAAGAAAATGGGGCGCGAGATAAACAACGTCGTCTACATGGGCATGGGCGAGCCGTTCCTCAACACGGAAGCCGTGCTCAAATCCATCAGGATGCTGAACGACCCGAAGCTGCGCAACCTCGGCATCCGCCACATAACTGTCTCGACATCCGGCATAATCCCGGGTATCCGCGCGCTTGCGGACTCAGGCCTCGGCGTACGGCTCGCGATTTCGCTCCACGCCGCGGACGGCGAGCTGCGCAGCATGCTGATGCCCGTCAACAACAGTTACCCGGTCGAGGAGCTGCGCGAAGCTCTCGTCGAATACCAGGAGACGACCGGCGACCGCATAACGATCGAATACGCCCTCTTCGGCGGCGTCAACGACGGCGTAGAGCGCGCGCGCGAGCTCGTGCGCTACCTGCGCGGCATACACGTCTACGTGAATCTCATACCGTGCAACTCAGTCGAAGGGCGCTATGCGAAGCCCGAGGCCGAGGACGTGCTGCGCTTCAAGAGCGTGCTCCAGACGGCGGGCTTTGAATGCGAAATCCGCGCCGAGCAGGGCGCGGATATAGACGCGGCCTGCGGACAGCTGCGCCGCAAGGAAAACGGCATTGACGCGCCGCTCGAACACGGCTCCTTCTCCGCGCCGAGAAATATAATGGCCGAGGAACGCGCCGCAGCGCGCGCGGCAAAACCGGCGGCGAAGCCGAAACGCCGCGAGTTCGCGGAAAAAGACGGCGGGCGAGGAAATTACGGACGCCGCGGAGAAAATACCGACGCGCGCGCTCGTTACGGCGGCAGAGCGTCGGACGAACGCCAGGCGCGCGGAGCTGTAGACAGTGGGAAACGCAGGTTCGCCGGAAACGGCGAAGAGCGCGGCGGATTCAGAAGCCGCGAAGAAAACGCCGGACTGCGCGGGCGCTTTCGCGAAGATGACGAAAGAGGCGGACGCCGTTATACGGCATCGCGCGAGGCGGGCGCACGCCGCGTTCCGGTAAACGAAGAGGAACGCGGAGCCTTCAAGCGCCGCCGCGACGACGCCGAACCGCAGGAGCGCTACCGCAGCGGCAAGATGAAAGAGGCGCGCCCGACCTACAGAGGCGGCGGCGAAGAAAAAGGCTGCGAAGCCGGCGAAGCGCGCGGCGAACGGAATTTCCGCGAGCGTCCGGCGAAGAGCGCGCCGCGCCAGAAACACGCGCCCGCGCCGAAGGACGGCCCCTTCTCCAAATTTTATAAAAACTCCGCGAAGACGAAGCGGATCGCGAAAAAATCTTAGGAAGGGTAAAAAGATGAACTTTTCGCTCTATCTGATACTTTTCCTTATAATAGGTACGCTGTTCTTCGGCGTAGCCTTCCCGTTCATGATAATGTTCATCGGCGTGCTCCTCGTGGCATTCATCGTGATGTGGCTGTTCCGCATGCTTCGCGGCGGCTCAGGCTTCACAGTTTACACATCGCGCGGCGTGGGCCGCAGTGCCGAGGAAGACCCTGATGCTGGGCCGTCGCGCCGCCGCATATACACCACGGACGAAAGCGCGCCGCCTAGAGACGGCTGCGACGTGAGCGGGCCGTATATAAATGTAGCCGCAGACGACGAAGAGATGGCGGAAGCCATCGAGGTCGTCGAGCTCCCGGCAACCGCGTTGCGCAAGGACGACGAGGAAGGAGCGAAGTAAAAACGCCGCCGGTCCCTCTGTTATAAAAGATAATGGAAAAACACGGCCTGTTCCCGCACGTCCGGGGACGGGCTGTGTTTTTACGTCCGCACCCCCCGTTTGGCCGCAGGCACTTGTCTTGCGGCGCGTCGTCCGCTATATTGCTGATTGTGGGAAAATTGCGAAACACCAAGGAGGCGGAGCAATGAACACATTTACATTGAACAACGGCGTCGCGATGCCGCAGCTCGGCTTCGGAACCTTCAAGATGAACGGCGAAGAATGCGCGCGAAACGTCGCTGAGGCGATACGCTGCGGATACCGCATGATAGACACGGCGGAGGACTATAATAACGAAGAGGCAGTCGGCGACGGCATTGCGGAGAGCGGAGAGCCGCGCGGCGAACTCTTCGGGTTGTTGGAACTGCGCAATTTGAAACTCTCCCTCTTCTGCGATGCCCGGATTCCTGCAGTCGCTCTGCTGGCGGTCGAGGCTTCCCGGCTGGAAGCGAACCGCATAGCCCTGGCGGTGT
>URAG01000029.1 GCA_900545755.1 uncultured Cloacibacillus sp. | reverse complement strand
TGGGGACTGCCTGTGATGCGTCGAGACGTTTCAACTCACGCGTCCGCGAGGGACGCGACATCACGGCGTGGGCGGCGCAGGTAAGCTCTTACAGTTTCAACTCACGCGTCCGCGAGGGACGCGACCCTATAAGACTACGTTCCGCAAGGGCTACACAACGTTTCAACTCACGCGTCCGCGAGGGACGCGACCGCGCGGATATGCGGATGTCCCGGTTAGGAAGTCGTTTCAACTCACGCGTCCGCGAGGGACGCGACCGGCTGTGGGGACTGCCTGTGATGCGTCGAGACGTTTCAACTCACGCGTCCGCGAGGGACGCGACAGCCACACAGCTTCAGCAGCTTGCCGAGCTCAAGTTTCAACTCACGCGTCCGCGAGGGACGCGACCCGCGCGCATCTCTCTCAAGCAACTTTTGTATCTGTTTCAACTCACGCGTCCGCGAGGGACGCGACAGACCATTTCTAGTACCATTTCCGTTAGGTTACGTTTCAACTCACGCGTCCGCGAGGGACGCGACGTCGCGCTCTTTTTGTTTGTCAGTTCCGAAAAGTTTCAACTCACGCGTCCGCGAGGGACGCGACGCGGTCGAGCCGAAAACGTTGCCCTTTGCGCTGAGTTTCAACTCACGCGTCCGCGAGGGACGCGACTTAGCTTGCTCTGCCATTGCTCGAGCACGCCGAGGTTTCAACTCACGCGTCCGCGAGGGACGCGACCTCGACGCCGGACAACAGCTCCGAAGCCGAAACGTTTCAACTCACGCGTCCGCGAGGGACGCGACTTATGTCTACAAGCTTCCTGTCCATAAGATTATCGTTTCAACTCACGCGTCCGCGAGGGACGCGACACCATACCAACGCGCGTAAGGCATAAGCAAGCTCGTTTCAACTCACGCGTCCGCGAGGGACGCGACTTGGGGTCGTCCGGCAAGTCCCAGCTCAAGGTAGTTTCAACTCACGCGTCCGCGAGGGACGCGACCGCTGCAAAAATGGAGGGAACAAAGCTGCGATGTTTCAACTCACGCGTCCGCGAGGGACGCGACACTATCAGCATCTGGTCCGTCATCTTTAGGTACAGGTTTCAACTCACGCGTCCGCGAGGGACGCGACGATTCTGACTCATACTTAGGAGCTTGTAGCTCAAGTTTCAACTCACGCGTCCGCGAGGGACGCGACATTGCTGATGTAGCGTGTCTTGTTTATTCTGATGTTTCAACTCACGCGTCCGCGAGGGACGCGACTGCTCCTGGTGCTTCAGCAACTCCTTCTAGTTTTGTTTCAACTCACGCGTCCGCGAGGGACGCGACAAGTAGTTTTATATCCATGTGTCCTGTCAAATGTTTCAACTCACGCGTCCGCGAGGGACGCGACTCCCTTGTCGCGGCGATAGCTCCACGGGTCAGATGTTTCAACTCACGCGTCCGCGAGGGACGCGACGGCAAACGCGACCGCTACGTTGCGATTAAGTGGTTTCAACTCACGCGTCCGCGAGGGACGCGACGTGTTGTGCGCTGCACAAATGACAGATGACAATGTTTCAACTCACGCGTCCGCGAGGGACGCGACACCGCGATGTCGACGCGCCCGCGGCAGCTTTCAAGGTTTCAACTCACGCGTCCGCGAGGGACGCGACGAGTTGCGAAAAGAGCAAAAATCAAACGAAATGTTGTTTCAACTCACGCGTCCGCGAGGGACGCGACTAATTTGATTTGGAACGAGTGGTTCCGCGATGAGTTTCAACTCACGCGTCCGCGAGGGACGCGACTGACCACAAGGTATTTGTACAGGCGTCCAACCCGTTTCAACTCACGCGTCCGCGAGGGACGCGACATTGCAGCAAATTGTGCAGCACTAGACATAGCAGTTTCAACTCACGCGTCCGCGAGGGACGCGACCCACAAGACTGATATGTAACAGAACCAATCCAAGTTTCAACTCACGCGTCCGCGAGGGACGCGACTTAGACATAATACTACCTACCTCCCCAAAAGACGTTTCAACTCACGCGTCCGCGAGGGACGCGACAAAAACTCAACATCAAATTTCTTAAGCTCATTGTTTCAACTCACGCGTCCGCGAGGGACGCGACATTCTTTCGATGAGTTTTGCTTGCCGTAGCGCTGTTTCAACTCACGCGTCCGCGAGGGACGCGACGTCGTATCGCCGGGGTCTTCTTGCTGTCCATTGTTTCAACTCACGCGTCCGCGAGGGACGCGACTCTTGAAGGTGATGTGCCGTTAGTTGATCCAATGTTTCAACTCACGCGTCCGCGAGGGACGCGACCGTGCTGCGAAAAGATAATGGTATGATAGCACTTTTCCGGTATTTTGCGCGAGGCCTGCGTTTTGGCGCTTTTCATTGTGCTTGGAGGCTGCAAAATTTTTGATTTTCCAGGACGCGGCGCGATGTGCGAGGCTTCTGGGTATTTTGTGTGAGCTTGTGGTTCGCGGGCGCGGTTGTATGCGCGCCGCGCGCAGCGTTACTCAGCGTGAGCGCATGCGGCGCGGCGCAGGATTTGTTCGAGGCGCGATGTGAAGCGTTCGTCGTCTTCTTTCGTCCGTTTCGGCGGGCCTTTGGTGCGGCCTCCGGCGCGGCGGTATTTCGCTTTTATTTCGCGCTCTTCGAGAGCCGCGGCGATGGTTTCTTCGCGATACTCGAAGCCGCACGGATTGAGCGCCGCCGCTTTTTTGCCGAGGACGGCTGCGGCGAGGCCGATGTCCTGCGTGACGACGGCGTCGCCCGCGCGCGTCAGGTTGATTATTTTTATGTCAGCCTCCTGTGGATCGCCGCCGACTGTCACGTGCTCGGGCGATTCTATGACGTGGTCGAAGCCCGCGACGGTGACGATCCGCACGCCGTACCGTTCTGCGAGCCGCGCCGCCGCCGCGAGCGCGCCGCGCGGGCAAGCGTCGGCGTCTATGATTATTTTCAATTCTGACGGAGGCAGCCGCAGATTTCCGTGTTTACGCCGTTCGACGGCTCCGCCTTGATTTCAGTGATTTTTATCGCGCCTTCGCGGTGCAGCGCAAGCGCGAGCGAGATGACGGTCGCCGGCGTGACGCCGATGGTTTTAGCGAGCTCGTCGGGGTTTATAGCGCCTTTCTCTTCGACCGCGCGCGTGAGCTCGCCGCCGAGACAGTTGACCCATTCGGCGAAGAGCGCCTGCATCTCCGGTGTCGCCGCGCTCGCGAGCTGGCTCGCGCGCACTACGGAGTCGAGGACGCGCGCCGAGACGAGTTCGAGAGATTTGACGAGCTGCTTCATATCCTGGTCGCCGAGGTTTTTTATGTCGAGTTCCATGAATTTGTTCCCCCTTGCGGTTTATCTTTCCAGCCGCTCTGAATTATAATATAAACCGTCATTCTAAGAGAAGGGATGGATTGTGTTGTCCGTTTACGCCATAGAAGACAGCAAGATCGGCATACTCTCCGACACTCACGGCAGCTTCCCCTCGTGGAAGCGCGCGCTTGAGCTTTTCGGGCCGGAGGTGAAGACGGTGCTGCACGCAGGCGACGTGCTTTATCATGGGCCGCGCAACAGCATCCCCGGAGGCTATACGCCGGCGGACCTCGCCGAGGCGATCAACGATTTTTATTTTGACGGGGGCAGGGTGCTCATCTCGACGGGCAACTGCGACGCGCCTGTGGATATGATGGTGCTGAAGCCGGAGTGTCGTCCGATCGTTTCGGCTACGTGGCGCGGCAAAAAAATTCTCATGATGCACGGCGACAATTTCCCGCTGCTGCGCGAGATGGCGCTTTACAACAAGGTGGACCTCGCGATTTCGGGGCACACGCACGTAGGCTCCCTCGTCCGCGAGGATGGAACGATTTTTCTGAACCCCGGCTCGACGACGATCCCGAAGGGACGCGACCCAGAGAGCGCGGCTTTCGCAACGGACGAGGGGATTTGGATTATGACGCTCGGCGGAGAGGAACTGCATTTTGAGAAATGGTAAGCGTAGGACGGCTGCGGTCTTCCGGCCGCGTCGTTTCTGGCCCTCCGTGCTGTGGGTGATTTTCCTTGCTGCGGGGTCGGTTTTCAGCTGCGTTTTCGATTCATTTCCGTTTTTCACGGCAATTCTCGTCGCCGCTTTCATCGGGCTGAACGAGGCGGGCCGCTGGCCCTACAAGACGAATCTCGTGCTCTGCGCGGGCGCGGCTGTGGTCGTCGCAGTCGCGGGCGTTTTTTCGTGGTTCGAGGCGGCTTCTGTTTTCGCGCTCTTTTTTACGATAAGCGCCTATCTCTTTTATTTCAGGGACAGGGCTAAGAGGATCATCCCGTCGTTCGAGGCGTTCGCCTCGCGTATTGCGCACGCGCCGGGCTACGGATCGTTCATCGACCGCGCGTGGGAGGAACTCCAGAACATGGCGCCGGACGACGCGGTTTTCATAATTCTTGCGAAGGATGACGGCAGCCTCTACCTCCCCGCGCACTTCGGCGAAGCGCCGAAGCGGCTCAAGAGGAACGGCGGCACGCCGTGGAAGGTCTACGCTTCGGGCAAGCCGATGGTGGTCGAGCGCGTCTCGACCGCCCATGACCAGCCGATGGACCGCGACGCGGCCTCGATTGTCTCAGTGCCGCTCTCGGCGCACGGAGAGAAGCTCGGCGTGCTTCAGCTCGAATCGGCTTCCGCGGGGGCTTTCACACAGGAGGACGAGGCGAAGCTCGCGCTCGCGGCTATGATTCTGGCGCACGAGCTGTATATGTTTGAAACTGACGTAATTGAGGAAATTGACCATGATTCTGATTGATATGCACACTCACAGCCGTTTTTCAGACGGCAGGTATACTCCTGCGCAGCTGGCGGCGGCGGCTAAAAAACGCGGCCTCGCTCTACTTGCGCTGACGGACCACGACACCACGGCGGGGCTTCCCGTCTTTATGGAAGCCTGCGAGCGCGAGGGCGTCCGCGGCCTTTGCGGCATAGAGCTCTCGGCCGCCGCGCCGCATACTCTGCATATCCTCGGCTACCGCATCACGCCGGGAGCGGAAAATCTTGAAAGGCGGCTTGAAGACATTCGGCGGAAACGCGGCGAGCGAAATGTCAAAATTTTCGAGAAGCTCAACAAGCTCGGCCTGCACGTCAGCATTGAGGAAGCCGATGCGCTGACGAACGGCGAGGTGCTCGCGCGTCCGCACATAGCGCAGCTTCTCGTCGACAAGGGCTACGCTTTCTCGATAGGCGACGCCTTCATGAAGTACCTTGACCGAGGCGGCGCGGCCTATGTTTCGCGGGAGAGGATATCTGCCGAAGAGTGCATCAAGCTGATACGCGAAGCGGGCGGCGTAGCGGTGCTCGCTCACCCCGCGCAGTGCCGTCTTGACGACGCGGGGCTAGACGCGCTCGTGGCGCGGCTCAAAAAGGCTGGGCTGTGGGGCATCGAGGCGGTCTACGGCGCGAACAGCCCGGAGACGACCTTCCGCCATCTCGCGCTAGCGAAGCGCTTCGGCCTTTACGCGACTGCGGGCAGCGACTTCCACGGCACGGGCGACCACAGCGCCGACATCGGCATGGTCGTCAGCGACGACTTCCTGCCGTGGGCGAGGCTCGGCATAAGATAAAACAAAAGCGTAAATTAGAAAACACATAAAAATTCGGAACGGAGGATAAAAAATGCATAAAATTATGGATTTCAGAAGCGACACCGTAACGCGCCCGTCCGACGAAATGCGCAAGGTTATAGCGAGCGCCGCAGTCGGCGACGACATATACGGCGACGACCCGTCGTCCAACGCGCTCTGCGAATATGCCGCCGAGATAACCGGTAAAGAGGCGGCTATATACGCCTGCTCCGGCACGATGGGCAACCTGCTCGCCTTCGTATCGGCCGGCCGTCATGGCGAAAGCATCCTCGCAGGCAAACGCTCGCACGTATGGTGTTCCGAGGTAGGCGGCCTCTCCGCTATAGCGGGACTCTGCCCTTATCCGCTCAACGACGACAGCGGCATACCTGCACCTGAGGAGCTCGCGCCCGCCAACAGGGCGGACGGCGACATCCACCACCCGGAGACGACGATGCTGGCGCTCGAAAACACGCACAACTACACGGGCGGCATAGCCGTTTCGCCAGAGCGCTTCGCGCGCACTGCGCGCGAGGGCAAGCGCCTCGGCTTCCACGTCCACCTCGACGGCGCGCGCATCTTCAACGCCGCCGTCAAATACGGCGTCAATGTCAGCGAATTTACGAAAGAGGTCGACTCAGTCCAGTTCTGCCTCTCTAAAGGGCTCGGCGCGCCGCTCGGCTCAATGCTCTGCGGTTCGCATGAATTTATAGAAAAGGCGAAGAAATGGCGCAAGCGCCTCGGCGGAGCGCAGCGCCAGCTCGGCATAGCCGCGGCTGCCGGACTCTACGCGCTCAAGAACAATATAGCGCGCCTCGCCGAGGACCACGAGAACGCGCAGCTCCTTGCCGAGCTGCTGCGCAAGGCCGGTATCGCGGTTGAGGATACGCCGGACATGACGAATATGGTCTTCTTCCCGCTCGGAGAAGGAGACGTTAGCGACGCGGAGTTTGAAAAACGCTGCTTCGACAAGGGGCTGCTCATCCACATGATTTCGCCGCGCCGCGCCCGCTTCGTGACGCACATGGACGTAGACCGCGAGGACGTCGAGCGCGCCGCCGCGATAGTGGCGGAGGTAATCAGGGCGTGACGGGATTCCTTTCACACGAAGAGGTAGAGGCGCTCGCCGCGCACGCCCTCGACGCGGCGCTGCGAGGAGGCGCGGACGGCGCGGACGTGCTCTACAGCGAGGGCTGCGCCAACGGCCTCACGCTCAAAGACGGCGAGATAGAAGAATCAACCAGCGGCTCGTCGGCGGGGCTCGGCATACGAACGATACTCTCCGATGGGCGTCAGGGCATATCCTACGGCAACAGGCTCGACCGCGCTTCCGTCGATTCGCTCATCGAATGGAGCCTGCACAACGCGCGCGCCTCGCAGCCCGAGGAGGGAGTGACGCTTTACGGCGGGCCGCTCGTCCGCTGCCCCGAGCTAGAGGCCGAGGACGAGACTATACGCGGGATAACGCCGAAGCAGCGCATGGAATATTGCGCGCAGATGACGGAAGAGGCGAAAAGCGCCGACGCGCGCATAATTTCCGTGCGTTCGGCGGCGTGGCGCGACGGCTGGGGCGCGTCGTTCTTCGCGACGACGAAGGGGCTCGCGGGATGGGAACACGGTTCGAGCGCAAACTGCGGCGTCCTCGTGCTGGCGCAGTCCGGCGAGTTTACAGAGATGGGCGGCTATGGAATGGACGCCCTGCGCCTCTGCGAGCTCGACACCGCGAAGTGCGCGCGCACGGCAGTGAAGCAGACCGTCGCCGCGCTCGGCGGTACGCAGCTCGAAACCGGAACCTATACCGTAGTTATAGACCCGGACGCCGCAGTGCCGCTCGTCGACGTTATAGGCGGCCTCTTCTGCGCCTCTGACGTCCACCGCGGGCGCTCGCTGATGAAGGGGCGCATAGGCGACCTCGTCGCGTCGCCCTGCGTGAACCTCACGGACGACGGCCGCGTGCCGTGGAAGGCCGGAAGCTCGTCTTGGGACTCCGAGGGCGTGCCGACCTCGCGCACCGAGCTGATAAAGGGCGGCGTCGCCTCTGCATTCCTCTACAATCTCCAGTACGCGGCGAAGGACGGCGTGAAGTCGACGGGCAACTGCTCGCGCGGCATGTCCTCCCTGCCAGACGTGGGGACGACGAACCTCATCTTCGAGCCCGGTAGGGAGAGCCCGCAGTCGCTGCTCTCGCGTGTAAGCAGAGGCATGTACGTCACAGAGTTCATGGGGCTGCACACGATAGACCCGGTGAGCGGCGACTTCTCGATCGGCGCCAAGGGGCACAGGATAATAAACGGCGAGATCACGACGCCGGTCAGCGGCGTCACGATCGCCTCGAACCTCCTTGAATTCATGAAAAACATCGCGGCGGCGGGAAACGACCTCACCTACTCATACGCGACCGCCGCGCCGACATTGGTGGTAGATAATGTTGTCATCGCTGGGAAATAAGACGAAAAGCATAATCCTGCTCGTTCTCTCCACGCTGCTGCTCTGCGCGCTTCCCGCTTTCGCGGCGGAGAAGATAGAGCTTTGGAACGGGGACATACGCAAGGGCAGCGTAAGCGTCCGCATGAACGGCACGCTGCGCGAAATGGCGGTAGACGAAGTCGTATCCGCGCTCGGCTTCGCGCCGAAAAACGACGGCACGTCGCTAATCGTGACGATGGGCGGCAAAAAGATAGAGTTCTGGAACGGCTCGAACATCGTGCGCGCCGCCGGGACGATAATAAGCTTCCCTACACCGGTCGTGACGAAGGACGGGCACTGGTGGGGCGAGGGGCGTTCGCTGCTATCGGCCTTCGACCGCTTCTACAAGGCGATAGGTCAGAAAGCGGCTTTCCGGTGGGGCGAGACCAAGACTGTTGCCGCGGCGCAGCCGGCGCCGCAAAAGCAAACCGCACCTAAAAAACAGGCAGAGCCTGTGAAAAAGCCGGCGCAGCAGGCCAAGCCGAAGCCAGAGTCCGAGACCCCGAAAGCGGAGCCTGAGCCGGAACCGGAAATCCAGGAGCCGGTCAAGGCAGAGGCCCCAGCGCCTAAGCCGAGAAGCGGGCGCAAGCCGGTAGTCGTCATCGACGCGGGGCACGGAGGGCACGACCCCGGCGCAGTCGCCAACAAGATACGCGAGAAGGACATCACCCTCCGCGCCGCGACGCAGCTCGCGAAAATACTCAAAGAAAAAGGTGCGGACGCACGCCTCACGCGCAGCACCGACGTCTACCTCAAGCTCGCGGAGCGCACGGCCTTCGCGAACAAGAACAACGCCGACGTATTCATCAGCCTGCACTGCAACGCCATGCCGAAGGGCAAGACGGGCGTCGCGGGCTTTGAAATCTACATCATGGCCCTGCCTTCCGACAAGGACGCCATGAACCTCGCCATCGTCGAAAACAGGGAAATCTCCGGCGACGCGCACAGCGCCGCTGAAATCCAGAAAGCCGACAAAAAGACGCAGCTCCTGCTCAAGATACTCGGCGACATGCAGCAGAACGATAAGATAGGGGCGAGCACCGAGCTGACCGAAGTCCTGCACAAGAACGCAAAGAGCGCCGGCCTGCCGATGCGCAAAGTCGCCCAGGCGCCGTTCTTCGTCCTTCGCGGAGCAGGGATGCCCGCAGTGCTCGTCGAGATGGGCTATCTGACAAACGCCACCGAGGCGAAACGGCTCAACACGGCGTCCTATCGTGAGAAGATATGCCGCAGCCTCGCCGACGGCATAATCACATTCATCGAGACTCATCGCGGATACTGACGCGAACGCAGAATCCGGCCCGCGCGGACGAGACGCGCGGGCTCTTTTTAGCATATAATACGAAATTACAAAACGACCAACCGTTCATTGGAGGACGACGAATGAGAGACCCCGAAGAAAGACAGCGTCACTTTGTGATACGCGATAAAAAAGATGAAAATTACGACCAGCCCGCCGTGCGCCGCCGCGGCCTCGTGCGCGAGGACGAAGACGAAGCGCGCGAGGAACGCGAGGCGCGCGAAGAAAAGCCGCAGCGCCCGCGCGCTCGCCGCACGCTGCGCGAGCGCGAGATGGAAGAAGAGGAGGAGGTCCGTTCGCTACGCGGCAGCCGCAAACGCAAGACGATGAAGCGCGCCGACTTCGACGAAGAGGACGAATACGACGACGAAGAGCAGCGTCCACGCGCGCCGAAGATCGTCCGCGTCTTTGCATGGATAGCGCTCGTCGTCATACTCTTTACCTGCGGCTACGTCGCTACGAACTACTTCTTCGCATGGTCGGACAAGCAGGGCGGCGATCGCATCGGCGGCGTCTACGGCAGCGGCGCTGAGATCGCCGAGACCGCGGCGCAGCAGGAGTCCGCTCCGTCGAATGCGCAGTACAGCATATACGTGCCCGACGGACAGTCATTCCAGACCCGCGCCATAGAGATAAAACCCGGCGGCACGCGCGAGGACGACATCCAGAAAGTGCTCTCGATGTACATAGACAGCCTCAAAGAGACCAAGGCGATGGACCCCGCCGTCTCCGTTACGAACGTGTTCCAGAGCGGCGAATGGCTCTACGTAGACCTTACGGCGGCCTTCCAGAGCTCGATAAAGAAGCTCGGAAAGGATAAGGCCGCGCAGGCGCTCAACGGGATGCTCAACACGATGCGCGACAACTTTCCCCCCGTCAAAAAGATCAAATTCTACGTAAACTCAAAGGAAATCACGGACAAGACGCCCGTCGACCTCACGACGGCGTGGACGGAGGGACGCTAGCATGGAAACGCAACGCATAGACGGGCGCGCGTCCGGCGAGCTGCGCCCGATAACGCTGGAACGCGGCGTAAACCGCTACGCCGAGGGTTCGGCGCTCATCCGCTGGGGAAACACGCACGTCCTCTGCACGGCTTCGGTCGACGACAAAGTCCCACCATTCATGCGCGGCTCCGGCAACGGCTGGATAACGGCGGAATATGCGATGCTCCCGCGCTCGACGCAAAGCCGTATGCAGCGCGAGATAAACCGCGGCAAGCGTGACGCGCGCGGCAGCGAGATACAGCGGCTTATAGGCCGCTCGCTGCGCGCCGCCGTCGACATGACGCGCCTCGGCGAGCGCACGATTACGATAGACTGCGACGTTTTGCAGGCCGACGGCGGCACCAGGACCGCGTCGATATCGGCCGGCTTCGTCGCGCTCTTCGACGCGCTGCGCAGAATCCGCTGCGACGGCAAAATTTCAGAAATCCCGCTTAAAAACCAGATAGCCGCCGTCAGCGTAGGCAAATGCAGCGGCGTGCCGCTGCTCGACCTCTGCTATGAAGAGGACTCGACAGCCGAGGTCGACGCCAACGTCGTCATGACGGGACGCGGCGAGCTCGTCGAGCTGCAAGGCACGGGCGAAGGGGCGACGTTCTCACGCGCGGAGCTCGCACAGATGCTAGACCTCGCGGAGCGAGGGATCGCGGAAATCCGCCGCAAGCAGGTTGAAATACTGGAGCTTACTGAAGACGAGCGGAGGCTCTTTGAAATATGCGCATAGTCTTTGCGAGCGGCAACAGAGGCAAATACAGGGAGATGAAGGCGCAGCTCGAACCGGCGGGCGTGGAACTGCTCTTCGGCGGCGACATGTCCGGTCCTCACGAAATAGAAGAAACCGGCGAAACCTACGCCGACAACGCGCTCATCAAGGCGAGCGCGTGGGCCGAAGCGACGGGCCTCCCAGCGCTCGCCGACGACAGCGGCTTAGAGGCCGAGGCGCTCGGCGGACTGCCCGGTGTACACTCGGCACGCATCGTACCCGGGAGCGATGCTGACAGGACGCGCTGGCTGCTCGGCGAACTCGCGGACAAGGAGGACAGGCGCGGGCGCTTCGCCTGCGCGATAGCCGTCGTCATGCCGCGCGTGCGGGAACCGCTCGTCGTGACGCGCTATTGCCCCGGCGTTATAATCCGCGAGCCGCGCGGAACCTCCGGCTTCGGCTACGATCCCGTATTCGTCCCCGACGGTTTCGACAAAACCTTCGCCGAGCTCGGCGACGATATAAAAAATAAAATTTCCCATCGCGCACTCGCAGTCAAAAGTATAGCGGAAATGCTCAGGACTGTGATAGAATAGTATGCTGTACGCAATGTGTAACGGCGCAGTCACGACAAAGCAAAAGCTTTGTCTTTGAGTATAAAATTTTTGGAGGTGTAGTTTGTGAGAATCCTTTTAGGAGTCATTCACATCCTCGTCTGCATAGCGCTGATAGCCGCCGTAATGATGCAGAAGAGAAAGACGGGCGGATTTACCGGAGCTTTCGGCGGCGGCGGCACGCAGGCCGACATGAGCGGCACCTGGCAGCGCATGAGCGGCCTCACGAAGATAACCGCGGGCCTCATGGCGGCTTTCATGGTCATCTCGATCATCCAGATACTCGTCAGATAACGAAGCTGACTTAAACGCGCACTCCGCGCCGCGCCCCGAAGCCGTCCCCCACAGCCGGCGACAGGGCGTTCCCGACGACGGGCGGCCTGTGTTACGGCAGGCGCGCCGCGGCGGACGGAGAGGGCGGGAAGCGCTTTGAGCGATAAATAATTACGAACAACCACGTCTTCTAAGGAGGAAGATCCATGATAGGCACTCGTTCCTACATGGCCAAGGGCGAAGAAGTAGAGCGCAAGTGGTATCTCATCGACGCCACCGACAAGCATCTTGGCCGTCTCGCAGTACAGGTAGCCCGCATCCTTTCGGGCAAGCACAAGCCCACATACACGCCGCACGTCGACACCGGCGACTTCGTCGTCGTCATCAACGCGGACAAGGTCGGACTTACCGGCAAAAAACTTATCCAGTCGAAGATACGCCGCCACACGGGACACCCGGGTGGACTCAAGACGCTCAGCTACAAGGAAGTCCTCGAGCGCCGTCCCGAGCACCTCATCGAGCGCGTCGTCTGGGGAATGCTCCCGAAGACGAAGCTCGGACGCGATATGTACCGTAAGCTTAAGGTCTACGCCGGACCGGCGCATCCGCACGCGGCTCAGAAGCCCGAGCAGATAGACTAAGGAGAGGGGTGGAATAAAATGGCAGAGAAAAAATCGGCTTTCCTCTGGGGAACAGGCAGAAGAAAGAACGCGATAGCCCGCGTCCGCATTTGCGAAGGGACGGGACAGTTCCTCATTAACAACCGTGAAGTGAAGGACTACCTCCCGCGCTTCTACTGGTCGTCGATGGCAGTGCAGCCGCTCGCGGTTGCAGGCGTCGAAGGCAAAATCGACGTGTTCGTCAACACACACGGCGGCGGACTCACCGGACAGGCCGGAGCCATCCGCCTCGGCGTCGCCCGCGCGATACTCAAGATGTATCCCAACGCGCGCCCGGCGCTCAAAAAAGCCGGCTTCCTCACGCGCGACCCGCGCATGGTCGAACGCAAAAAGGTCGGCCTCAAAGGCGCCCGCGCCAACAAGCAGTTCTCCAAGCGTTAATCCGCCCGAGAAATACGAAAACGCCACAGCCGCCGCTTCACACGAAGCGGCGGCTGTTTTATATGCTATTCGTACAAACATTTGTACCGCATCCGGGCGCACATCTCAGGTTCAGCTTCGGTGCTTCCCACAAAATATATGATGAAGCGTCGCCACTACGCCTGGTCTCAAGCCGGGACACCATCCACCCACGATATCTCTTCTATCTTGTCAAAACAGTCCAGCACAAAACGAGGATAACGAGGCAGCCCGTTATATATGAGCTCAAAACGCAGCGCGCAACCAAGCCCCAAGACCGGCATGGCATACAGCCGCTCATCGTCCGGACGTCCGTCGTTGCCCTTCAATATAGACGGGATAAAAAACTGTGGTGCGCACAGCGCCGCCAGTCCAGTCCGACATATCTTCTCCGATATGTCATAATCGCTGACAGAGAGGACATGTTCTACATTTATATCGTTTGAGGCCATAAACTGGGCGACGAGTTGATATGTGGTGCTCTTCGGATAATTCATAACAAACGGCAGCCCGTCGAAATTGCGGAGATTTACGGCTTCTTCAGAGACATCGCAGTTCGGCGTCTCGATATTTGCACGTTCGCGTAAATATCGAGACGTTGCGACAAGAAAAATTCCTTCGTTCGCGAGAGGGCGCACGCGCATATCAGTCGGCGTGACGGCGTTGACGCCTAAAAAACAATCAAGCTTGCCCTTCCGCAGCAGCTCCTGCATTGTCATAGTTTCTTCGAGAGTCAGTTCTATCTTCACATTTGGATATTTCACACGGCACCATCTGAAAAGCTCTGGGATTATTATTTTAGCGCGGGTGTAGTTCATGCCGAGCCTCAGCGTTCCTGTCGCGCCGCGCTGTATTTCAGACAGCTCCGCATCGAGTCCTTGTTCCAAATTTCTGACCGCGAGCAGCGAACGCTGCACAGCGCGCCCAGCTTCCGTCAGCGCGACGGAGGGGCGGCGCGTGAATAAGCTCATGCCATAATGTTCTTCGAGCCGCTTGATGTGGTCGCTTAGGCTTTGCTGGCTGATAAAACACTTCTTCGCCGCGCGTCCGAAGTTCAGCTCCTCTGCAAGCACTAGGAATAATCTTTCGCCGTTCGTCATATTTCATCCCCTCTTCTAAAGCATTCTCTAGCTATATTAATTTATAACAATATATAAGCTGTTAATATATTAAGTTTAACTGTTTTACTTTTGTGATTCAAGAGCCTATATTATAACCAACGAAGCAAAGACGGAATTCTCATAAGGTAAGAAATACATGACAATGAAAGGTACTGTAACAAATGGGAAACCATGATACACAAGACCCGACTCAAGCATATTATGTCGGTTTGATGAGCTCATGCGGTTATGGAGAGAAAGAGCTGAACAAGCCCGTCATCGGCATCGTCAATTCCTACACGGACGCGAACCCGGGACACAAGCCGCTGCGCGAGCTGGCACAGCATGTAGCCGAGGGCGTCTGGGCTGCGGGGGGGACTCCCGCGGAGTTCAACGTCCCCGCACCGTGCGACGGGATGGCGCAGGGGCTCGGCATGCACTACATCCTGCCTTCGCGCGACCTCATCGCGGGCGCGGCAGAGTGCATGGCGCGCGCGCATGATTTCGACGGCCTCGTCTTTTTATGTTCCTGCGACAAAATCGTGCCGGGAATGCTGATGGCGGCGGCCTCGCTCAATAAGCCGTGTCTATTCCTCACGGCAGGCTGCATGGTCCCTTACGACGACGGCGAGCACGTCTACGTTACGCCGGACCTCAAGGAATCCATCGGCGCATTTCGTGCGGAAAAGATCTCTTCGGAGGAATTCCGCAATTTTAAGAAAAACATCTGCCATTCGTGCGGCACATGCTCGATGTACGGCACAGCGAACACTATGGGCGTTTTCTCCGAGGTCATCGGGCTGACGCCGTTCGACTCGACGACGACGCTCTTCTGCTCCGCCGAGAAAGTGCGGCAGGCGCGCGCCGTCGGCGAACGCTCAGTAGAGCTTGCGAAACAGGGGGTGCGCTTCTCAGACATCGTTACGAAGGAGTCGCTCGTCAACGGTCTGCGCCACGTCTCCGCAACCGGCGGCTCGACCAACGCGCAGCTGCACGTCTGCGCTCTCGCGAACGTCATGGGCGTCGGGCTGACGCTCGCAGAATTTGACAAAATCCAGAAAGACATCCCCGTTGTCGCGAAATTCAAGCCGTCTTCAAAATATAACATCAGCGATTACCACAAGGCCGGCGGCGTAGGCGCGACGCTCAAGGCGATAAAGCGGCATCTCAACCTCGACGCAAAGCTCGCGATGGGCGGCACGCTCGGCGAGTATCTCGACGGCTTCAGCCGCCGCGTGAATCCCGAAGTCATACACAGCGATGACGACCCGCTCTACCCGGACGGATGCTTCGCCGTACTCTACGGCAACATAGCGCCCGAGGGCTGCCTTATCAAAAAGAGCGGCGTCGTGCCGGAGATGTTCCGTCACACAGGCCCCGCCGTCTGCTTCGACTCCGAGGAAGAGCTGCGCGATTTCATGATGAATAAAGAAATCAAGCCGGGCTGCGTCCTCGTCATCCGCTACGAAGGGCCGAAGGGCGGCCCTGGAATGCGCGAGATGTCCATTCCCGCCGCAATGCTCGTCGGCATGGGGCTGCACACGAGCGTCGCGATGATAACCGACGGACGCTACTCCGGCGCGACGCGCGGCCCGTGCGTTGGACACATCTCGCCCGAGGCGTGGGACGGAGGCCCGATAGCCGCCATCCGCGACGGCGACATGATCACGATAGACATCGACGCAAAGACGATAAACGTCGCGCTTTCGGACGAAGAAATAGCGGAACGGCTGACGCACGTCAAACGCCCAAACCGTATTGCCCCTGGAGTATTATCGGCGTATAGAACGATGGTACAAGGCGCCGAAAAGGGTTGTTTGTGGTTATATCAAGACAACGAATAAGTCTTAAATCTTATCTTAAATATGGCAAAATAAGGAGCGAGGACAATGAAACTCGGTTTTATCGGGCTGGGTAAAATGGGGAAAAATATGGCTCTAAACATGGCCAAGAAAAATCATGGTGAAGTAATCGTTTATGATATATGCGATTCAGTCTACCATGAATTTACAGAAATTGGAGCAGAAACAGCAAACGACATCAAGCAAATTGCGGAGAGCGATATCATTTTCCTTTCATTGCCTAACACAGAAATCGTTAAAGGCACGTTGATAGGAGCAAACGGGCTGATAAACAACCTTAGCAGTAACAAAATTGTTGTAGATCTAAGTACGATTTCATACAATGCAACAATAGAGCTTCACGATATACTTCTGGATAAAAATATACGTTTCTTAGATGCCCCAGTTTCAGGGATGGAAGCCCGCGCCAAAGAAGGTACTTTGTCGGTCATGTGTGGCGGAGAACAGGAGACATTTGAATACGTAAAACCATATTTTGAAATGATTGGCAATAACATCCTTTACATGGGCGCACCAGGCAGCGGGCAATTAACGAAGCTCATCAATCAGTTGCTTTTTGATATTAATGCAGCTGCTCTTGCAGAAATACTGCCGATGGCCGTCAAACTGGGTCTTGATCCGGATAAAATCGGATCTATCGTCAACAGCGGCACAGGAAGAAGCTACGCTTCGGAATTTTTCATTCCAAGAATATTAAAAGGCATTTTCTCCGAAGGTTACCAAATGAAAAACGCATATAAAGATCTTATCAGCGCCGCGGAGCTTTCTGCGCAGAGAAGCATTCCTCTTCCTGTGCTGCACGCCGCGACATCGACTTATCAAATGGCGCTGCTTGAGGGCTTAGGCAATGAAGATAAGGGGGCGATGATAAAGGTATATGAGAAATTCCTTGACGTATTATTCCGTTCAATCAAATTGAACAAGTGAATCTATGACATAAAATGGCAGAAATATGAAAGGAGTATCAGCTTTCGTTGTTTGTTATTGGACTAGGAGGCGATATAAAACACCTAACACTAAATAGTGAGATTACTTTTCATGTCAGATAAGTATTTAATTAAGCATTATATGCTGTGCCATACGTAGCACAATATAATGCTGGAAGATTAAGAAGGAGGAGCTTCTATGCTAAAAAAATATCGTCTGTGGATTCTTCCTATATTAGTATTTGCGGTTGCTATGACATCAGTGAATATTGCATGTGCCAAAGAATTAAGTATGGGAACAGGTGGTACAGCTGGCACGTATTTCCCCTTAGGAGGAGCCATTGCAAGCACAATTAATAAACATGCTCCTGATGTGAATATTACAGTACAAACAACAGACGGTTCTGTCAATAATGCGCATTTACTTGGAATGGGGGATATTGATCTTGCGTTAATACAAACGGACATAACATACTATGCTACTAATGGCATGGAAATGTTTAAACAAAAATATCCAAACTTTACCGCAATTTGTAGGATTTACCCCGACACCACGCACATTATTGCACAAGGTGAAAGCAACATAAAGACAATCGAGGATTTAAAGGGCAAACCAGTTTCTGTCGGTGCACCTGGTAGCGGTAATGAAGTCACATTGCGCCAGATATTAAATACTGCTGGTATAACATATGATGATATAGAACCATTTTATTTATCTTTCAGCGAATCTTCAGAACATTTTAAAGACGGTCACATTGATGCTTTTCATACAAACTCAAGTGTTCCAGCCGCAATTGTACATGATTTGAACTCTCTCAATAAAGTTACGTTACTTCCCGTTGGTGGTACCTTAAGAGATAAGTTAGTGGCACAATATCCTTTCTATACACCAGTAAGTATTCCAGCTAATACATATAAATATCAAACAGAACCATATGAGACGGTAGCAGTACAGGCCCTTCTCATTGCAGACGCTAAATTGCCAGAAGAACTGGTATATGAGATGACAAAGGCAATTTTTGAAAATTTGGATGAAATAAAAGCTGCACATTCTGCAGCAGAAGGGATGTCTCTTGAAACAGCGCTTGACGGCATCGCAATAAAACTTCATCCCGGCGCAGAAAAATATTTTAAGGAGAAAGGTATAATTAAATAATAACACAAAACTTTCATGAGCCTTCATCGATTGTCATATTACTGCGATGAAGGTTCTTTATTTTAGTTTATATGCATCCGCGTCTGCAGAAAAATAATCATCAAAGGAGATGACGTCTTATGAATCTAGATACCAAAGAATTTAATGCTGCAGAGAATGAAAAAGCAGCAGAAGAAATGCTTGAAAGATTTGATAAGGAATCCACCTTCAGAAAGTTAAAAGGTAAATGGGGTATTGTAATTTCACTAATTTGTATATTATTTTCTTTATTTCAATTATATACTGCTGCATTTGGAGTGTTCCCTGCTCAAATTCAACGATCTGTACATTTAGCATTCGCTATGTCTTTAGGTTTTTTACTATATCCGATATCGTCCAAAAGCTCTAGGTCGAAGATGGATATATTCGATATCGTTCTTGCATGCATTAGCGCAGCATCATGTTTATATATTACCATTTTCTATAAAGATATAATGATGCAGGGTGGAATGGCAACAGGTACAGATGTATTATTGGGCACAGTATTAACTATACTTATTTTAGAGGCAACAAGAAGGGTAATCGGTATGCCAATGGTTATTGTCGCCGTATTCTTCCTAATATATGCGAAAATAGGGCCATATATACCTGGTTTTATGGGACACCGTGGATTTTCAATAAATAGAATAATGAGCCACATGTATATTTCTACAGAAGGTATATTCGGCTTGCCTCTCGGTGTCTCAGCTACGTTTGTTTTCATGTTTGTACTTTTTGGCGCTTTTTTACAGAAGTCTGGCTTAGGTAAATTTTTTATAGATTTAGCCTTAATATTAGCTGGGCATCGTGTAGGTGGTCCCGCGAAGGTGTCAGTTTTTGGGAGCTGCTTATTCGGAACAATATCTGGGAGTTCTGTCGCTAATACTGTAACTACTGGTGTTTTTACTATACCGTTAATGAAAAAAATTGGCTACCCTGCCGCATTTGCGGGGGGCGTAGAAGCCGCAGCATCTACTGGCGGACAGATAATGCCACCTATTATGGGGGCTGCTGCTTTTATAATGGCGCAATTCTTAGGAATAGCTTATGTCGAAATTGCACTAGCAGCCGCTTTACCTGCATTATTATATTACGCAGGTGTGTGGATTATGGTACATATGGAAGGTAAAAAGCTCGGATTAAAAGGGATTCCTAAAGAAGATCTGCCAGATCTCAAAAAAACAATATCTGAGGGGGCACACCTTTTCCTACCAATAATTATCATAATATATTTGCTGCTGAAAGGCTACACGCCGATGACATCGGCGCTTATAAGCATAGTTTCAACGATTGCCGTCGCTATGCTTAGAAAAAACACAAGATTCAGTAAAAAAGCGTTATTCGAAGCACTTGAGAGTGGCGCACGCTCAATGCTTGGGGTTGCAATAGCATGCAGTTGTGCAGGCATTATCATTGGGGTTGTGACTTTAAGCGGTTTAGGGTTAAAAATTGCAAACGCAATAATATATCTCGCACATGGTATGTTACTGCCTACGCTTGTTTTAACAATGTGTGCCTCGATTATTTTAGGTATGGGGTTACCTACAACAGCCAAGTACATAATTCTTGCAACAATGGCTGCTCCTGCAATTCAATCGTTTGGTGTTCCTCAAATTGCGGCCCATCTGTTTATTTTATATTTTGGCATTATGGCAGATATTACGCCACCAGTTGCCCTAGCTGCATTTGCTGCATCAGGCATAGCAGGTTCACAACCGATGCAAACTGGGCTTAATGCCGTGAAAATCGCCCTGGCAGGATTTATTGTTCCATACGCATTTGTATATAATCCAGAACTTTTATTCATCGGTGTTTCATCTAAATTGTTAATTGGTAGGTACATCATTACTTCATTAATTGGTACTTTTGCACTTGCTTGTGCAGCCAGTGGATATTGGTGCAGACACTTACGAATCTATGAAAGGGTTATCCTACTCGCAGCCTCATTCTGTTTAATTAAACCTGATGCTTTTACAGACATAGTCGGTTTAGTATTCTTGATATGTGTATATCTGTCACAGAGATTTATTGGTTCTAGCAAAAATAAATTATAATAAAGAGGTAATCAAAATGACACATGCATTTCCAAGGAATTTTCAAACAGCGTACTTAAAGGCATCGCACGGGAAAGGAATTTATATTTACGATGAGAATGGCAAAGAATATATTGACGGGTCAAGCGGCGCCTTGGTTTCTAACTTAGGACATTGTGTACCAGAAATCATCGCTGCTATAAACGAACAATTTCATAAGCTTGAATTTGGGCATCCGTCTCGATGGTCATTTCAAATAGTTGAAGAAGCCGCCGCATTGGTCTCTAATCTCGCTCCTGCTGAGCTTAATACCGTATGGTTTGTGAGTGGAGGAAGCGAAGCTGTAGAATCTGCGCTAAAACTTGCCAGACAATATTTTTATGATAGAGACGGTGTAACGAGTAGTAAGTGTCTTACAATAGGCAGATGGAATTCTTTCCACGGAAATACTTTGGGGACTATGGCTGTCGGAGGAGCAATGTCACGGCGGAGAATTTTTTCTCCATGCTTCAAAGAGTCACCCAAAATAGAAGCTACATATTGCTATCGTTGTCCATTTGGCCTGAAACAAGGTTCTTGTGATTTACAGTGTGCGCATAGCTTGGAAAAGGAAATTCGAAAAATTGGTGCACAGTATGTTTCGTCGTTTATCGCTGAACCTATTGTTGGTTCTACAGTAGGAGCACTGGTACCTCCTGATGAATACTGGCCTATTGTGCGTGATATCTGCAACAGATATGATGTTCTTCTCATTGCGGATGAAGTTATGACAGGATGTGGGAGAACTGGAACTGGTTTTGCTGTCCAACACTGGGGTGTGACACCAGATATAATAGCAACGGCAAAAGGATTAGCAGCAGGGTACATCCCAACAGGGGGCATGATAGCCAGTGATAAAATTGTTCAAACAATAAAAAATAAAAGCGGCGGATTTATGCATGGTCATACTTATAACAGCAATCCAATTGCGGCATCTGCCGTTGTCGCTGTCATGAAATATATGACCGAACATGGCGTGATAGAAAATGTTGCCTCGAATAGTAGCTATTTCCTTTCAGGTGTGAGAGAAATTTTAAAAAATAACCCTATTGCCGGTGAAGTCAGAGGTATGGGATATATGTGCGGTGTAGAAATAGTAAAGGATCGCGAATCTAAAACACCTTTTGCTAAAGAAACTGCGGCGAATGCTATTGTAACAAAAGAATGTATAAATGCTGGACTAATTATCTATCCATCCGGCGGCATGATTGATGGGATAGAAGGTGATAATTTCTTGCTAGCGCCTCCACTAGTTACAACAAGAGCCGAGATAGATAAGATATTAGATAGATTGAGTGCTGGCATGACAACAGCAGCCCAACGTCTATTGGGTAAATAAAGAAGCTACAAAAGTTAAAGCTACAAATTGTTCTCCATAAACTTTTAGGGTGACCTAAATAAAATAAACATCTACCGTCCCTCCTATGAAAGCTATATCATAGGAGGGCATTATTAAGTATAAATTTACAGCAAAATTTTAATAAATATATCTATATTATTGCATTTTATTTAATTTTAGATAGTACCGCACGCTATTCCACGATGTTTTGAAAGCACCTGTCCTACAATGTTCGATTTTAAGAATCTTTATAGTATGACACAATAAAAAAATCAAAGCCTTGATTATGCTATGCACTCTGCAAAAATGTTTAAGACCAAAGATACTAATGTGATGCCACGCTTTATCTAACATAGAAATATCTCAAACTGTGGGAGAGGCATAACTTGTACGTGACGATGTTCTCTATGAGGCAATCAAGGAATACTTCTAATCCGCGGCGCGGGCAGTTTGGGTAGCATCTTCCACGAGTTTGCTCGTGTTCTTGTGCCGTGTATTTCGAGGATGCGCGCAGAGCACGGAGTATTAATGTGTGCGTTTTGCATCCTCTGTCCACCACAAAACTAGTCATAAGCATAGACGCCTTTATTGTGCATTATGTAAGCGATAGTGATTTTATACAGCCTTCTCGTTATTTCGCCCGTCCGATGAAATAAAAGCCGTTTGACGTGTGGCCGTTCATCGTTGTGAAGGTCAGGCGGCTGTATTCGAGTTCTGCGAAGGCGCAGAGGAGCGCTTTGATCCGTTTTTCGTCGTGGTGGCGGCAGACGGCGCCTTCAGGGAGTTCGAAGACGCCGTATTCGCCGTACTTGTCTTTGAATTTTTCGTAGCGCGCTATGTTACGTTCGTCGGTGTTGAGCAGGAAGTCGTTGACGTAGAGGATTCCGCCGGGGCGTAGGACGCGGCGGATTTCGGAAATCATGCGCTCCTGCTCCGCGTTTGAGCCGACGCAGGTGAGCACGGCGAAGAGGATGACTGCGTCGACGCTTGCGTCGGGCAGGTCTATTTTCTCCGCGTCGCGCTTCACGCGCAATTCAAGGTGCGGGTATGCCGCGCGCCCGCGTTCTATCATCGCTTCGGAAAAGTCCACGCCCACGAGGCCGCGCCAGCCCGCGCGGTACAGTTCGTCGAGCGTGCGTCCGTAGCCGCATCCGACGTCGAGCACGAGCGCTTCGCGCGACACGTATTTTTCAAAGGCCGCGAGCTGAAAGGGCGTCGTGAATTCTTTATCGGCTGCGGCTCTGTTCCAGTAGTCTTTCTGGTTCATGTTTTCTTATCCGTTTCAATTTATCAAATTTCCGACAAATTTAGTCAATCGGTTATGACTCTTTCGAACATCAGAAATTTGCGCCGCTCGCCTATGTCTTCGTAGTACATCTCCGTTTCGCCCACGGTTTGGAAACCGTGGGAGAGGTAGAGTTTGTGGGCGATTGTGTTCTCTACCAGGCAGTCGAGGCGGATTGCTTTCCGGCCTTTGGCGCGAGCGGCTTCGGCGGCGTGTTTGCCTTCCATTACCGGCGGGTGTACTACACCAACGCACAGGCGTATCTGCGGAGCCTGAACTTCAAGCAGATGTATCAGGCGCTGCTTCGCTGCAACATCACCGCGCTGATCATCGTCATCGCCGTTTACGGCGTGCTGGCGGCGGCGCTGCTGTATCTGTTCGCCAAGGTGCGGCTGGGGAAGAAGCTGGCCTTTGACGCGGCGGACGGACTGAAATTCCTGGTCGCCGCCGCGGCGCTGACGGCGGCGGTGTTCGGCACCGCTATGGTGTTCGCCGTGGACGACGCGCTGCCGGTGGGCGCCATTGTGCTGCAGATGGTCGCGGCGTATCTGATCAGCCGGCCCTTTGCCTCGGAGACGATGGTACATAAGCTGTCCGCGGGGGATGCCGCTATGGAGGGCAGCAAGAACGCCGTGTCCAACGCGGAGATCACCTTTGACAAGTGGGACTCCATCGCGGGCTATGAGGAGACGAAGAAGGAGATCCAGAGCATCATCCGGCCCTATACCGACAAGCGGGAGTACGACCGGCTGGTGAAGGCGGGCATGGCCCCGGTGAAGGGCCTGCTGCTGTTTGGCCCTCCGGGCACCGGCAAGACCACTATGGCCCGGATCATTGCCAACGAGACGAAGATGAAGCTGATCGTGGTGAATGCCAGCAGCTTCCTGAACATGTATGTGGGCGAGTCGGAGAAGAATCTGGTTCGCGTGTTCCAACAGGCGCGGGACAAGGCGCCCTGCATCATCTGCTTCGACGAGATCGAGTCCTTCCTGATGGATCGCTCCAAGGCGGAGCGCAGCTACGAGACCTCCATCGTCAGCACCTTCCTGGCGCAGATGGACGGCTATGTGGATCTGCAGGACGTGCTGGTGGTGGCCACCACCAACAATCCCACGCTGATCGACCCCGCGGCGCTGCGGCCGGGCCGGTTCGACAAGCTGATCTATGTGGGCGTGCCCGACGAGGCGGCCAGGGCCGTCATGTTTGAGAAGTACCTGCGGGGCAAGGCGGGCACCGGCGTGGACTATCAGAAGCTGGCGGAGAACAGCGAGCGCTTCACCGGCGCGGACATCCGGGGCTTGTGCGAGGCGGCGTTCCGGGAGAACGACTTCAAGCCCGTCACCGAGGAGCAGCTGATGATGCGCCTGTCCATCACCCGGCCCAGCTATACGCTGGAGATGCAGAAGATGTACGAGCTGTGGGGCAAGAAGTACAACCGCTCCAGCGGTGCGCAGGAGGACAACCGCAACAAGACCGCCAAGCACCTGTGCTGGGACGACATCAAGGGTATGGACTCCGTCAAGGCCCTGCTGCGTGAGAAGATCGAGTTGCCCATCCAGAACGCCGAGCAGTACAAGAAATACGGCATATCCGCCCCCAAGGGCATTCTGCTGTTCGGGCCTCCGGGCTGCGGCAAGACCTTCTTTGCCAAGGTGGCGGCGGACGAGAGCAAGGCTGCGTTCTATGTGGTGAACGGGCCGGAGCTGTTGGGCCGCGGCGTGGGCGAATCGGAGGAGAATCTCCGCAAGGCGTTCATGGACGCCCGGGAGACGAAGCCCTCCATCCTGTTCTTCGATGAGATCGACGCCATCGCGGAGGCGCGCAGCACCAACGCGGGCTCCGTGCGGATCATCAACCAGCTTTTGACGGAGATGGACGGCATGGAGTCCCTGTCGGGCGTCACCGTGATCGCCGCCACCAACCGGCCGGAGTCGCTGGATCCCGCGCTGCTGCGGGCGGGACGGTTCGACACCAAGATCTACATCCCACTGCCGGATCAGGACTCCATCCGTCAGATGGTGCTGGGGTATCTGGGCGACGTTCCCAACGACGCGGACGTGGACGCCGTTACCGCGGCGCTGGCGGGCTACACCTGCGCCGACGTGGCGGCCATCGTCAACAAGGCCAAGGTGCTGTATGTCCACCGCTCCGTGGCCGGTAAGGAGGAGCCGCTGCACACCGGCGAGATCCTGGACATCATCTCCCGGGCAAAATCCTCCGTGTCGCCGGAGGACGCGGCGGCCTATGAGAAGCAGCGCAGTCTGGAGAGTTGGACGTAATAAGAAAGAAATAAGCAGCAGGCGCAGCGTGAACACGCTGCGCCTGCTGCTATGCGGGGAAATATCCGAAGAAGACCAGCAAGTTTGCGTTCTGGCACGGGATGCCGAAGGGGCTCCCTGCGGGAACCAGGGTGTTTTATTTACAGACGCGGCACGCTCCCGGCGGTATCGCCGGGAGCGTGCTTATTATGGGGCAATGTTCGGTTTTACGCCTTTGCGGCGGACAGGACCCGGTAATCGCCGTGGACATCCGGGATGGCGTCGCCGTACTGCTTGAAGTAGTCCAGGATCAGGTCGGACATCTCGGTGCCGATCTCACGCACCACGGGGCAGCCTGTATAGCAGTCGTACCCGCCGGTGCCGCTGGCCCGGTAACTGTTCAGGCAGATGGTGAACACATCCCCGTCCGCCACCGGCCTTCCGTCCACGGTCATTTCCGTGACCCGACGGCCCACCGGGCGGGAGATGTCGTAGGTGTAGGAGACACCCATGTAGTAGTCGTAGTTATAGTGCTCCACCTTCGGCTCCAGGAAACAGTCGGAGACCCGCACCGTGCCGTCATCGTTCCGGGTGAAGTACTCGGCGCTGCGCTCCATGGCCTGCCGCAGGACGGCACCGGTGATCTCCAGTACTGACAGGGTGTTGGTGTAGGGGTAGGCGATCAGCAGATCCCGCCGCCGCACCACCTGGGGAAGCCCCGCCACATCGTTGGCAAGACTGGAGACGGACAGCCGCGCGCCGCTGGCCCAGAGCTGCACCGCGTTGAACAGATCGGCAAGGCCGCTGCCCTCCGCCGCCATACGCAGCGGCGTGTCCGGCAGCAGGGGATGAGGGAGATGGCCCACCACCTGATCCAGCCAGTCCTGGGCGCCGTGCTCCATCTGGGCGAATTCCGCCAGCCACTCCCGGCGGCAGGCGCCGCCGGCGGGGACGGTCTCGCTGGTGAAGCGCTTTTCTTCGCCGGATACAGCCGCCCGGATGCGCAGAAACTCCTGGCCCCGGTCGGTGGGCTGCACCACGAAGGTGCCGCACACCGTCTGGCCGTGGACGGTCATATGCTGGTGGCCCGTCAGCAGGATGTCGAAGTCCAGCTCCTGACACAGGCGATAGGCCACGTTTTCATGGGTGGTGGACAGTACCCGACCGGTGGCCAGATCCCGCTCGAAGCCGCCGTGATAGATGCAAAGCGTCACGTCCACCTGCCCCTTCAGGGCTTCCAGCGCCGCACGGGCGGCGGGGATGGGATCGTTGACGGTGACACCGGACAGGTGCTCCGGCCGCTCCCAGATGTTCACATAGTCGGTGACGATGCCCACGATGCCGATCCGCAGGCCGTTCTCCAGCGTGTGGATGCGGGCGGGGAAGCGCACCCCCGCGCCGTCCCAGCGGACATTTTCGCAGACGCAGCGGGCGTGGAGGGCGTTGAGATAGGTGTCCAGATACGCCATGCCGTAGTTGAAGTCGTGGTTGCCCAGGGTCACATAGTCGTAGCCGCAGCGGTTCATCATCTCGGCGAACCGGCTGGCGTCGCCCAGGGTATCGTGGCAGTAAGCGCCCAGGGGGGAACCCTGGAGGATGTCGCCGCCGTCGATGATCAGGGTGTTGCCGTCCTTCTGGAACTGGCTGGCGCACTTGAACAGGCCGATGTCCCGCTCTTCACGGCTGCGGTAGTCGGTGGGGTAGATATAGCCGTGGAGGTCGGAGGTGAAGTAGATGGTAAAGTGTTTTGCTGCCATTGCGTCACCCCCGTGCCAGCTTGACGCGGATCCGGGAGGAGATCCACTCGATGATCAGCACCAGAATGATCAGCCCCAGCAGGATGGCGCCCACCTCGTTCCAGCGGTAGGAGCTCATGGCGAAGATCAGCGGCGCGCCGATACCGCCGGCGCCCACCAGACCCAGCACCGTGGCGTCACGCAGGTTCATGTCGAAGCGGTAGATGATGGTGGAGGTGAAGTCCGCCGTCAGTTGGGGCAGAATGCCGTAGCGGATCTTCTGGAAGGTGGTGCAGCCTGCGGCGTCCAGGGATTCCAGGATCCGCTTGTCCAAGTCCTCGATGCTTTCTATGAACATCTTGGACACCATGCCGATGGAACACAGCGACATGGTAAGAAGGCCTGCAAAGGGGCCCGGGCCGGTGACGCGGATGAACATCAGGCCATAGACAAAGGCAGGGATGGTGCGGATGGCGGCGATGACCACCCGGCCGATCAGGGCGATGGGCCGGGGCACCAGATTGCTGGCGGAGAGGAAGGACAGGGGCAGCGAGATCACCGCGCCCACGATGGTGCCCAGAAAGGCGATACAGAAGGTCTCCAGCAGCAGATAGGGTACGCCGTTGGTGCCCAGGGTGAACAGCAGCTTGCCGGAGGGGTGGAAGATGCCGGAGATGATGTTCTTTGCCACCTCAAGGCCGTTGCTGGTGGGGGTGCTGATCCGTACCGCCGTGCCGGACCAGGCCAGCAGGCAGGCCACGATGAAGGCGGCCAATAGCTGCCACAGCCACGTTTTCGGCGCGGAGGCATAGGCTTTTTGAATTTTCTGTTCCATACTGCCTCCTTACGTCAAGCGCTTGCGCAGGCCGTGGCTGATGCCCTCGATGACCATGACGGCCACGAACAGGACAATCAGGATCATGCCAAGGCTGTCGTACTCACGCCAGCCGATCTTTTCATTCATGATAAGGCCCAGACCACCCGCGCCCACATAGCCCAGGATGGAGGCGTAACGCACGTTGCCCTCCAGGCAGAACAGGGACACGGACAGATAGGTGGGCAGCACCTGGGGGAATACGGCGGTGGTGAACGCCTGCAGACGGGTAGCGCCCAGAGCCTCCATGGCCTCATAGGGTCCCATGTCTACGGTCTCGATGATCTCGAAGAGCTGCTTGCCCACATAGGCGAAGGTGAACACCGCAATGGCGCAGGTGCCCGCCATGGTGCCCAGGCCGAAGATATAGGTGGCGATCAGGGCGCACACCAGCGTGGGCAGCGTCCGCACCAGACTGAGGAACAGCCGGACGATGAACACCACCACGCGGTTGGTGACGATGTTGCTGGCGGCGGCGATGGCAAAGGGAACGGCCAGCACCGCGCCCACAAAGGAGCCCAGGAAGGACATCTTGATGGTGTCCCACAGGGGCT
>URAG01000028.1 GCA_900545755.1 uncultured Cloacibacillus sp. | reverse complement strand
GAGCCGGGCCGTTATTCCCGGCGGCCACCACCACCACAAGCCCGGCATCCCAGGCCCGGTTGACGCCTTTTACCAGAGCCGAATCCTCGCTCATCCCCCTCTTTCCATAGGAACCCACGGAAATATTCACGATCCGGATCCCCAGCCGGTCCTTCCGGTCCAGGATCCAGCCGATCCCGGCCAGAACGTCGGCGGCAGAGCCGTTCCCCTTCCGGTCCAGGACCTTGACAGCCGCCAGGGTACAGCCTGGGGCCATGCCCTGATACCTTCCGTCGGAAACGGCCCCGCTGCCCCCGATGATCCCGCAGATATGGGTCCCATGCCCACAGTCATCGTAGGCGAAGGTCTTCCCATTCACCATGTCCGCGAACCCGGTCACCCGGCTGTCAAAATCCCGGTGAAGAAAGATCCCGGTATCCAAAACCGCCACGCCGATGCCTTTTCCAGTGAGTCCCAGGCGGTAAGCCGCGCCGCAGCGGATATACGGAAAGGCCGGAGGCGAAGCCCCGGCCTTAAAATTTTCTCTGAGAGAAAAGCTCGCCGCTATTTTGCGTCGCCGGACGCCGGCTCCGCCTTGTCTTGTGACTTCGTTTCCGCAGCTGGGGCCTTCACATCGGCTGATGCTGTGCCTGCCTCCTTCTCAGACGGGAATATCGCGGGGTCGAGGATCTTCACGTCGGCGCGCGCGCGAAGTTCTTCAAAGAACTTCCGCTGCTCAGCCTGCATCTTCTGGTTGCGTATCGTCGCGCGGACGTCGCCGCTCACCTCGTTGAACGGCAGCACGCGCTCAGCCTCACGTCCGCGGTTAATCGCAATGAATACGAACGGGTCGTTGGCTTTCTCGACGGGCGAGATCTTATTAAGCGGCAAGTCTTTCACGACTGCGAGCTCGTTCTGAAGCATCTGGTCGGTAAGGATTACCGGATGGTCGTAAGGCGTCGCCATCTCAACGTCGGAGCGGTGCTTTTCAATCTCCTCGTCCCACTTGCCGCCGGCCGCTATCGCCTTCTGCGCGGCTTCGGCTGATTCCCGCTTACGGAAGGTGGCGATGTTGGCCTTTATACCCGCGGGCTGCTTGTAGAGAAAGTCCTTAGTCGCGTCATAGAAGGCCGTTACTTCCTTATCCTCAACCTTCACGTTCTCGCCAAGCGATTCCATAAGCTTCTGCATACGGAGCTGGCGCGCGATGTCGTCCTTCATCTGCTTCTCTGTGATTCCGCTGCGCTGCATGTAGGCGAAGAACTCCTCGCGCGTCGGGTAGCTGTCCATAATGCGTTTGTAGGCTTCGTCGATCTCGGACTCCGGCGCTTCTATCTTACGCGCCTTTATTTCCTTTTCACCTTCAGCGTCTACAGCCATATTGTCAATGACCGCCTTGCGTATCATCGGCACGTCGGCGGAGGTTATGTTCGCGCCATACTGCTCGGAAAGGCGCGCAGCCCCCTGTTCGAGCGCGGAGCGCATTATCTCTTTCCCGTCTATCTCAGCGACAGGGTAATCCCTCATCCCTTCGCTGTTCCTGCCACCGCGCACGTACAGGCCGTACCCCGCGAAGCACGAGGCGACGAAGAACAGTATGACGATTATCATTATCACTTTGGTGTGTTTTCTCAGCGTTCTAAGCAAGGGAAATCTTCCTCCTCATAAACATCGGCTTTTTCAGCGACTTCATAATGATACGATAGCGTTACTTCGCTGTCAAAGAACGGCGGCGAATTTCTCCATAGTACCGGCGTTTTTCTTCATATATTCCTTAGTTTCGGCGCGGCAAGCCTCGACGTCCTTCTTCATCTGCGCCACGAGACCTTCGCTCTCGCCGAATTTGATCTCCCCGCGTACGCGCGTCGTTATAAATATGAGCAGCTCGCGGCCGTAGAAATCTTCCTCCGCGCCTATGACGTGCGCTTCGCAGCGTATCTCGCGCTCTCCCTCGAAGGTCGGGTTGCTGCCGATGTTGAGCGCGCATGGCAGCCACGCGCCGCCGGTGTGGACGAGCGCGCTGTAAACTCCCTCAGGCGGATATATTTTGCCGCGCGAGACGGGGATGTTCGCTGTCGGGAAGCCAAGCTTGCGTCCGCGCCCGTCGCCCTCGGTTACAACGCCGCTTATGATGAACGGATAGCCGAGCATCTTCGCCGCAAGCGACATTTCGCCGAGCGCGACGGCGCGGCGCGTCTCCGTGCTGCTGACCGTCATGCCGTCGAAGCTGTATCGAGGCACTACGTCCAGCGTCCAGCCGCGCGCGGCGCATATTTCGGAAAGAATTTTCGGTGTGCCCGCGCGGCACCGGCCAAAGCGGAAATTCTCCCCTATGACGAGTCCGCCGACATCGTATGTTTTGTTTATATACTCTGCGAAGCTCTCGGGCGAGAAGGCGGCGAAATCGTGCGTAAAGGCGATCTTCTCCATGCGAGGAACGCCGAGGTAGGCCGCTATGAGATCTTTTTCTCTCTGAGAGAAGAGCAGCCGGAAATTATCCCTGTCGAGAAGCTGGCGCGGATGCCCGTCGAAGGTCATCACTCCCCAGCCCGTCCCGGCTTCGGCTGCGCGTTCCGCCGCTTTGCGCAGCAGCCGCGCGTGTCCGAGATGGAAGCCGTCGAAGGCTCCAAGCGCGTAAATCATTATTCTAAGCCTCCAGATAAGATTATGTTCACGTCGGGCGAAAGTTCGAGAGTTCCGTTTCTTTTCGTCGCGCGGCATATCGAGAAAATTTTCTTTGATTTGATCACTACAGGAGAATCGGGGCGCGGCTCCGTGCCGAACGAAAGTCGAGTAAGCGCGGAAAGAGGGACCTGCCTGCCGCACGAAAGCGCGGCGAACGCGGAATAGTCCGCATCGTATGCAGGACATGGCGTTTCAAGTGCAGGCACTGGCGTAACCTCGCGCGCAAGTTCCTCCGCCGTCATGGCCAAAAGCTCCTCCGCGCTCTTCGCCGCCTCTATTCCAAACGAGCCACAAGACGTGCGCGTCAGCGCAGAAACGTGAGCTGCAGAGCCGAGCCGTTCGCCGAGGTCGCGCGCGAAGCTGCGTATATACGTTCCTTTACGGCAGTCTACGCGGAATACAACGCGCCCCTCTCCGTCAATGTCAGACAGCCGTGTAATTCCTGAAAAATATACCGGCTTCGGCTCAGGTTTTACTTCACACCCGCTGCGGGCAAGCACGTGCGCGCGCTCGCCTCCTATGTGGACGGCGGAGACGGCGGGCGGGGATTGCATTCGCCAGCCCATGAAGCCGCAGAGCGCCGAGTCTATCGTTTCGTTCGTTATGTGATCGAATGGCGCGCGCGCAACGGCCTCCCCGCTAGCGTCGTCTGTAGAGGTGCGCGTGCCGAAGGCGACAACTGTTTCGTAACTTTTGGGCATTGACATAATAAAATTAGAAAGCCTCGTCGCCTGCCCTATGAGCACTACGAGCACGCCTGAGGCCGTTGAGTCGAGCGTCCCTCCGTGGCCTATTTTCGCGCCGCGCCAAAGAGCACGCCGTATCTTCTGAACACAGTCGGTGCTGCGAAGCCCCACCGGCTTATTTACAGGAAGTATCCCCGAGAACGGCGCCATTCAGAGCCTCTTCCTTCACTCTTTTAAGAATATCCTCAAGCTGACCGGCGGCTTTCGCGCCCGCCGCGCATTGGTGTCCGCCGCCGCCGAAGGCCGCGGCGACTAAGCGCGCGCTGTAGGGCGGCCTTGCACGTGCGCTGAGCTTGCAGTAACCGTCGTACTCCGTAAGGAAGAGCGCAAGCTTTACGCCCTTTATGCGAAGCAGCAAATTCACCAAGCCTTCGAGTTCAGCGCTTTCCGCGCCGGACGCTTCCAGTTCCTCGCGGCGCAGCCAGAAAATCGCGCACTCTCCGTCGCCGAAGGTCTCCGTACGCGAGAGAGCGAGCCCCCAGAGGCGCAGCGAAGCGGCGCTCATGTTCTGGCTGATGCGGTCGTCTATCTCGTCAGGCTTTGCGCCCGCTTCGAGCAGCACACCAGCGCAGCGGTGGCTCTCCGCAGTAGTCGAGCTAAAACGGAAGTTTCCATTGTCAGTTGAGAGCGCCGTATAGAGCGCCGCAGCCTCTTCAGCCGTTATGCCCTCTCCGTAGGCCTCCATAAGCCGGACGACGATTTCCGCCGTCGCTGAAGCCTGCGGCTCGACGAGGTTTGTTTTGCAGAAAAGCCTGTTGTCGCCGTGATGGTCTATGCAGATAGAATCATCGCAGACCGAGAGCATATCTCCGAAATTTTCGACCGAGCGCTCCGCCGTGCTCATATCCACCGCGACTAGCAGGGCGCCTTCTGCAAGGGAGCGCGGTGCGGCCGGCGAGCATACAAGTTCGTCCGCATAAGGGAAAAAAGACAAAACTTGCGGAAGCGGGTCCTTCGACACAATCGCGGCGCGTTTGCCGCAGCGCTTCGCGAGCGAGTAAAGCGCGAAGGCGCTGCCCAAGGTGTCGCCGTCTGGGTGCTCATGGCAGACGAGCATCCATGCGCTATAGCATTTCAGCTTTGCGAGCGCCTCCCGGAAAGCTTCACCGTTCAGCATATTTCCTCCCGCTTAGCCTTCAATTTCGCGTCGCGCTCGGCTACCATGTCGAGCAGTTCGTCCATCCTGCGCGCCTTGACCTCCGATTCGTCTATGCAGAAATGGAGCTCTGGAATCGTGCGCAGCCGCATTTCCTTGCCAAGCATCGCGCGCAAAACTGGAGCCGCGGCATCAAGCGCGGCCTGCACCCTCTCCCTGTCCTCCTGATTTATAAGCGTGTAGAAGACCTTCGCGTGGCCAAGGTCGCGCGACACAGAAACCATCGTCAGTATCGCCTCGCCGGCGTCGGAGTTTTTTATCCTCGTCTGAAGCATCCCGGAGATAAGGCGCAGAAATTCCTTATTGAGCCTGTCTATCCGATATGTCACCATAGTTGAACACCTCCAGAGAAAAGCCGGTGATTTCGAATTCTCCGTCCTCTTCCCTCTGATATAGAAATTTTTCGAGATTGCGCATCCGTTCGTCAAGCTCGCGCGGAGACGAACCAGCGGCGGCAAAACCGAGCTCCGCGGTGTCGTGCGCCCCATCTGGGCCAAGGTCCGCCGCGGATATAGAAAAGCGCCCGCGCACGCCGTCCGTGATGGAGCGGACGACGTGCCGCCTGTCCTTTAGGCTCGCGGCGAACGGCAGGCGCATCTCAAGCCGCGCCGCGGCTATCCATAGCTGCATCGCGCGTCGTTAATCGAGAGACTTTTTCTCTTTCAGTATCTCGTAGGCTTCTACCACATCGCCGACGCGGAAGTCCTGGAACTTCTCGAAGCTTAAGCCGCATTCGTTTCCGGCCTTTATCTCGCGCACATCGTCCTTGAAGTGCTTGAGGCTCGAAAGCTCGCCGCTCCAGAATACGACGCCGTCGCGTATCAGGCGCACCTTCGCGCTTCTGCGGATCAGGCCTTCCGTTACGCGGCAGCCGGCGATATTGCCGACCTTCGGGACGCGGAATATTTCGCGTATCTCCGCCTGTCCGAGCGTGTGCTCGCGCAGCTCGGGCGCGAGCATGCCTTCCATGGCGGCCTTAACGTCGTCGAGCATGTCGTATATAACCTGGTAAAGGCGTATCTGTACGCCTTCGTTTTCCGCAATTTTTTTGGCATTGCTGTCGGGACGGACGTTGAAGCCGACGATTATGGCGTTCGATGCAGAGGCGAGCATCACGTCGGACTCTGAAATGCGTCCCACGCCCTCATGTACTATGTTGATCGACACAGCGTCTGTACTCATCTTCATCAACGAAGAATGGAAGGCTTCGAGCGACCCCTGCACATCGGTTTTAAGGACGATACGGAGTTGCGGGACCTCTTCGGTCTGCATCTTCTCGTAGAGCTCTTCAAGCGTCAGCCGCTTCGCCTTGCTCTGGTCCGTCTCACGGCGCTCGAATTCGCTCTGCGACATGAGCTCGCGCGCCTCGCGCTCCGACGAAAGCGTTGTAAACTTTTCGCCGGGCTGCGGAACGCTCTCAAGACCGAGCACTTCGACCGGCATACTGGGGCCGGCTTCATTGACGTTGCGTCCCTTGTCGTCTATCATCGCGCGGATTTTGCCCCACGCGGAGCCGGTGTGGATGATGTCGCCGCGGCGCAGCGTTCCGTCCTGAACTATGACCGTAGCGACCGGGCCTTTGCCCTTGTCAAGGTTTGCCTCAATCACCGTGCCAGTCGGCGCAGCCTTCGGGTTCGCCTTGAGCTCCTGCATTTCCGCAACGAGCAGAAGCATTTCCAGCAGATCGTCGACGTGAAGTCCCTTCTTCGCGGCTACGTCGACCATAATCGTGTCGCCGCCCCATTCCTCCGGGATGAGGCCGTAATCGGCAAGCTGTTGGCGCACGCGCTCTGGCTTCGCTTCCGGCTTGTCTATCTTGTTGACCGCGACGACTATCGGGACGCCTGCGGCCTTCGCGTGGTTGAGCGCTTCGACGGTCTGCGGCTTAATGCCGTCGTCCGCCGCGACGACGAGGACGGCGATGTCAGTAACTTGAGCGCCGCGTGCGCGCATCGAGGTGAAGGCCTCATGGCCCGGCGTGTCTAGGAAGACAAGAGTGTTGCCGTTGTATTCGACGCGCGAAGCTCCGATATGCTGTGTGATGCCGCCGGCCTCTTTTTCCGTGACGTGAGTGTTTCTGATGTTGTCGAGGAGCGTCGTCTTGCCGTGGTCGACGTGTCCCATAACTGTGATTATCGGCGGACGGGGCTGGAGCTCGCCGTCTCCGCACTGCTTCCCCTTTTTCTTTTTATCCTTAGCTTTGAGTTTTTTGTGGGATACCGGCGCCGGAGCCTCAGTGCGCGGCCGCTGCGGAGCAGGCTCTTCCTCAGTTTTCGCTTCAGCCGTCCCCGCATCGGCTTCAGCGGGTTCGGGCTCCCCTTTCGCTGGAGCGGGGGCCGGAACCTCCGAGGCGAAGACGAAATTCTTCTTGAATGTCTTTCCAAGTATCTGGAGAATCTTATCGTCGGCGCGAGTCGTCGCGGGGAGCATAAGCCCCTCCATCATCAGCGCTTTGACCGCGCTTCCAGCTTTTTCGCCAGCGAGCGCCGCAACGTCGGAGACGGAAGCGCCGTCTTTAACCGCAACTGTCGGGTATCCAGACAGAGCCTCTATCTCCTGACGCGAGGCCTCTTCCTGCGCCTTATTCAGCGACTCCTCCACCATCGGGACGAGTCCTTCGTCTATCGAGCTCATATGCGATTTAATGCTGATGCCTAGGCCCGTGAGCAGCTCGACCATTTCGGTATTGCTCTTTCCGAGCTTTTTAGCAAGATCATAAACTCTGATTTTACTCATTCGCATCACTCCTGTCACAAGTCAGTGTGTAAATTTTTTTAACAAAGCCGCTATCCATAGGGAGCGCGGCGACCTGCGCCGCCGTTACCCCGAGGCTCGCTCCGAGCACGCCGCGGCCCGTTCCTTCAAGTAAAAATATATCGGCGTTCCCGCGCCGCGCCGCCGCTTCTATATGGCGCGAGACGTGCGCCGAGCAGTCGTCGGTCACGAAAACAGCGAAAGCCTCGTTGCCTTTCAGCGCCGACAGGACTTTATCCTGCCCGACAAGGAGCGCACCAGCGCGCCTTGCCATCCCGAGAATATCAAGAACTCTGCGTTCGCGGCAGACTCTCACGCTTCGCCCTCCATTTTTTTGCAGAGCGCGGCGAGATCTTCGTAGACAGACTCAGGCACTTCCGTCTTGAGCGCGCGGGAGAGAGATTTTTTCTTCTTTGCAGCGGCGACGCAAGCCGGGTCGGCGCAGAGATAAGCGCCGCGCCCGTTCGCCTTGCCCGTCGGGTCGTAGTGCACCTCGCCTTCCGGCGAACGCACTACACGAAGAAGCGTCCGTTTCGGCGATTCTTCGCCACAGCCGACGCACGTCCTCGGGCGCTGTTTTTTTACGGGCTGCTTCGCGGCCTTAGCCATAAGCCCTTACTTGCCCTCGTCCGACATAATTTCGGAGAAGTCCATGAAGAGGTCCTTCATCGTCGGGAGCTTCTCTTCGTCCTTCACCTTGATGTCTATCTTCCATCCCGTGAGGCGCGCCGCGAGGCGGACGTTCTGCCCCGCCTTGCCTATCGCGAGCGAAAGCTGGTCGGAGTGGACGTAGGCGATGACAGAGCGGTCCTGGTCGAGAAGCGGCTCTATGCGGACTATCTTCGCAGGCGAGAGCGCGTTCACGATATATTTGAGCGGGTCGCTGTTGTAGACGATTATGTCTATTCTTTCGCCGTTGAGCTCGCTGCTGATGGACTTGATGCGTCCGCCCTGCTTTCCTACGCACGCGCCGAGCGGCTCGACGTTCACGTCTAGGCTAGCGACTGCAATCTTCGCGCGCGTTCCAGCCTCACGAACTATGTTGCGTATTTCGACTACGCCGTCGCTGATCTCCGGAACTTCAAGCTCAAGCAGCCGGCGCAACAGCCCCGGATGCGTGCGTGAAACGATGATGCGCGGCCCGCGCGTCGTCTGACGCACATCGAGAAGATAAAATTTCATGCGGTCTCCGGGGTTGTACTTTTCTCCGACGATGCGCTCCTCCTTCGGCATTATAGCCTCGGTCTTGTCGTTGAGGCGCACGAGTATCTGGTCGCCCTCAGCCTTGAATATGGACCCCGTCACGATGTTCCCGATTTTGTCAGAGAACTGCTCGTAGACGACCTGGCGCTCCGCGTCTTTGAGCTTCTGAATAATGACCTGGCGCGCAGTCTGCGCTGCAATGCGTCCGAAATCCTCCGGCAGCACCTCGGAGCGTATCACGTCGCCGATCGCGAGCTCCTTGTATCCGCGGCGCTCCGCCTCCTCGGGCGTCATCTCCGCGTCGGGATTGACGACCTCGCCTACGATCTCGTAGACCTCGTATAGCGATATCTCGCCGCTTTCGATGTCTATGTGGACCTCTATATGCTGGTTGCCTCCTTTGAATTTCTTATAGGCTGACACCATCGCGGCCTCGAGGCTTGAAATTATCGTATCTTCGGAAAGCCCTTTCTCCTCTTCTATCTGTTTGAGAACTTTTTTGAAATCTTTGCCAAGCTGCATTTTTCCAGTCCGACCCCTTTCTCTATGATAAATTATTTTTTCTTCTTTGGTATCTTCTTGAATGTTTTTTTCTGCCCGCACTGCGGAACATAGACTAGATGCGCGCGCTTTATATCGCAGAGCAAAACGGTGACTTCGCCGCCCGGCGTCTTGAGCGCGACTTCGCAGTCTGACGGAGTTCCCGCTATGACGCCGCGGATTTTTCTGCCGCCCTTTTTGAGAGAGACCTCGGCCTCATTCCCTGCGAAGCGCCTGTAGTCCTCTATGACGAAGAGCGGACGTTCCACGCCTGGCGAGCTTATTTCGAGGAAATAATGTTCAGGCAGATCGTCCTCGACCGTGTCGAGGTATTCGCTCACGTCGCGCGAAACTATCTCACAGTCCCCCGTATCGATGCCGCCAGGCATCTCAAGGTAGACGCGGACTATATTCATGCCGTTTTCGGAAACGGTCTCAAAACCGGCGCACTCGTAGCCTAGAGCTTCGACTTTCGCGCTCACAGCGCGATAAATCTCGTTGTAGTTCTCCTGGTTCACACATACGCCTCCCTTAACAAAAGAAGAGTGGGAAAACCCACTCTTCCAGTCATTAGCCCAGAATTGTCCTTAAAGTGTATCATTTTTCCATAAAAAAGCAACACATTACAGAGACACTTCGCTAGCCGAGGAACTTTTTTATCATGTCTCCTATCTCTCCGTTGATCTCCATTTTGTGCGTCGCGTGGACTTTGTAGACGTTTCTAAAGTTTTTAGGGAGCATCGGCAACGTCAAAACGTCGTGGTTTATCTCCTCGTCCTCGTCGGCAAGCAGAACCATAACGTTGTCGTAGTTCGGATGCTCATAGACGTACTCTGCGACGAGCGAAGCGTATTCCTTGCGTATCCAGACCGGTAGGTCGTACTTCTTGCCGAGCGTAAGGAAAGGCAGAAGGCTCGGGTTCAACATAACCGTGCGCGCATTCGGGAAAATCACGTTGAGTATATTGGCGAAGAAGCCGCCGAGACTCGACCCCACAATTTTTATTGGCTCAGACGGCTTTTCGCGCTGCACCGCGTTTATCTTATCGCGCAGAGCTTTGAGCACGATACGCGGGTTTGTGTTTCTGTAATCGAAAGTCGGCGAATATATCTCACAATCATAATTTTCCTTTAGCCATTTATATTTGCTGTTTTCGCCGCTGCTCTCAAATCCGTGAATGTTTACTATCATTTATCAGCACTCCTTCCGGCCAATTATCTTTGGCTCAAGTAATTTATTTTCTATACTTCGACATCTAGACCGCACGTGCGTGAAAACGCTGGAGGAAAAGAAAAGCGCACGTAAACTTAAAACGCTAGAATTTTTCCATTATTATAGCATGTACAAGCGTTACGGGAATATAGTCCGAGACTGGGGAAATCAAATTGAGCAAGAAAAAGTGGAAACTTCGCGCAGAACTGTATCAGGCAGAAAGGCACAAAAAAGCCCGGCTTTATCGCCGGGCCTGAACTTTCTGGTCGGGATGAGAGGATTCGAACCTCCGACCACCTGCACCCCATGCAGGTACGCTAGCCAGACTGCGCTACATCCCGTACAACGGCAGTAATGATACAGCTACATCAAACTTTGGTCAAGGGGCAAAATAAAATTCCCCCGCATCGGCGCGAAGGAATTTATTCTAAGCTTAACGAAAGAGAAAAAAGCGGTTTTACTTGTTTACGGCTTCCTTTAAAGCTTTGCCGGCGCGGAAGACGGGGACGTTCTTCGCCGGAATCTCTATGACTTTCTGTGGGTCCTGGGGATTGCGTCCCTGACGCGCGGCTCTCTTCTGAACTTCGAACGTGCCAAATCCTACAATCTGGACCTTTTCATCCTTCTGAAGCGCCTCGTGTATATTGCAGAATATGGCTTCCACAACTTCGGTCGCCTTTTTCTTAGTGACGCCCTCTACCTCTTTGGCTACGATGTTGATGAGGTCTGTCTTTGTCACCGCAATGCCACCTCCATTCAAATTTGAACCGCCTTAACGCAGTACATAGCATTTATACAGATAAAAGCCGCCTCCGTCAAGACCTTGACATTAAAAAAATCAGCGCTGTCAGCGATTTTTCGTCAGCTTTTGCTTCTCAGGAAAATTTTTATCGGAACCCCAGAAAAGTCCGCCATGTCGCGAAGTAAATTTTCAAGACGGCGTTTGAAGCTCTTTGACGAGAGTTCTGGATTGTTGACGAAGAAGACGAACGCGGGCGGCGCTCCGTCGGCCTGCGTGCAGTAGAAGACCTTGAGGCTGTGTCCTTTTCCGTCGCCAGGCATACGGTCGAAGACGAGCACTTCCTTGACGAGGCGGTTGAGCTCCGAGGTCGGTATCCTGCGGCGGCGGTTCTCCTCCACCTTCAGTATCATTTCGGGCAGCTTGCCGAGACTGCGGCCAGAGAGCGCGGAGATGAATACGCGCGGAGCGTGCGCCGCTAGCGGCAGCTCTTCAATGAGCTTCTTCGTCACGGAGTCTCCGACCTTTTCTTCCTTAGGCGCGAGGTCCCATTTGTTGACGACGATAACAAGCCCTTTGCCGCGTTCGAGGACCTGACCGACGAGCCGCTTGTCCTGCTCGGTGAGCAAATCTTGCGCGTCGAGCAGCACGAGCGCGACGTGGCAGCGGTCTATGGCCTGGTAGGTGCGCACGTTAGAGTAGTATTCGAGAGCAGAGTTCACGCGGCTTTTGCGGCGCAGCCCAGCTGTGTCGAGGAAGCGGAATTTTTTGCCGCCGAGCTCGACCACAGAGTCAACGACGTCGCGCGTCGTACCAGCTATGTCGCTGACCATCGAACGTTCCTCTCCCGCGAAGGCGTTGAGCAGGCTCGACTTGCCGACGTTGGGGCGTCCGACGAGCGTCACGCGAATTTCGTCAGATTCTTCGTCGAACTCGTCGTCTTCTAGCTTCGACGCTACTATGTCCATAAGCTCGTTGAAGCCGGTGTTGTGCTCCGCGCTGACGCCGACTACTTCGTCGAAGCCGAGGCCGTAGGCTTCGCCTATCATCGCGTCCTCCTGATTTTGGCTGTCGAGCTTGTTCATCGCGACGACGACGGGCTTGCCGCTTCGGCGCAGTTTGTGCGCTATTTCCGCGTCGGTCGGCGTGACGCCGGCCTTTCCGTCGACGACGAAGATTATCACTCCGCTTTCGTCGACGGCGAGGTCGACCTGCTTCTCTATCAAATCCATGAAGGGGTGCTCCGTTTCGGAACGGATGCCTCCCGTGTCCACTATGTAAAACTTTTTGCCGGCCCACTCGGTTTCGCCGTAGAGCCTGTCTCTCGTGACACCGGGCTGGTCGTCAACTATCGCGGCTCGTTTTCCCAATATTCTGTTGAATATTGAGGATTTACCGACGTTGGGCCTGCCGACTATCGCAGCTATCGCCATTGTTGTTTACGCTCTCTTTTCCTTAATTTTTGAAACTGTGTATCGGGGCCGGTATTCTGCCGCCGCGGTTGACGAAGGCGGAGCAGTCAAACTTGTTGACCGGCATTATAGGCGCGTAGCCGAGCAGGCCGCCGAAGGTGACGGTCTCCCCCGCGCTCTTGCCGTAGACCGGTATGACGCGCACCGCAGTCGTTTTGTTGTTTATCATACCTATCGCCATTTCATCGGCGATTATCCCCGATATCGTCTCCGCCGAGGTTTCGCCTGGGAGCGCTATCATGTCGAGCCCAACTGAGCAGACGCAGGTCATCGCCTCAAGCTTGTCGAGCGTCAAAGCGCCCGCCTCTACCGCCTCGATCATGCCGTGGTCCTCGCTTACTGGAATGAAGGCTCCGCTGAGGCCCCCGACATAAGACGACGCCATTACGCCTCCTTTTTTGACGTTGTCGTTGAGTATCGCTATCGCCGCCGTCGTTCCCGGCGCGCCGGCATGTTCAAGCCCCATCTGCTGAAGTATCTCCGCGACGCTGTCGCCTATAGCCGGGGTCGGCGCGAGCGAGAGGTCGATGATTCCGAAAGGAACGCCGAGGCGCTCGGAGGCTTCGCGCGCTACAAGCTGGCCGACGCGAGTTATGCGGAAGGCGGTTTTTTTGACCGTCTCGCAGAGTGTCTCAAAGTCTGCGCCGTGAACGTCTTCAAGCGCGCGCTTAACGACGCCCGGCCCGCTTACGCCGACGTTTATCGCGCAGTCGCGCTCGCCGACGCCGTGGAACGCGCCCGCCATGAACGGGTTGTCCTCTACAGCGTTGCAGAAGACGACGAATTTCGCGCAGCCGAGCGAATCCTTATCCTTCGTCAGGAAGGCCGTTTCTTTTATAACCGCGCCCATCTCTTTCACAGCGTCCATATTGATACCGGAGCGGCTCGAACCGAGGTTGACGGATGAGCATACGCGTTCTGTCACGGCGAGGGCCTCGGGGACGGAGTTGATGAGCTTCTGGTCGGATGTCGCGGTGCCCTTCTGGACAAGCGCTGAAAATCCTCCGATGAAGTTGACGCCGACTTCAGCCGCCGCGCGGTCGAGCGTGCGCGCTATCTCTACGTAGTTGTCCGTTTCGCACCCAGCCGCCGCGATAGCGACAGGCGTCACGGAAATTCTCTTATTGACTATCGGGATTCCGAATTCAAGAGAGATTTCGTCGCCGACGCGTACAAGGTTTTCCGCCGTCTTCGTTATCCTGTCGTATATCTTCTGGCAGAATTTCTTTTCGTCGGGGTCTGCGCAGTCGAGTATGTTGATGCCCATCGTTATCGTGCGGACGTCGAGGTTCTCCTCGAGGATCATCTCGTTCGTCAGCCGTGCTTCCGATCTGGTAATCATAGTTTCTATATCCTATGCATGCTTTCGAAGATTTCTTCGCGCTGGAACTTTATCATGAGGCCTATCTCTTCGCCGAGTTCCTGGAGGCCTCCGGCCAGCTCTCCCGGAGAGCAGTTCGCCTCGGTGACGTCGATTATCATGAGCATGTCGAAGTAGCCTTTGACTATCGTCTGCGAAATTTCGAGGACGTTTACGTTTTTGCTGGCGAGGTAGGTGCATACTCTCGCGATTATGCCTACCTTGTCTTTTCCGAGCACAGTGACAAGAGCCTTCATTTCATCAATACCCCCCTGATTCTTTGACGCGGCCGCTGCCGCGCCGCCGCGGAGGGACTTTCCCTCAATCTAGATATAATAATACAGAGGGAAAAGCTTTTCCAGACCTCGATATGTCGAAATAGTGGGCGAGTATCGCGCCGAGCGCAGCGAAGCGTTTCGTGCGCACCCAGAGCGCGCCGTCATCGTCGGACTGCCAGAAGTCAGCATCGGCGGCGGCGAGTTTGTCCGCGATTTCTTCGGCTACGGCGCGCTGCGCCGTTATCTTTATCATCGGCACGAATGGCGGGAGCTCGAGCTCGCGCCGCTCGCGCAGTTCGCGCGTCCAAAAACAGCCCCAGCCGCGGCGCAGCCCTTCCTGCCAGCCCGCGCCTGGACGGCGGCTTTGCACGACGGCGCGCCGTTCCCCGCCGCCGCGCCACATCGACTCCCACAGCATCGTGTAGGCGCGCGCGCGCGCGTCGTATCCTTCGGAGCGCGCCTCAGCGTCCGCGTCCATCCAGCCGATTACGGCGGGCGCGAGCACTCCGCAGAGCGAGAGCAGTTTGCGCGTGCCGATCAGCAGCGCGCCGTGCGGATATTGTTTTACGAGTTCTTTGGCGGCTGGGATTTTTTCTTCGTCGTTCTGGAAGAGCAGGACGTTTCCGTAATTTCCGCGCAGGGCTCCGCAGGCGCGCTCGAAAAGCGCTTCGAGCCCGGGGCGAGAACCGCGCATGAGCAGGCCGCCGCAGTTTGGGCAGCGTTCGGGCAGCGGCGCGTGTTCGCCGCAGGAGACGCAGCGCAGACGCCCGCGCCGTTCTTCCCAGCGCATCGCCGAGCCGCAGCGCGGGCATCGCGCCGTCCAGCCGCATTCCTCGCAGTACAGCTCGCCAGCGTAGCCTTTGCGGTCGAGCAGCCACATCGCCCATTTGCCGCGCGCGCGCGCCGCCGCGGTCTCGCGCAGCAGCGGAACGCTTATGGAGAGACTGCCGCTGAGCGCGGCGAACTCCGACGCCTGAGCTTCTTTCGTATCCACGAAGACCAGACGCCCGTCGTTGTTTTTCTCTTCACACTTAGGATTCATGCCGAGGAAGATTTTCGACGATGGCATGGAGCCGCCGAGCAAGAAGCGAGCTCCGGCTAATTCCGCGCGTTTGCCGAGAAGGGGCCGCGCGTTGAAGACGGGGTGATTCTGCGAACGCCAGCCCCCGTTGTTCTCCTCGTCCATGATGATTGTAGAGAGTCCCACGAGAGGCACGAAGGCCGCGCCGGGCGGCCCGGAGATGAAACGCACTTCTCCCGCAAGCGCGAGCTTCCAGAGCTTCCATCGCTTCGCAGGCGTCTCTGGCCATAACTCGCCGCCGTCGCGCGCGGAGGGAGGCAGGCTTTCCCAGAAGGCTCGCGCCATGACGGCTTCAGGGAAAAGTATGAGCGCAGGCGCGCCTTCTTCCAGCGCGGCGCGGTATCGCTCCCAGCGTATTTTATAGTCCGTGTTGTAAAAGCATTCGGCTGTGAATGTTCCGCCGCAGCCGCGCTCCGGGCGCGGCGGCAGCGATTCGTTTGAGAAAAATTTCGACGGCAGCAGCGTTTTCATCGAGAACCCCGTGCCAATGAACCACGTCGCACCGAACCATTTTATCAGCTTCCAGAGCTCTGGCGGCAGCGGCGGGCGCTCGTCGATTACAGCGGCGAGCGGCTTCATCTTCGACTCGTCGTAGCTTCCGCCCGCGTCCATCGTTACGCCTATCCTGTTCCCGCGCCCGAGAGGCGCTGATACGCGAAGCCCCTCGGCGAGCGCCGCCTCCCATGAATATGAGAGCGGCGTCCACCAAGGGGCCGGAAATACGGCGTGAACCGTCGGCATTATCTCCCGGCGGCGAGCGCCGAGACGAAGTCGAGTATGCGCGAAGCGGATTCCTCTTTCGTTCCGGAGAAGCGAACCGGCTCTGCGCCGCGAGTCATTATAGTTATGACGTTGGTATCGACCGCAAAACCGGCGCCGGGCGCCAGCACGTCGTTCGACACTATCATGTCGAGATTTTTCTCCGCCATTTTCTTCTGCGCGTTTTCGAGGACGTTCTGAGTCTCGGCGGCAAAGCCGACAAGCAGCTGCCCCGGCCTCTTGCGCCTGCCGAGCTCAGCCGCTATGTCGCGGTTTTGGACGAGTTCAAGCGTCAGCGTATCCACTCCGCCGCGCTTTATCTTCTGCTCCGCGCGCTCGGCAGCCTTGTAGTCCCCGACGGCGGCCGCCTTCACGATTACATCTGCGTTTTCGGATGCGCTCATGCAGGCCGCGAACATTTCGTCCGCGCTGACGACTTCGACGATATTCACACCGGCGGGACGGCGCAGCGCCGTCGGCCCGGTTATCAACGTGACATCAGCTCCGCGCCGCCACGCAACTTCGGCTATCGCGTAGCCCATTTTGCCGCTGCTCGGGTTGCTTATGAAGCGCACCGGGTCTATATACTCGTGGGTCGGCCCGGCCGTGACGGCGACGCGCAGCCCGGCGAAGTCCTTTTTGTCGCAGAGGGCGCGCATAACGTAGTCGTTGATCACGGCCGCGGATGGCATGCGTCCCTTCCCTTCATAGCCGCATGCGAGCAGGCCGCTGTCTGGGTCGACTATCTCAGCGCCACGCTCTTTCAGGATCTTTATGTGCTCTTGCACTGGGCCGCTCGCAAGCATTTTACCGTTCATCGCCGGGAAGAGCAGCAGCGGTTTCGTATTCGCGAGCAGGGCCGCGCCGAGTAGCGTCGAACCGTCGCCCTGCGCCGCGACACGCAGCACGTTCGCCGTGCATGGGGCTATGACGAATATATCGGCCCAGTCGGTCAGAGATATGTGCGGAATCTGCCAGCCGTATTCGGCGGACAGGAAGTCGCGCTCGCGCCATACGCGGCGCTTGCTGAGCGTCGAGAGCGCGAGCGGGCTCACGAACTGTTCTGCTGCCTCTGTGAGTATCGTCTCGACCTCGCAGCCGAGCTTCACCCAGCCGTGCAGCACGTCGGGCGCTTTGTAAGCGGCGATGCCGCCGCTGACCCCGAAGAGTATCCGCTTAGGCCGCGGGCTCATTTTCCTGTTTCGGCAGCGGGTCAACTATGCGGTAGGCGATGCGTCCGTTCGTCACGTCGTCTACGGCCATCGATATATATTTCTCGTCGCCGTTGAGTTCGCGCCGCTCGCTGAGCTGGCGTGCGCGCGCTGAGATGACGAGCGTCAGTATGTATTTGTTGGGGATGTCCCTTTCGCGGTAGATTTTTTCAAGATCCATATATATCATTGCAGTTCCTCCCTGTTTTTCCTCACGATACTTATAATTTCTTCGACGGTCCTTTCAAGGTCGTCGTTCACCACTACGTAGTCGTATTTACCGGCGCAGGCTATCTCCGTCTCGGCGTTCTTTATACGCAGCTCGCGCTCCTCCGCCGGTTCGCTGCCGCGTCCTTCGAGACGGCGGCGAAGCTCTTCCATTGAGGGCGGTTTCACGAAAATCGTTATCGCCTCCGGCATTTTCTGCTTGACGATGAAAGCTCCCTGAACGTCTATTTCGAGCACTATATCAATACCCGCGTCAAGCGCGGACTCTACGATGTCGCGCCGCGTGCCGTAGAGGTGTCCGTGAACCTCTGCGTATTCGAGGAAGTCGCCCGCGGCTATTCTGCGCCGGAACTCTTCTTCAGAGATAAAGTAGTAGGTCTCGCCATCTTTATCGAGGCCTGGCCTCGGCGCGCGCGTCGTACACGAGACGGAATATCTTATATTGGAGAGTCGTTCGAGCGCTAAGTGAAGCACTGTTCCCTTGCCGACTCCGGCTGGGCCTGAAAATATATAAAGACGTCCCTTCACCGCTTAGCGCTCCCCTTCCTCAAAACGCGCCGTTATCGTCTCGGGCTGTATAGCCGATAGTATAACGTGGCGGCTGTCCATTATTAGAATCGAGCGCGTTTTGCGCCCCTGCGTCACATCTACTAGAAGCCCCGCCTCACGCGCTTCGTCCTTAAGGCGCCGTATCGGGGCGGAATCGGGGCTGATGAGCGCGACAACGCGCTCCGCGACGACCATGTTGCCGAAGCCTACGTGCAGAAGTTCCCGCGCCATGCGTCCGCCCTTATTCCAAATTCTGTATCTGCTCGCGAATGCGTTCGAGAGCCGCCTTCGCGTCGACTGCAAGCCAGCGTATCTCCGCGTCGGCGACCTTCGAGTCAAGCGTGTTGACCTCGCGGTTCATTTCCTGCACTATGAAGTCGAGCTTGCGCCCCGCGCTTTCGTCTGAATCTCCGGCGGAGCGGAATTTCGCGATATGGCTCTTGAGCCGCGCGAGTTCCTCCGCTACGTCCCATTTATCGGTGAGCAGGACTATCTCCTGCATGTAGCGCTGCTCTTCGAGCTTTTCGCCGAGCTTCTCAAGCGTTTCGGTGACGCGCGCCTTCATCGCCTCGAACGCCGCGTCGCGCGCAGGCCTCCATTTTTCTTCTATAACGCCGACGATCCTTTCGAGCTCAGCGAGGTGCTTCAGCACCTCCTCGCGCAGATGTCCGCCCTCTAGCTCGCGCATCTTGTTCCACGACGCGGCGGCCTCGTCGAGCAGTTCCTTAAAAACTTCCTCTGTAGCCTGAGAGTCCTCTTCGTCCTCGAACTTAGGCATATCGAGCACGCCGGGGAAGAGCGCTACGCGCTCCACGTCTACGTCTGGCACGAATCCAAGCGCGCGGCGCGCCGCGGACATCTCACCGCAGTAGGCGGCGAGCACCTCCCTGTTGACGCGCCCCGTCTTAAAGTCCTGCGCCCATAGCACCTCCATGCGGAGCTGCACCTTGCCGCGGCGAAACGTCTTTCTGAGATTCTGGTGGAACCACGGCTCCATGTGCGCGAACTCCCTCGGGAGGCGGACCGAAATTTCCTGATAGCGGTGATTGACGCTGGAGAGTTCTACGACTACGGTTCCCCATTTAGTCTGTATCTGGGAACGGCTGAAGCCGGTCATGCTTACATACATACGAATCCACCTTTCATAGCGGTCTTATCAGCCTTGTTATAATATATCCTCCGCGCCGGTTTGCGCAACGCCGCCCGCGAAAATTTCGCCGATTTCGGAGAGCATTTCTCCGAAGCCGCGCCCGTCTACCGCGCATACGCAGACGACGCGCTCACCGCGCGCGCGCAATTCAATGGCGGTCTCGTATGCGGCCGCGCCGCTCTTGTCTATTTTGTTCAGTATCACGAGCCGCGGCAGTTCCCCAGCGTCGAGCTCGTTCAGCGTTTCAAGCACCACTTCGAGCGTCGCGCACGGGTCTTTGTCCGCAGAATCAAGCACGAGCAACAGCAGATCGGCGTTCGCCGCCTCTTCGAGCGTGGCGCGGAAGGCTGCGATAAGCTCTGGAGGCAACTTTTTGATGAAGCCGACGGTGTCGGAGAGCAGGAAGGGTTTCCCGCAGCCGGTATCTATCCTGCGCACGACGGTGTCTAGCGTAGAAAATAGCTGATCCTTTGCGATGATGCCTGCGTCTTTCGACAGCGCGCGCAGCAGCGTAGACTTCCCGCTGTTCGTGTAGCCGACGAGCGCCGCGAGCGGCACTCCGCCGCGTTTGCGCCTCTCTCTGTTTTCACCGCGCCGCCTGCGCACGTCCTCGAGCCGCTTCGTTATGCTCTTTATGCGCAGCTCGAGCTTGCGGCGGTGACGTTCGAACTCCGTCTCGCCGGGACCGCGCGTCCCTATCCCTCCGCCGGTGCGCGACATCTGATGTCCAAGCCCCTTTAAGCTCGGTATCTCGTACCGGTACTGCGCGAGCTCGACCTGGAGCTTCGCCTCCGCAGTGTTCGCGCGCCGCTCGAAAATCTTCATTATTACGAAAGCCCTGTCCCAGACCTGCAAGCCAGTAAGCTTTTGTAGGTTGCTCTTCTGCGTCGGCGTTATGAAGTCGTCGACGACGAGGTGCGTGCATTCGTTCGGCTCGGCGTATTCCTTTATCTCCTGCGCCTTGCCCGCGCCGATGAACGAGGCGGGGTCTGGCGCGCGGCGCTTCTGTATCACGCGTGCCGCGACTGGGACGCCGACGTTCTCAAGCAGAAGCACAAGCTCGTCGAGCGAACTCTGCACGTCATCTCCGTCTCCTAGCGCCGCTATTACCGCCTTCGGCTCCTTTGGACGCAGATCGCGCGCGGTGCGCCTCTGGCGGCTCAACGGTTCTCCTGAGCCTCTATTTCTTTCGCGAGTGAGGCTATCGCGTCGACGACCTCGGCGGCGCTCATGTCGGTGCTGTCGAGTATGACGCAACCCTGCGCGGGGCGCAGCGGCGCTATCTCGCGCGTCATGTCGTAGCGGTCGCGTTCGACCACCTGTTTCAGTATTTCGTCGTAATCGGCGATCTCGCCCTTCGCCTCGCGCTCGGCGCAGCGCCGCCGCGCGCGCTCCTCGGCGCTTGCCGTGAGGAAAATTTTCAGATCCGCCTCCGGGAATATGACCGTCCCCATGTCGCGCCCGTCGGCGACGAGGCCGTCGGCCGCCTGCGCGCGTTGGAAGCCCGCCAGCGCGTCGCGCACCTCGGGGCGCGCGGCGTAGGCCGACACTATCGAGTCGACGTGCGCCGTGCGTATCGCCTGCGTCACGTCCTCGCCGTCCGCGTTCACCTTTCCGCCGGCGATTGATATTGTGAAATTCTTCAGCGTTTCGCTGATTTTTCCACCCTCCTCAGGTGCGACGCCCTCTTTGTCAAGCTTCCACGCGACAGCGCGGTAAAGCGCGCCCGTGTCGAGATAGGGCAGGCCCGTCTTCTCCGCGACGGCCTTCGCCGTCGTGCTCTTTCCAGCCCCGGCGGGGCCGTCTATCGTGACTATAATTTTTTTACTCAATGATTCCGCCTCTTTAAGCAATTCTAGCGCGTCCCATCAGCTCCGAAAGCTTCGACGCGCCGTAACGTTTTACGAACTCCGGCAGGCCGCCGCATATCGTCGCGCCCGCCTTCACGTCGGCGAAAAAAGCGCTCCCGACCTCTACCGCCGAAGCGCCAGCAAGCAGCATGGCCGCGCAGTCCGAAGCGCTTGAGACGCCGCCGCAGCCGACGACCGGGATCTTCACCGCGCCGCAGACCTGCCATACGGCGCGCAGTGCGAGCGGGAACACAGCAGGCCCCGAGAGCCCCGCAACGACTCGCCCGAAGGCCGGTTTGCCCGTAGCCATGTCCATCGCCATGCCGAGCCAGGTGTTCGCGCATACTATAGCGTCCGCGCCCTCGTCCTCAACGGCGCGCGCTACCGCGGCTATATCCGCGGACTGCGGAGTCAGCTTGACCCAGAGCCGTCCGCTCCACGCGCTTCTCGCCTCGCGCACCGCGACGGCGGCATGCTCCGCGCACATTCCCCACGCCATGCCGTCGCCGTCCGCGTTCGGGCACGAAATGTTGAGTTCTGCCGCCGCCACGCCTTCGACTCCGGAGAGGACGCGCAGCGTCTTGCGCGTCTCGGCAGGACGTTCCATGACGACGTTGGCGATCACGGGACGCGGGCAGTTTTTGACGAGCTCCGAGTAACGCGCGGCGAATTCGCGCGCGCCGCAATTTTGCAGCCCGATGCTGTTAAGCACGCCCGAGGGCGTCTCCCATATACGCACGCCGCCGTTTCCGCTGCGCGGCGCGAGGCTTATCGCCTTGGTGCAAAGCGCGCCTATTCCGTCGAGCTTCTCGCCGTTCCAGAAATTTTCGGCGTAGGGCCACACGCCCGAGGCCGGAATTACAGGATATAGAAGCTCCAAATCGCCTACGCGCACAGATAAATTAATAGTCATTGAGATCCACCTCATCCGCCCTGAACAACGACTGGTCGGCACAGACGCGCCTCAGCCCGCCAGCCGTCTTGACGACGCAGCCCATGCACCCGCCGTAGCCGCAGGCCATGCGCTTGTCGAGGCTGAAATAGAGATTCTTTGGGGAATCGGCATAATGGCGCTGCATCGCCTTGAGGAAACCCATCGGGCCGCAGCACCATACGTCCTTTCCGCCGGTCTCGCGCGGTAGCACCTTGAACATCGAGTCGCCTTCGCCGAAGCTCCCGTCGTCGGTGAAAATCCTAGCGTCGGGGCATATTTCCTTTATCTTCGCCGCGAAATCCTCGCAGCCGCGCCCCGGCATCCCGACGTAAAGTTCGGAAGCCGCCCCCGTTTTACGCGCTAGTATGAAGCCAGCCGAGCCTACTCCGCCGCCTGCCGCAATCGCGCCGCGCCCCTCTGGGTACGGCACTCCTACGAAGCCGCGGACTTTTAGAACTTCCCCGGCCTTCACGCGAGAAAGCATCTCCGTCCCATCACCCGCGAGCATATAACAGACCGAAATCTCTCCGCGCTCCGGCGAAGCGTCGGCCGCCTCGAACGGACGCCCAAGCAGCTTCGCGCCGTCGGGCGCGAACACCATGAGGCACTGCCCCGCCTTCGCGCTCCGCGCCAGCTCCGGCGCTTCGAAGGTCATCCAGAATATGCGCTCCGTGAGCTTCGCGTTCTGCGTCACGAGCGCGCGGTAATCGTTAACGTTGTGCGAACCGCAGCCTTCCACCAGCACTCCCCGCTTTCACAGATTAACTGATAAAATATATTCAAGTTTCGACATATATTTTACCATTTTACGAGTGGGCTTCGCCCCGGAGGTAACGCAATGAGCTTCAAAAATCTTCTTCCTTACGCGATGAAAGAAAAACAGTGCGACGCCGTGTTCAGGAACGCGAGCTTCGCCAACCTCTACACTATGGAGACGGAGCAGGCCGACGTAGCGGTGAAGGACGGCGTGATCGTCGGCATCGGCGAAGGCTACGAGGCCGCGGAGGAAATAGACTGCGCCGGCGGACTGCTCGTCCCCGGCTTCATCGAGGGGCACATGCACGTCGAGAGCACGACGATGACGCCGCGCTCCTTCGCCGCCGCGGCCGTGCCGCACGGCACCGCGACGGTGATGGCCGACCCGCACGAGATAGCGAACACCTGCGGCATGGAGGGCGTGCGCTTCATGAAGCGCGAGAGCGAGGGGCTTCCGCTCGACATATTTTACGGCGCGCCGTCGTGCGTGCCAGCATCGTGCTTCGAAACACCCTTCGAGGAGATAAAGGCCGGCGGCATAGCGGCTCTGCTCGCAGACGGAACCTGCACGCACCTCGGGGAGATGATGAACTTCCCCGGCGTCTACCTCGGGGACGACGAGGTGTGGAAAAAGCTCGAAGCCGCGGAAGGAACGGTCATCACCGGACATGCGCCCGGCGTCAGCGGCGCGCAGCTCGCGGGCTACCTGCTGGGCGGCGTCACCTCCGACCACGAATGCAGCACTATCGATGAGGCGCGCGAGAAGCTGCGCCGCGGAATGTACCTGATGATACGCCAGGGCGCGGCGGCGCGGAACCTCAAAACCCTCGCGCCGCTGCTCGCCGAGTCACCGGAGCTATGCGTGCGCTGCCTCGCGGTCAGTGACGACATAACCCCGGCCTTCATCCGCGAGCGCGGACACATGGACGGCTGCGTGCGCGAGCTGATAGAATGCGGCGTTCCTCCGCTCGCGGCGCTGCGCACGGCGACGCTGACGCCGGCGGAATACTTCCGCCTATACGACCGCGGCGCGATAGCGCCAGGCAAAATAGCCGACCTCGTCCTCGTCGACGGCCTCGAAAGCTGCCGCGTTATGCGCGTCTGGAAGCGCGGCAAACTCGTCGCGAAGGAGGGGAAAATCCTCGAAAGCCTCGCGCCGGCCGCAGTCTCCGAGCTTCCCGGGCTACACAAGACCGTCGAGACGCCCACGCCCGACGAGCTCAAAATCAAACTCGGCCCGGATGACAAATACATCAACGTCATCGGCGTCGTGCCGCGCCAGTTCACGACGGAGACGCTGACGATCAAGCCGACGGTGATAGACGGCTGCGCCTGCGCCGACCCGTCGCGCCGCATAGCAAAAATGGCAGTCGTAGAGAAGAACCGCGGCACTGGCCGCCTTGCGCTCGGCTTCCTGCACAACTTCCCGCTCGAACGCGGCGCAGTCGCCTCGTCGGTCGCGCACGACGCGCACAACTACACCTGCGCGGGAATGGACGACGTTTCGATGGCGACGGCGCTGCGCGAGCTCGCACGCATGCGCGGCGGCATAGTAGTAGCCGAGGGCGAAAAGGTGCTCGCAAGCCTCGAACTTCCCGTGGGCGGCCTCATGAGTCTGCTCAGCGCGGACGAGCTGCTCGAAAAGCTCAAGGACATACGCGCCGCGGCCGAGAGCATCCGCTGCCCCGGCACGGAGCTGCTGATGCAGCTGAGCTTTATGTCGCTCTCGGTAATCCCGAAGCTCAAACTGACCGACCAGGGTTACTGCGACATAACGGCAGGCAGTGCGCAGCCGCTGACGCTGAGCGGACTTCCGAACGCCGAATAGCGCCGCACGCAGGACCCCGCCGAATCCTCATAAAAGCATACGAAAAGAGGCCGCGCCCATGCGCGGCCTTTCTGCTTTACACATAAATCAAAAATACGTGATAGCGTCGTAAATCGACGCTGTCGCGCACGTTGCGCTAGTTTCCGAAAATTTCCTTCGCGTCGCGCATGTTCGCGGTGACTACGACGCCGAACGGGCAGCGCTTCTCGCAGGCGTGGCACTCGACGCACTCGCCCGCCTTGTGGGCCAGCGCAGCATAATGTTCGCGCACCGTCTCGGGCACAAAGCCCTGCGCTTTCGCTAGGTTCAGGAACTTCGTCACCGACGCCACGCCTATCCCCTTAGGACATGGCGCGCAGTGTCCGCAGTACATGCAGCGGCCGCGCCAGCTTATCTTTGGAAACGACGCGAAGGCTTCCGCGTAGTCGCGTTCGGCGTCGCTCGCGTTCTCGTAGGCAAGCGAACGTTCGAGCTCCTCGACGGTGTGCGCGCCGGCGAATACCGTCGCGACGGCCGGGCGCGTCAGCGCGTAGTGCAGGCACTGGTTCACGGTCAGGGCCCTGCCCGCTGGCGAAAGTTTTTCGTCGAGTAGATCGCCGCCGCCGAAAGCCTTCATCACCGTTATCGCGACGCCAGCGCTCTGGCAGTATTCGTAGAGCGCTTCGCGCTCCGGGTCCATGTTGACCAGCGGCTTTGCGTAGCTTTCTCCGCTCCAGAGCCGTTCGCAGTCCTCGCCGGCGGGCTGGAGGTCGTAGCATGGGTTGACGCTGAACATTATCACGTCGGCGAGGCCGCTTTTCGCCGCCGCCATCGCCGTCTCCGGGTTGTGGCTGCTCATGCCGATCGCCTTTATCCTACCGGCCGCTTTCAGACCGCGCGCATATTCCATGACTGGGCCGTTCACAACGCCGTTCCAGTCGTCTAGAGAGTCTACGTAGTGAATCATGCCGACTTCGATGTGATCGGTGTCGAGACGTGCGAGCAGGTCGCCGAAACCCGCGCGCACCTCGTCTATATCACGCGTGCGCTCGTACTGCCCGTCTTTCCACGTCGTGCAGAGGTGCGCCTGAATCACGAATTTCTCGCGCCGCCCGCGCAGAGCATCGCCGACGAGACTGCGTACCTCGGGCGACGGCGAATAGAGGTCGAAGCAATTCACGCCAGCAGCGTAGGCGCAGTCGAAGAGCGCCTTCGTGTACTTTCCTTCATGATCGACGAAGCCCTCGCAGCCGATACCTATCTCGCTGACTTTGAGCCCCGTCCTTCCGAGTTCTCTGTATTTCATAAAACCTCACCGCCGCACATAAATTTATAAAAATTCTATAGCCTAAAGCGGACTCCAAGTCAAGCGCGGCTCTCCGCTGCGAGTTTCCTCCAGCGCCGTACCAGCGCCGTCCTTGCCGTCGCAGTAGCTTTCGATGTCGATCAGGAAACGCGCCGCGAGCGCCGATTAGGCTCGCCGTAGGCCGCACGCGCACCGGCTTGCCCGCGATATAGTCGCGAAAGGCGACGTGGCGCTCTATCGCGCAAACGGCGTCGGATTTGAAATAGAGAAGAAAGAACCGTCGGATCGCCGCCTATTATTTCGCACATAATTGCAGCCTCTAGCGCGAACGTCGCTAGGCATTACGAGACCTAATCACCAACCTCGACGCACATCGCCGCGTTCCCACACCGTCCATGATTCAGCTGTTGTCTCTGGATTCGTCTGCCCCGTTCTTCGTTATAAAATCTTTCAGCGCCTGTGCCTCGCGGTTTCGAATATACTCGCCTATCTTCGCACCGCGAAACCGCTCGGGAACCGTCGGCGCAGCCGCTGACTTAAGGACGGCGAGGTATTCGTCGAAGCGGGCGAGCCAGTCTGGGATTTTTCCGCCGTTGTCCGCTGCGACGACGATTTCAAAATCGCGCCGCGATATCGGGCCATTTTCGAGCGCGCGCACCAGGTCGCGCAGCTTAGCCGGGGATTTGACAAGCGAGGCGCGCATGTGTTCTTTTATGACGAACTCCGCGCACTTACGCCAGCGTTTCGGGATTTTGAGCGCTGCGGCGATTTCGGGAAGGAGCGCTAGGCCTCGCTCTTCGTGCCCGTAATGGTGCGGAAGCATATCTTCAGGCGTCGTCCCCTTGCCTACGTCGTGCATCAGAGCCGCGAAGACCGCCTCTGGCGAAGCGCCGCCTGCCGCCGCGCGGTCGACGACCATCATCGTATGCTCGAACGCGTCGCCCTCAGGGTGATATTCTGGCGGCTGGCTTTTGCCTATGAGCGCGGCGATCTGCGGAAACTCCTGCGAGAGAAGTCCAGCCGCAAGAAGCGCGCGGAAGTATCGCGACGGCACTGGCGAGGCGAGCGCCTTCTGAAGCTCTGCGAATTTCCGCTCTGCCGGCTCGGCACGCAGCTCTTCAGCGCAAAGCCCCATCAGCGCGAGCGTAGCGGGCTCTATCCCGAAGCCGAACTGCGCAGCCTGCCGTGCCGCGCGCAGCGCGCGCACAGGGTCTTCGGCGAAATGCTCCGCCGAGGTCGCGCGGATGATTTTCCGCCGGATGTCCAAAACTCCGCCGTATGGGTCGATTATGCGCCCTTCTTCGTCCGCCGCCATGCTGTTTATCGTCGTGTCGCGGCGCGCCAAATCCTGCTCAACCGTTATTTCTTTTCCGCATCTCGCTTCGAAGCCGGTGTAGCCGCGCCCCGTTTTGCGCTCGAGGCGCGCGAATGCTACCTCGCAGACCGCGCCGCCGATGTCAAGCAGGAAGACGGGGAAAGATTTTCCGGCTCGCCGCGCATCGGGGAACAGCGTGGAAAATTCACCCGGCAACATACCGCAGACGAGATAGTCTCTGTCATGTGCGGCGCGCCCCATGACCATGTCGCGCACTGCGCCGCCTACGAGGTATCCGCGACCACCGGCAGCTCTTAATTTTTTGAAAAATTCGCTCTCGTTCATGCCGTGTCCGCCAGTTCCACATAAAAAACTGCGTTCCGTCCCCACGCCGAACGCGGAGGCGAAACGCATAAAATTCACGCCGTATTATAAAAATTACGGCTTACTTGTCCATTATCTCTTTTTCCTTCTCAGCAAGAGCGGCATCGATCTTCTTAATGAAAGCGTCTGTCTTGTCCTGCGCTTCTTTCTGGAACTTCTTAAGGTCGTCCTCGGTTATCTTGCTGTCCTTTTCGAGCTTCTTAAGCGCCTCTATCGCGTCGCGGCGTATGTTGCGGACCGCTACGCGCCCATCTTCCGCCATCTTGTTGACCATCTTCTTAAGCTCGACGCGGCGCTGCTGCGTAAGCTCGGGCAGGTTTAGGCGGATCGACGAGCCGTCGTTCTGCGGAGTGATGCCGAGGCTCGAGCTCTGGATGGCCTTTTCTATGGCCTTCATGGCGGTCTTGTCCCACGGCGTTATGACTATCTGGCGTGCCTCGGGCACGTTGACGCTGCCCATATTCTTGATCGGAGTAGGCGTTCCGAAGTAGTCGACTTTTATCTCCTCGACAAGCGCGGGGTGCGCTCTTCCGGTGCGAACGCCGAGCATCGTGCTCTTCAGGTGCTCCACGCTCTTTTCGCAGCGCGTGTTAAGTTCGTTAAGTATGTTCTGAGGCATGCGGGTCACTCCTTACAGCTTGTGATGTTTTATAAATTATACTCTATCTGGAGACTATAGAGCCTATATTTTCACCGTCTATAAGCAATCTGCGCAGATTGCCTTTCTTAAGCATGTCAAATACGATTATCGGTATGTTGTTGTCCTGGCAGAGAGAGAAGGCCGCGGCGTCCATTACCTTAAGCTGCATGTTAAGCGCGTCCATGTATGTGATGTGCGGCAGCTTCACTGCGTCGGGGAATTTCTCAGGGTCTTTATCGTATATGCCGTCGACTTTCGTCGCCTTTATTACGCAGTCGGCCCCAATTTCAGAGGCACGCAGCGCGGCGGTCGTGTCGGGGGGGGGGGGCGGCGGTCCCGCTCGGGTGGTGGGGCGCGCGAGGGGATAGAAAAAGAATTTGAGAGGGGAGGGGGGGGGGGGGGGGGGGGGGGGGGGGGGGGGGGGGGGGGGGGGGGGGGGGGGGGGGGG